>JANOKW010000424.1:0-5810 GCA_031419475.1 Hyphomicrobium sp. | reverse complement strand
TGTTTGGTTCAACTAATGCTACGCTCTATCTCTGAGGCTGTGGTTCCAGACCGCCCGACGGTTCGCCCTTCGGTCGCACCGTCCGGCCCGTGGACGGCACAGCCGATCCAGCCGAACCTTTTGAGCTATCGTCATCTGTTGGCCTCACGAGGGGATTTCCCGCCATTAAGCCCTTAATCTCCTCACCGGTTAGCGTCTCGAACTCAAGCAGCGCCTGCGCGACCGCTTCGAGCTGTTTGCGCTTTTCGGTCAAGATTTTGCGTGCGTCTTCGTAGGCGAGGCTGACGAGCCGACGGACTTCCGCGTCAATTTTCTGGGCAGTCGCTTCTGATATCGTGTTCTGACGGCCCATCGACATGCCGAGAAAAACTTCTTCTTGGTTGTCGCCATACATGACAGTGCCAAGATCATCCGAGAAGCCCAGGCGCGTGACCATAGCTCTCGCCATTGCCGTTGCCTGTTGAATGTCTCCCGAAGCCCCCGATGTAATGTTCTGTTTTCCAAATACCAATTCTTCAGCAACACGTCCGCCCATCGCCACCGTCAGCTGCGACGTATATTCGATGAATTTCATGGAATAGCGGTCGCCCTCTGGCAGGAATTTCACCATGCCAAGGGCACGTCCGCGCGGTATGATCGTGGCCTTATGAACCGGGATGCCCTCAGGAACCGAAAGGCCAACAACGGCATGACCCGCCTCGTGATAGGCCGTCAATGTTTTTTCTTCCTCTGACATCGCCATCGATTTGCGCTCAGCACCCATCATGACCTTATCTTTGGCGTCTTCAAACTCAGCCATTGTGACCAGCCGCTTGTTTCTCCGCGCCGCCAGCAATGCTGCCTCGTTGACGAGATTTGCAAGATCGGCACCCGAAAACCCAGGCGTCCCCCGCGCAATGATCCGCGGGTCCACATCCGGCGCTAACGGAACCTTCTTCATGTGGACCTTTAAGATCTTGTCGCGCCCGCCGACATCGGGATTCGGCACGGTAATCTGGCGGTCGAAACGCCCCGGGCGCAGCAACGCAGGGTCGAGAACGTCGGGACGGTTTGTCGCCGCGATGATGATGATGCCTTCATTGGCTTCAAAGCCGTCCATCTCGACAAGCAACTGGTTGAGCGTTTGTTCGCGCTCGTCGTTACCGCCGCCAAGACCCGCGCCGCGATGCCGTCCAACCGCATCAATTTCGTCGATGAAGATAATGCAGGGCGCGTTTTTCTTCGCTTGCTCGAACATATCGCGCACGCGACTGGCGCCCACGCCGACGAACATTTCAACGAAATCCGAACCCGAAATCGTGAAGAACGGGACGTTGGCTTCGCCGGCGACCGCGCGTGCAATCAGCGTCTTACCGGTGCCGGGTGGCCCAACGAGCAACGCGCCGCGCGGGATACGCCCGCCTAGGCGTTGAAACTTTTGCGGATCGCGGAGGAATTCTACGATCTCTTCGAGATCAGCCTTGGCCTCATCAACGCCAGCAACGTCATCAAACGTCACACGGCCTTGGCGTTCGGTCAACAACTTGGCGCGGCTCTTGCCAAAGCCCATGGCCCGGCCAGACCCCGACTGCATTTGTCGCATGAAGAACACCCACACGCCGATCAAGAGCAGCATGGGGAACCAACTGAGCAAGATCCCGGTAATGGATTGCATTTCGTCGTCTGCGGGACGCGCGCGGAACTTGACGCCCTTGTCGCGCAGCTTGCCAACGAGTGACGCATCTTCCGGGGCAAAAGTTGAGAAGTTCGCGCCAGCGGCACCCGCGTCGCGATACGTTCCTGTTATGCGATTACCGGCCAGAACGACCTCGGAAACCGTGCCCTTTTCAACCGCTTCCAGGAATTCTGAGTAGGCGATATCAGCGCCTTTGCGCGGCTGGGTGGTGCTGTTCGCCAAATTCCACAGCGCCAAAACCAGCACCAGCATTGCAGCCCAGATCGCAATTCGTTGATAATTCTGGTTCATTTAAGGTCCTGATGAGACGTATAGTGACGCACGGCTGGCTGGATGGATGCCAACCCTAAGTCTAATGGCGTAGGCGTTAACATAGGTTGCCGAGCCTCAGTAAACAAGCAAGCCATGCTAGATTAAGACCCCGTGCGGGCCGAAGGTCCAGCCGAGGCCAAAATCGCTGATTTGCCACGTATAATCACGACTACAAACGGCCGCTTGCCGTAGGTCGGCCGCTTGCCATAGGGATGCAATCTACGTGCCCTGTCTCCGTGGCCGGCCGGAAGAATACTCATTAACCCGTAAAGTGCTCTCGTCTCGCAAAAGGGTGGGCCGAAAAAGAGCTTTCGACCTCGTGTGGCAAGCTGCCGCTCTCGAAATAGTTCAACAGCGGCACGGCCGCGAGCCGTTCACCGTCCCGGAAACAAGGAACCGCGTACATGGCTGTCAGCGGGTGCGGGGGCAGCATCCTGCCTTCTCTCTTGAGGGCCGCTTTAACGGCCGCGACACCTTCGGCACCCAGAGCGCAAACCCGGAAGTCCCTGGCCGGCAGCGCGGCATTAACTACCATAAATCGGCGATCCCATACACGCCTTTGACCGGATTTGAGGTCAAGGGTTGGCAACGGTTGGGACCTGCGGCCCGTCTCACGCACAATGAGAATGGTGTCAGGCTTCTTGCCGGCACTGAACACGGCACCTGCGAGAGAGTGCCCCGCCGGAGATTTCCACCCGTTGCCTTCCGTCATCGCTTCCAAGCCGCTCAGTGAGACCGGGACTTCCCCCCTGCCAAGAGATGCGATGAGCCGCGTGAGAATTCGAAGCCTAATTTCCTCCGGCAAACTCAATATCCAAGACCATGAGAATTCCGCGTATCCTAGATCGTCGATGCGAATTCGATCGCCAGCCTGTTCGACACAATAAATGGCCGTCTCATCGAGAGCCTGGCGCGCCCGGCCGAGCCGACGGGCACTCAAAGCGAGTGCCTGGTTTGAAAGTCCTGCCGCTTCTAAGCTTTCCCGCATTTGCCGCAATCGCACCCGCTCGAACTGTTGCTCGTCGTTACTTGGATCCTCGATCCAGGTTTCGCCTTTCGCTCGCAGCGTCGCGATGAGATCGATCTTTGCAAATGAAAGCATCGGGCGCAGCACCGTGTGGCGCCCAATCTGCTTGACTTGCTGAATGCCGGCCAGCCCATCGACGCCACTGCCGCGCGCCAGCCGCATCAAGAGCGTTTCAGCCTGATCGTCGCTCGTGTGCGCCGTTGCCATGACGTCAGTGCCTTGGGCTTCGAGGTGCTCGAAGATAAGGCGATAACGCGCCGCTCGTGCTGCGGCCTGAATTCCAGTCGCCGGTTTTGGCCCTTCCCACACGAGCGTTGCGTGTGCGAGACCAAGCCGGCGAGCAACCCTTTGCACGCTGTCCGCCTCGCTTGCCGACTCTGGCCGCAATCCATGATCGACAGTCACAATGCTGAAGATTGGCACTTTTTCTGCGGGTGCCGACGTCAGACGCGATGCGCGCCAGTCCATGGCCAGAAGCATCATGGCCATGGAATCCACGCCCCCCGACACCGCGAGCACGACGTGACGATAAGGTTCAAAAATCGTGTCGAAAATTGGAGCTACAGCACGCCCATCCAGGGGCTGAGCCGGTGCGTCGCTCACTTCACGGGCATCCGACGCGCTGGCGCTCCGATTGCGCGCGCGCTTTAACACTCTGAGCGGCATTGGGAAATTTGGTGTTGAGCTCTGCGTATGACGAGCAAGCGGCATCGCGCTGCCCGAGCCGGTCGAGCGACATGGCGAGCTTCAAGAGACTGTCAGGCGCCTTCTGGCTCTGTCCGTAGGTTTGATAGCCTTTGAGGAAAGCGCTTGCAGCCGCTTTGTACTGACCGCGCACGAAATGCGATTCTCCCAGCCAGTATTGAGCATTCCCCGACAAGGAGTCGCTTGGATGCCGCTTCAGGAAATCGTCGAACGCCGCTTCGGCCGCGCCGTAGTCGCGCTGCAGCAAGTAACCGTATGCGGTTTCATAAAGCTGTTTGGGATTCGATCCATCGCCCGGCGGAGCAAGGGCCGCTGTGGTTACGGGCGGCGGCGCACCAGCCCCCGTCACTCCGCTGCCGCCAGCGTCCGGAATAGGCGGACCTGACGATACAGCCGGAGTATCGCCCGCAATCATGCCGCTGATCGCGTCGCTCTCGCTCACTGTTGTCGATCCGAAGTCGCTCACCGGACGGGAAGCCGGAGGAGGCGCGGCATCTGCACGGCTCGGTGTGCCGCCAAGCGTGCGGACTTGATCGGAAAGTTGCTGAACTTGCGCCGTGAGAGTCCGAATCTGATTTTCGAGGCCGTCGACCCGGCCACCATCGCCGCCAGCAGCAGCGCGGTAAGCGGGCGAAGTTGACGTGCCGCCCGGCTTGGCGAGGCTCTCAAGTGTGCCGACCACAACCTGCATATCGACGAGCTGCTCTTCCAAGCTTTCAATGCGCGCCTTCAGACCGGCGTCGCCGCCAGCTGTTGGCTGAGAGGACTTCGCCTGAGTTTGGGGCGGAGCTTGGGTCTTGGCCGGGGCAGCTGCGACCGATGGCGCCGCTTTCGGTTCTTGAACCGGCGCCTGCTGCGCCAACGCCCCGCCAGCCAAGACCAACCCCAGTAGTGGCAAGAGTAGCGTCACGGCGGGCGCTGTGCTCAAACCAAATCCCGTCTTGTTTTTCATGGCCGAACTCATGTCGTTGAACGTCCTTGCTCGCAGCTAGTGTGGGAACCGCATGATATTATTCTACAGGGCTATTGCACTGCTCTCAATGCACGCAGTGCATCACGCACAGTTAATCGGCAGATTTCACGCGGCGGCGCCGTTACAAATCCCATTGATGCCTCCCATTAATAGCGGATTTTCGGCAATTGTGGCCGATGCACTTAGCGCGCGTATGCCTGTCCGGTGCCGTGCCCCACGTCCGCGCCCACGGAGTCGTCACCGAAAGATTCGCTACTCAATGCTTCCGTCCCGCGCGTTTCCGCCCCGCGCTTTACCGCCCCTGACGTGCCGGTTAGCCCGCTCGCTGCGCTGCCATTCCCGGCAAATTTCAGTAGAGTTTCGGCATGGCGATTCTGCGCCTGGCAAATTGCCGTCCGGCACGTTGCAACCGGATCCCTATTGCCGCGCGATTCTATTGTTATGCGCTCGCTGGCGATGCCCGCCTCAATGAGCTTGGCACGGACCACCTCGGCCCTTTGATGCGCGAGCGCCGTCGCGTCCGCACTTGATCCGCCATCGTCGGCGCGGCCGATGATCGTGATGCCAATCGATTGAGATCGCTTCAACCAGCGCGCCTGGGCTTCAAGAATGGCGCGCGCACGCCCGCCGATCACTGCGCTACTCTCGGCGAAGAAGACGCGATCTCCAACTTCGCTGACCAAACGGAAACGAAGTTTGCGAATTTGCTCCGCCCCTTCTGCATCCGGCCGCTCACTGGATGTGTCTCCGTTGGCGCCGGTCGAACCGGCGCTGCTTGACCCTTGATCGAGCTTGGCAAGTTCTAATGCGGCTTTACGGGCTGCCGGCGACCGCGGATGCGAAACCAAAAGATTCTGAAAAATATGGCGCGCCAAATCACGGCGGTGATCTCTCAACGCGTCAACGCCGTCCTGCAGCAGCTCTTCGGAAACTTCAAGCACCACGGGCTGACCCGCTTGAGCTTGCGACCAAAATGCGGGTAGCGGCACGCACATAAGAGCTGTGCCCGCAAAAAATGCCATTCGTGTTAGACATACACGCATCATCTACACCGTTAACGGACACATCCCGCTTCATCCGATATGGGAATTTATCCCGTTTTATTGGGGCTAAAGTAT
>JANOKW010000423.1:0-10093 GCA_031419475.1 Hyphomicrobium sp. | reverse complement strand
CCAACAGGGACTACAATTACAGCTACGACAAGCCCGCGCCCCGCCATGCTCAGCGCGATGACGATGAGGATGACACCAATTTCGAGCGCCGCCGTCACCGTGGTGACGGCTGGGGCGGACACCACAACCTACGTCGCGTCGAAGCGCGCGCAAGTTACGCAAGCGATTACCTGCCCTATCACGTGCGCGAATGGCGCGCGAAAAGCTCGGCGATCGACGCCTGGAAGTCGAAAGTCACACACCTTTATGGCGAGCGCTTTACCCGCTGGCGCATGGCGACCGAAAAACAGGTGAGCTGCGACGCTGGCGCCGGTTCGGTGTACTGCACGGTGAGCGCCCGTCCTGCACGTGGCGCATCACGCTGGAGCTGGAACCGGGATTACGACCTGCGATAGGCTCTATAGTCGGCCATACAGTATTCATTTAGGGGAAGAGCTGCCGGCTCCTCCCTTTTATTTTGCGTCGCGCCGCGCATCGATTAGAAGACCATCTCGGTCATCCGCGCCCAGCAGGAGAAACAAGACATGGCAAAGGTTGCATGGATCGGTCTTGGCGTGATGGGGTTTCCTATGGCCGGTCACGTCCTCAAACGCGGCGGCCACGACCTCGCCGTCTACAATCGAACAACTGCAAAGGCCGATCTCTGGCTCAAGACCTACGGAACGGGGCGTGCCGCACCAACTCCGGCAGACGCCGCCCGGGATGCCGACTTCGTCTTCTCGTGCGTCGGCAACGACGACGATCTGAGACACGTGACGGCCGGGCCCGATGGCGCATTTTCCAGCATGAAGCCCGGCGCCATTTTCATCGATCACACCACGTCTTCCGCTGACGTGGCGCGCGAGCTGGCGGGCGTGGCATCAGCCAAGGGTATCTCCTTTCTCGACGCGCCCGTTTCCGGCGGGCAAGCAGGAGCGGAAAACGGCACGCTGACCGTCATGGTTGGCGGAGACGACGCCGCGTTCGACACGGCCGAACCCGTGATCCGTTGCTTCGCCAAAATGGCCAAGCGCATCGGCCCATCCGGCGCGGGGCAACTCACCAAGATGGTCAATCAGATTGCCATCGCGGGTATCGTGCAAGGTTTGTCGGAAGCCATCCACTTTGCCGAACAGGCCGGACTCGACGTTGCCGCCGTCATCGATACGATATCGAAAGGCGCCGCACAGTCGTGGCAAATGGAGAACCGCTGGAACACCATGCACGCGCGGGAGTTTGATTTCGGATTTGCGGTTGATTGGATGCGCAAGGATCTCGGCATCTGCATCGATGAAGCACATCGCAACAATGCGCAACTCCCCGTCGCTCAATTGGTCGATACCTACTACGCCGAAATCCAGGAGCGCGGCGGGCGCCGCTGGGACACCTCAAGCCTCATAACGCGGCTTGGACCGAAGCCGGCCTGACGATGCGAGTGAACCTGCGCGTTAGTGTTCAACCTTGTCTGCTTTCGCCTGGTTCGACGTCTGCGCGAACTGGAGCGGCAGAGAGGTCGTGTACTTCATCTGCTCCATTGCAAATGCCGACGACACTTTAGCGATTTCTATACGCGAGATGAGCTTCTTGTAAAACGAGTCGTAAGCGGCAATGTCAGGCACGGCAACACGAAGCAAGTAGTCAACATCTCCCGACATGCGATAAAACTCGACGACCTCCGGGAAATCCGCAACGGCACTGCGAAACTTTTCCAGCCATGCGAGAGAATGGTGATCGGTCTTGATCGAAACGAAGATCGTGACGCCGGCATTGATTTTGACCGGATCAAGTAGCGCAACGCGGCGCTTAATGACGCCGGCTTCTTCAAGCTTTTGAACACGGCGCCAGCAAGGTGTGGTCGATAAGCCAACCTCTTTGCCGATCTCGGCGACAGGCCGCGTGCAGTCTTCCTGCAGGATGCGCAAAATCTTGACGTCCATTTCATCGAGCACGTTCGGTCTCCAGGGGAAAGAACGACGTTTCTAACTTTGGACCATTTGAGGACAATTGTTTTGCTTGAAGCGTATGTCAACACGAAATTTGGTATTTTTTTTCATTTTGCGCCGCAGTAGGGCTTGCGGTAGGCAACACTTTCAACCACTTATCGAGGCAAGCTGACCCTTTCAGGACCTCACAATACGATGCCGCATGTCGTGCCAATAACAGAAGAATTCGCCGTCGCCAGAGCCCTAAGTGCCGAGGATTTTGACGCAATCGCCGCGCAGGGTTTCCGTGCAGTCTTGAATTTTCTTCCCGATGACGAAACCAAAACTCAGGTCTCATCGGACGAGGCCCGGCGCCTTTGTGACAAAGTCGGCATGGCGTACGCTCATGTTCCAGCTCAAAAGCATAGCCTGTTCACCGATGGCGTGATCTTCCCTGCACGTCAGGCGATGACGTCGCTGCCGGCTCCAGTCCTTGCGTATTGTGCCTCGGGCCAGCGCGCGGCCATCGTCTGGGCCTCCGTCAATTCCCAGTCGATGCCCGTCGATACAGTGCTTGGCACATTGGCCAAAGCCGGTTTTGAATTCGGCTACATTCGCGACGACCTCGAGCAACAGGCCGATCGACCGCGCTGGCAAAAGGCGATTGGAGCATTGCAAGTAAGTCAAGATATTCAGCCCTGCACTTAACTGGCATCAACCCACTCGTGGGTTTTCGTCTCAAGACCACTCGTCAAAGGCGCGTCCGTACATCAGGCGCCCGCACTTGGCCGTTGCGAAACGTCATTGTACCAGCGCTTCAGATTGAACAATTCGCCTGGGAGCTCAAGCCGCGCCGGCTTCATAAAGTCGATCGCGACAAGCGCGGTGACATCGGCGATTGAAAATTCTGCCCCGGCAATGTAGGGCGTCTCTGCCAGTCTTTTGTCGAGAAGCCGCAGCTCAGCGTCAGTCTTAGACTTGTTGGCCTCGCCCCAAGCGGCGACTTGTGGCACTTCGAGGTGCGCCATCTTCGGGTGAAGATGACGGAACACTTGGGCCACGCGATGGAAAAGGCCGAGTTCAACGCGCCGCTGCCACATCTCGCTCTCGGCGCGTCCTATCGGGCCGCAACCCATGAGCGGCGGATTGGGATGTAGTTCCTCAAAATACCGGCAGATTGCCACGGTCTCGCACAGCCGCCGCCCATCATCGAAAATCAACACAGGAACTTGCTGCCATGCATTGAGGCGCGTGAACTCGGCCGACTTCAGCGAGCCCGTCATCAAATCCTGTTCCTCAAAAGGAACCGTTACTCCTTTCTCGGCTAGAAAAATGCGCACCCGGCGCGGGTTTGGAGCGCGTTTTGTTTCAATGATCCGCATGGCCCAGCGCCTCTTCCATTGATTATTGACCGATGCCGCGTTCATGACGCCACTCGCGCGGGCTTTGGAACTCGCCAGCCCAAAGTCCGCGCTTTTTGGTCTTTGCGTCGCCCTCCTCACGAAGGTACCCGCCATATGAAACGGCCATACCGGAGGCAACCATTCCTGAATTCATATCCCTGCCACCGGCCGAACACTTCGCCAGCAAACGCGCGTGCTTATCCTTTTGCGAAACTTGGCACGTGACCATGTCCTTGCCAATCAGCCGGCGCAGTTCATCCCGGGCGGCATTTCCGCAATCCCATGACGCGCCGCCCCGGGTGCATGATTGCCGTCCCTCAGGTGCATCAATGCCCTTAAGCCGGACCTCGCTGTTGCCAACATGCAAGCTATCGCCATCAATCGCACGGCCAACGCCCGTAACTCCGGCGGGAGCTGGACCATAATCTTTGCTGGTTGATAGCTGTTTTTGACCAAGAAATGCCGCCAAAATGGCGAGTATGGCTGCCGAAATCCATTTAGCCAGTTGGCGCTCCACGTCGCGTCGCATGCCTTGCATCTACTCCCTGTCCGTAAAAGTTGCAGCGTTATTAAACGCTAAGTTAGTGAATTGCCCTCAAATTAACCGAACGGAACCATGCCATGACCGGCGTGGTGGGTATAACTGGGATAGCGGCTACAGCAATGAACGACAATGTCGATACCGCCGACATGACGGAGCGCCGTCCCCAGCGCCCAACCCGGGCCAAAAAATCCGATGATCTTAGGGTTTATCGCGAGCGATTGACCCAAGGCAGCGACATAAAGCCGGAATATGAATACGAACTCTTGGCTATGTTCGCCCGTAACGAAATCAGCGCTCCCTTCGCGATGCCGGCGCTTTGCACCATCTTTTCAATTGCTTCGATGTTTTGGGCAACGGGCGCTGAGTCAGGGCTTTGGATCACGGCGGTCATTCTGACCAAGTGGCTGATGTACGTCCAATGCAAGAAGCTGCTGACGCTGCCACGAACCGAAGTCATCGTCGCAGAGAAACGCCGCCGCTTCCTGCTTCTGGAATGCCTCAATGGCATGGTCCTCGCTGGCTTCGCTCTAATTGGATTTGGCGTCGTCGGCGCCATGCAGAACGAAGCGAACTTTTCGTCTCATGTCTTTATCTTTGCAACGCTGATGGTTGTTCTGGCCATCCGCTTGACCTTTGCCTCGACAGTGCGTTGGTTGTTCCTCGTCGGTACGGTTCCCATGACGCTTGCGGTTTCAGCGCGGCTGTTCTTGCTGCACGATCCCTTCTACTATGCTCTTGCCTCTATGGCGATCGGCATCCATTTGTTCTTTATCTACCTAACGCGAGGCTTGCATTCGACTGCGCTCTCCATGATCGAGTTCCGCGCCGAAAAAGACGGTCTCATTGCCGAGCTTGAAGAAGCAACGGCCATTTCGGACGAAGCAAGGCGCCGCGCCGAAGCTGGAAATAAAGCCAAGTCGCGTTTTCTGGCAACCATGAGCCACGAACTGAGAACGCCCTTGAACGCCATCATGGGCTTCTCCGAAGTCATGGAAAAAGAAATTCTCGGACCGATAGGTAACGAGACCTACCGCGATTATTCTCGCAACATCTATGCGAGCGGCAGCCATCTCTTGCACATCATCAACGAGATTCTCGATCTGTCGCGCATTGAAGCCGGCCGCTACGAACTGCATGAAGAGACGATCCGGCTAACCGACATTGCCGAAGACTGCGAGCGCCTCGTCCAACTCAAGGCCGACGCTAAGGGACTGCAACTCATCGAAGAATTTGAAGCGGATATACCGCAAGTCTGGGCCGATCCGCGCGCCATGCGCCAAATCTGCCTCAACCTGCTCTCTAACGCACTTAAATTCACGCCGAAGGGTGGCAGGGTCACGTTGACCGTTGCGCGCATTGCCGATGGCGGATTGCGAATGTCGGTCAAAGACACAGGACCCGGCATTCCGAAAGATGAAATTCCCCGCGTCATGCAGGCGTTCGGGCAAGGCTCACTTGCCCACGAAACAGCCGAAGGCGGCACTGGCCTCGGATTGCCGATCGTACAAAATCTCATTCAACTGCACGGCGGCACGTTCACACTCAAATCGGAACTCCGCAAAGGCACGGAAGTAACTGTGACGCTACCCAAGCAACGCGTTCTCGACGCTGTGGCGCCCTTGCAACCGCTTGGTCAGGAACGCCACAAAGGCGCAGATCTCACTCTGCCACGGTCAACACGTCAACCGCGCTTAAAGGCAGCCTCGCCTTATGGGTCCGACCAACCCTACCGGGCGGCTGGCCAGCGCATGTGACGCGTTGCCGGGCCGTGCCCTGCGCCCTAAGTGACAGCCATGATAAGCCAAACTTCGCATTCCAAACTTGGCGAGACAATGGAAACGCACTGTGGAAACGCCCTGTATCAAAATCTGCGTCATCGAACTAAAAACGCAGCAATGTTCGGGATGCAAACGAACTATTGACGAGATTGCCCGATGGTCGTCGATGCCGGACAAAGAGCGCCGGCGCATCATGGCGGAATTGACCTCTCGCAAGTCGCCGCCGGTACGATCGTAGCAGCGGGACGTCGCGCATGATTTTATGGCTGACTTTGATCTTCGCGATCTTCGGTGCTCTTGCGGTGCTCTTTCTTGGCACGCCACCAGTTGCGGAAATTCCGCCAGAATTTTTCCTTGCAGGCGGCGCTATCGCACTTCTCATTGTTGTCTATGTCGCGACCGCGCGTAGAACGCGCATCGAAATCACGACGCGCATGCTGATGCTACCCGCTGGCCTTAGCGCATTGCTCCTCTGCGCCCTCGCCTACCCCCTCATCAATCATGTGTCACTTCAAAGCTTGTTGGCCGCAACCGCCCACAATTCTCAGGAGAAAGAAGTTGAAGCCGGCAACGGACCAAAGGCCGTTCGCATCCGGCGCAATCCTGAAGGTCGCTATGTGGCACGAGGAAATATCAATCACAGCGCCGCCGACTTCCTCGTCGATACCGGTGCAGCGGTTGTCCTGTTGCGCCAGACTGACGCCGAAAAGGCCGGCATCGACCTATCGGCTTTGACATATAGCGTGCCTGTCGAAACGGCAAATGGTACAGCGTATGCCGCCCCGGTCCGCGTTCGCACTCTGTCCGTCGGACCCATCCAAATTGACGGATTAGAAGCGCTTGTTGCGGCTCCCGGAAGTCTTAACGAAAGCTTGCTTGGTATCAGTTTCTTAAGACGTTTGCGCTCTTATGAACTGTCCGGAGATTTTATGACGCTCCGCGAGTGATGGGGCCCGATCCAGGTCCAATAGTCTTCGAGCGGGTTATCGTAATGTCATCATCTTCGGGCTCAAAAAGTCTCTTTTCGTCGATCGGCATTCTGGTCGCCGTCATGTTTGGAGCGGTCTATGCCATCAATCACCGCGAAGCACTTTCCGAGTTTGCCACGCACGCCGCTGAACGTGCTGCCGACGCCACTGACGTAAAATTGCCCGAGCAACCATTAGCCAACGCGGAAAACGTCTCCGGCTCCGGCAGCTCAAACTCCGGCGGCGACGTGGAATTGACTGCAAATAGCGGCGGCCACTTCGAGACCGCAGCCGAAGTGAACGGCAACGAAATCGACGTCATGGTCGACACTGGCGCAACGCTCGTCGCGCTCACCTATGAAGATGCAGAACGCGCGGGATTATACTTGAAGTCGTCAGACTTTACCCAGGGCGTGCGTACAGCCAATGGCACGGCAAAGGTTGCGCCCGTTACCTTGGCCAGTATCACAATCGGAGATATTACCGTACGCAACGTCAAGGGTGCGGTTGCCGAACAAGGCAAACTCCATAAGACGCTTCTCGGAATGTCGTTTCTCGGGCGGCTCTCCCGCGTCGAAATGCGCGCCAACTCTCTCGTCTTGCACGAATAAAGAGTCACACGCCTGCCATTTTTGAAGCCTTGAAGGCCCGCAAATGTTATGGAACAATTGTCCCGCGCGGACATTCCATACCGCCCGAGAACCCGTTACATTCCGCCAAACGATTCAACGAGGGACCTCCCATGATTCCCAAGCCGCGCGCGGACTTGAAGCCGAACACCGCCGATTTCGAACGCTTTCCCTTGGTCAAACCAACAGGCTTCCGCGAATACGACGCGCGCTGGCTGTTCCCTGAAGAAATCAACCTCATGGGGCTCAATGCCGTTGGCATGGGCGTCGCGACACTTTTCGCGCGGCGCGGCGTGCCAAAGCGCATCGTCGTTGGCCACGATTACAGATCCTACTCGGCGCAAGTGAAACAGGCCCTGATGACAGGGCTTTTGGCAGGTGGTTGCGAAGTGCACGACATCGGCCTCGCGCTTTCACCTATGGCCTACTACGCCCAATTCGCGCTCGACGTCGAAGGCGTCGCCATGGTGACTGCAAGCCACAACGATAACGGCTGGACCGGCATCAAGATGGGCTTGTCACGGCCCTTGACGTTCGGGCCTGACGACATGACGGAACTGAAAGAGATCGTCCTCGGCGGCACGTTTGAGACCAAAGCTGGCGGCCGCTACGTTTTTGTTCCCGACATGGCGGAGCGCTACATCGCGTCTTTAACCGATCGCCCAAAACTCAAGCGCAAACTGAAAGTCGTCGCGGCATGTGGCAACGGCACGGCCGGCGCCTTCGCAACGCAAGTGCTTGAAGCCGCAGGCTGTGAAGTCGTGCCGCTCCACACCGATCTCGACTACAATTTCCCGCATCACAACCCGAACCCTGAAGACATGAAAATGCTGCGCGCCGTCTCGGCCAAAGTTTTAGAGACCCGCGCCGACGTCGGCCTCGCGTTCGACGGCGACGGAGACCGTTGCGGCGTGGTCGCAAACGACGGGCATGAAATCTTCGCCGATAAAGTTGGCGTGATGCTGGCCCGGGATCTTTCGGCCATTCACAAAAACGCAAAATTCGTCGTCGATGTAAAATCGACGGGGCTCTTCGCGACCGATCCCGTGCTCATCGCCAACGGCGCCACGACCGCCTATTGGAAAACCGGCCACAGCTACATCAAGCGCTACAATTTTGAACACAAAACGCTTGTTGGCTTCGAGAAATCCGGTCACTTCTTCTTCAACACGCCACTGGGACGCGGCTACGACGATGGCCTCGTCGCAGCTCTTGCCATTTGCGACATGCTCGATCGCGCGCCCGGCAAGACCATGGCGGACTTGCGTGACGCACTGCCGAAGACCTGGGGCTCGCCGACGATGTCGCCCCACTGCGATGACGAAAAGAAGTACGGCATCGTCGACAAGATGATCGAACACTACAAGCGCCAGTTTGAAACCGGCAGCCGCATTGCAGGTCAAAAAATCCGCGAACTCATCACCGTCAACGGCGTCCGCGTCGTACTTGAAGACGGCACATGGGGGCTTATTCGCGCCTCATCGAACAAGCCGGAGCTTGTGGTCGTCGTGGAAAGCCCGACGGCCGAAGCCAACATGAAGTTGATCTTCAAGGACATTGACCAGCAACTGGCGCGCTTCCCGGAAGTTGGCGAGTACAATCAGAAGATCGCGGTGTAGGTTCGCTAAGAGCTACAACAGCGTCCACAAAAACCGCGCCACAACACACGTCAGAAACACCGCGAACGCAATCTCGAGTTTGCGTTTGGGCAATGCGTGCGCGGCTCTGACGCCGAACGGCACGGCGAGCATGCTGGTTGGCATGATGAGCAACGCGGCCGGCAAGTTGATAAACCCAAGCGAATAGGGCGGCCTCGACGGCACGTCCCATCCGGCCCATATGAATCCAAGCGTGCCGGGAATAGAGATCACGGGCCCAAATCCCGCAGACGTCGCCACCGCCGTGTGGATTGGAAACGCGTAAAGCGCGAGCATCGAGACGATGAACATACCGCCGCCGATGCTCATCAAGGCCGAAACGATGCCGATGACCACGGCGGCAAACTCTAAACCTTTACTTTCCGGCAAGGCGTTGCCAAGCCGCCAGTCGTCGCGCCCAAGCGCAAACTTCACTGCGATTGTGGTTCCGGCCGCAATCCAGATCCATTTGAGACCGGCAGTGCTCGAGAACTTCGCCGTCAGCACGCCAAGTACGACGCCGAATGCAACCCACGGCGCCAGCCTCCGCCACACCTCCATGTCGACGGCGCCGCGCGCGTGGTGGCCCGCAAACGACCGCAGCGCTGTCGGCACGATGACGGCGAGCGATGTTCCCAGCACCATATGCATGCGCACGGCTTCATCGACGCCGAGGTACGTGAAAAGCTCATAGAGCACGGGCACGAGAATAGCCCCGCCGCCAACGCCCAAAAGGCCAGCTAGAAACCCCGTTACCCCGCCAGCGAGCGCGAGGACTAATCCGAGCAGTGCAATACCGCTGGCCGTGAACGTTAGTCCCATGAAAACCTACTCACTCGGCCGCAGCGGCCGTGACCTCTTTGTGTTCCCGGAAACCCTCAACGGAGTCGATGGCTTCACGCAACACTTCAATGCCGGCTCCTGGCTTCACCGCGCCTTCACTCAAAACGCGGCGGAACAGGCGGCCGCGCGGACGTCCGTGATAAAGCCCCAGCACATGACGCGTGATATTTGACAGCCGCCCGCCAGCCCTGATGTGCGCTTCAATATAGGGCATCAATGCGCGCAAGCTATCGCCGCGAGATGGAATGCTCGCGTCTTCGCTAAAAAAGCGCCGGTCAACTTCTGCCAGAATATAGGGATCCTGGTACGCCGCCCGGCCCAACATCACGCCATCGACAGCCCCGAGATGCGCTTCAGCCGCGTCCAACGTTTCGATCCCGCCGTTGATGA
>JANOKW010000422.1:0-29698 GCA_031419475.1 Hyphomicrobium sp. | reverse complement strand
TGTTCGTGCCGCTGGTGCATCCGCCGGGGCATGCGCAGGCCGACTTCGGCGAAGCGCTCGGTGTTATTGGCGGCGTCGAGCGCAAGATCCATTATCTGGCGATGGACCTGCCGCACTCCGACGCGATCTTCGTTGTGGCGTGTTACTTCACGGCCGCATACACCCGGCGCTTTGCCAACACCTTATCGAACTCGACGCGCGTGTTCGCGAACATCGGAGAGGACAACGGCCGGGGCCGCGACGCCGGCAAGGATAGCGACGGCTTTGCTGTTATTTCCGAGAACAGCCTCGTCACGTGGCTGCCGAGCACGCTTTTACCTTATGCGAATTTCTTCGTCGGCTTTGGCGATCCAAAGCCCCTTGTCGATGGCAATGGCGCGGGAATCTTGAAAAACGTCGGCATCAACTTCGAGACCGATGCCTTGACCGGATACCCCAAACTCGACGACACCGGCTCCAACGCCTGGGGCGGCGCGATCGGCATACAGTATCTCTTTAATCTCGATCAGCAGATCGTTTTCGAAGTGGCGACCGTCCAGCCTTTCGAGGATGACGGCATCGGCGCTTCGAGCCCGCAGTACGCCTTCGGTGCGCGCTATCAGATCCCCATCGACCGCGCCTGGCTGTTCCGGGCCGACGCCACCTATCAGATCGTCGAGGGCGCCGAGGACAACTTCGGCATCCGCACGGAGGTGCGGAGGAAGTTTTGATTTTCTATCATGACGCATGCAAAATCTCGAAGGCGTCGGTAGGGCGCAAGTGCTTCGCCCCCTTCACTCGGGCCGAGCGCGACCACTTGGAAGTCCCCTTGCGGGATTTTGCGCCGCATGGATGCGGGCTCCCAGTCTTGCTGAAGGCGAGCCGTCGTGGCGGACGCGCTGCGCGCGAACGGCTTGAGGCAACCGCCACTTCTCCCTCTCCCCGTCGCGCTGTCTCGCGCGAACGGGGAGAGGGTTGGCTCCGAACTTGATCCGGGGGAGGGGCGGAAACATAAAGAAGTGTGAGGGGCGGCCGCTCGTTCGATTATCGCAACAAAGCCGCTGTCCAAAATTTCCGTCATCCCGGCGCCATCAATGCACGCATGTACATTGATGGGACTAGGCCGGGACCCACGACAAGCTTCAGGGATAAGAACGGAGAGAGTGCGCTGTGTCCACGTCAAGTTTTGATTCCGGACCACTGTCCAGTGATCGCTGTTCTTCGCGGATCAGATGCAGCACGAGGATGGGGCCTGGAGCAGCAACGCTATGCGGAGTCTTGCGTGGATCCCGTCCGTGGTTCCGCCAGCGCATGCGCAAGCGGCGACGGGATGACGAGAGTTGAGAGCCGCGCGCACATCGTCCACCAACCTCGCCGTTGCTTTTGCCGCGAATCCCGCGAGCCTCCGATTGCCCACTCACATCATCCCTAACGCGCCCCTGCTGAAAATATCTATTCGCTGCGGACCCTCGTAACCCTCTCGCTCAAGAATTCCGCGCGCACTGATCCCCGCGCGCATTTGTTGTGCGATACTCACTTCAACCGGATCTACACGGGGCTTGAGGCGAGGCATCGCTTTAAGCCGGGTCCGGGATGAACTGCTGGTTCGCCGCCATGCACGGCGAGCCTAATAGCACCCGCCGTCCGCGTGAGGTGAGACGCTCACGTGGAGAGCAGCCTCCTAGCCAAGTGGCGGCGCAGAAACTTGACACCAGTTCTTCGTGGAGCGGACGTGTGACCGTACTTTTTTTCACATAGGCAGAACCCGGCGCACGTCTGCTCCGCTTCCGTCTTTTAAGTTTTCAAAACGCTGGCGGGAAACCGCGCGGCGGCAAACCTGCGCCAATGCGCCCCGGCGTGCGCTCGCGAAACGATTCCGGTAGTCACAATCCAAGGATACGATCTTCCAGTTATGCGCAAGAGAACCAGTGACCGTGCCGCCCGATCCTTGTACAAATTCTACCAGAGAGCGGACGGCACACCGTTCCGCCGCTTCGACATTCAGCTTCAATTCGCTAGCGGCCAAATCGTCCGACACACGCTACCTCGGCCTTACAATCGCAGCGATCTCGATATCGATGTCGTCGTCGACCATCGACTGATAATCCGTCATGTTGAACGCGCTGCGCTGGATGCGCGTCGTGGCGATAAACTGCCTTGCGCCCGCGTCATGCTTGAGCGCCGGATCGTCGTGCGGCTTGAGGCTGACTTTGAGCGTCACAGGCTTGGTGATGCCGTTGACGGTGATCTCGCCCGAAACGTCGGCCACTGTAGCCGAGCGCGATTTAACAGTGAGGCTCTTGAAGGCGATGACGGGCGAGGCCTTGACGTTAAAAAACGCCGCGCCTTTGAGTTCGTCGTCGACCAGGGCTTCGCCGGTCGTGAGGCTCGCAGCAGTAATCGAAGCGCTGACCTTGGTTTTCTCGGGCGCGGCTTCGTCGTAGTCGAGTGTGCCGCTGACCTTGGTGAAGCGGCCGCGCTGTGTCGTGTAAGCCATCTTGTAGACGAAGCGGACCTCGGTGCGGCGCGGATCGAATTCGAAGCGGCCAGCGTGCGCGGGCAGCGCTGCGGCGGCGATCAGAACTGTGGCAAGTAGGACGGAGAGCGCGGTTCGCAGAGAGGCCTGTGCCATCATTGGTGCGGTCGATTTCAGAGGTGCGCGCCGTTCCGACGTCCGGCGATCATCGCCGCTTGCAATCGCGCTTAAATTGCCACGGCGTGGAGAAACGTCTGCCCGCCTCGCGTTGCTCTCTACACTGCTGTGCCGGGTCAAACTGCTCTGGCGGGCCACACTGCTCTGCCGGGTCAGAGTTCCCACGACGTCGGAAATCTCATCGCGCTCAGCCAATGCCTTGATGGCGATAACCCAAGCGGCAGCTGTCAATACGACCGGCCACAAGAGCATAACGATCAGGTCGACAAACGTTGCCGTCCACATTTTGCGTCCCCCAATTCCGAATGCGCTTTACAAGCGCAGTCTCCCCAGCCGCATAACGCGCTGTTAGAATGGCAAAAATTCGTTCGAGAAATACTCCTTCTCTTGTAATCAAAACGGCAATAGGCAGTGATTGCCGAATGGCAAATATCGGAATTGTTGGGCATGCGAATTTCTCCCTGTCGCGCGACGCGCGCAGCACCTCAGCGCTACACATTTTCGAAGTCTAGAAAAACAAACGGCCCAGCGAGACCGTCGCCGGGCCGTGTCTTTGAAATTTAGCTCGCAACGATCCGAGCGCCCGCGCGAGTTGGCGGATATCCGCTCTTCGAACATGGGAGAAGCTTTGAACTGGTGCCAGATGAGCCGAGGCGGCACCCATCCCGAACGAGACCCTTCGAGCTGCTGAATTTCTCGGGACGCGTGCAAACACCGTCCTTGTTCGGCCCACCCTGCGAAGCATCGCCTTGCAATGTTCCCGTTAGACTTAAAAGTGTATTGAAATGCGTAATTCTACTTTATGGATGCTATTTCATACTTTTCAACAATCTATGGTGGTATTTTGGTCGCGCTGCTACAGAAGGCTGGGTAGCGGCACAACGGCTGGCTCAGGCGAGGTCCGGTATCCTCGGACACCCATTTAACGGCCAGCGCAAGCAGTACCGGCAGCACGAGCGCGAGGTGCAACCCGGCGCCCTCGGCAACGACTTGGGACAGATCGGCATGCCAAAGTTGGCGGTGTCAGAGCGGGGCTGGAAGTGATAAAGTTCAATCAAATTGAACTGGCAACCGGGCTGCGCGAAAGTGATCCGATCACTTCCCAGTTCTATGGCACGCGCCGCGTGCACCCAGCGCTCTTTCAGGATCCAGATCGAATGAACGCCCGTCTTGCAATTGCCACCTCCGTTCTATTGGCCCTCGCCTCGAGTGCCGCTGCGCAAAATGCGCCGCCGCCGCTCCCCGTAACGGTCGCCCAGCCGCTCGCTAAGCGGATCACAAACTGGGACGAATACTGGGGACGCTTCGAGGCTGTCGAAAGGGTGGACGTCCGGCCCCGCGTTTCCGGGTTCATAGAACAGGTGCATTTCAAGGACGGAACTCTGGTAAAGGCCGGAGATCTGCTGTTTACGATCGACAAACGGCCGTTCCAGATCGCGGTCGATGTCGCGAAGGCCGACGTCGCCCGTCAGGAGGCCCAGGTCGCACTCGCGACGTCCGAAGTTGAGCGCGCCGAGCCCCTCGCCAAGTCCAAAGTTATGAGCGAACAAGTCTTCGATCAGCGCAAGGCTAGTTTGGGCGGCGCGGAAGCTCAGCTTCTCGCCAACAAGGCGAACCTCAAATCCACCGAGCTCAACCTTGAATGGGCCGAAGTCCGCGCGCCGATTTCGGGCCGCATCTCCGACAAGAAAGTCGACGCAGGCAACTTGGTCGGTGGTGGCGTTGCCGGCGCGACGCTGCTGGCAACGATCGTCTCGCTCGATCCTATCCATTTTGTCTTCGACGTCTCGGAAGCCGATTATCTGCGCTATTCGCGGCTCTTTCTCGCCGGGCAACGCCCGTCGTCGCGCGACACCGCCAACCCGGTACGTGTGAAACTTTCCGATGAGACCGAATGGAGCCATGAAGGCCAAATGGACTTCGTCGACAATGCCATGAACGAGCGTTCGGGAACGATGCGCGGACGCGCCATCTTCGACAACAAGAATGGACTTCTGACGCCTGGCGTGTTTGCACGCTTGTCTCTGTTTGGCGGCGAATCTGACGTCCTTCTCGTTCCCGATGCGGCAATCGTCTCGGATCAGGCACGCAAGATTGTCATGACCGTCAATGGTGAAAACGTCGTCACCCCTATTCCCATCACACTTGGGCCAATGAGCGACGGCCTTCGCGTGATCAAGAGCGGCCTCAAAGGCGATGAGAAGATCATCATCGAGGGTATCGCCAATCCGATGGTGCGGCCTGGGGTGACAGTGGCACCTGTCAACGGCATCATCGCATCAGTCGTGACTAAATAGTCGAGCGAACAAGGACGGCCAGAATGCGTTTCTCGCACTATTTTATTGAACGGCCGATCTTCGCCGCAGTCTTGTCGCTGATGATTACCATCATCGGTCTCATCGCCGGACGAAGCTTGGCGATTTCCGAGTATCCTGAAATTGCGCCGCCGACCGTCAATATTCGAGCCACGTATCCTGGCGCCTCGGCCCAAGTGATTGCCGAAACCGTCGCTACGCCTATCGAGCAGGAAGTCAACGGCGTCGATAATATGCTCTACATCGACAGCGCTTCGACAGGTGACGGCCTGCTATCTGTGAATGTTGTCTTCCGCCCCGGCACAAACGTCGATCAAGCCCAGGTTCTCGTTCAAAACCGCATCGCGGTCGCCGAACCACGCCTTCCAGAAGACGTCCGCCGCCTCGGCGTGTCAGTGCGTAAAGCGTCGCCCGATCTGATGATCGTCGTGCATATGACGTCTCCTGACGGCACGCGCGACCAGCAATACATTTCCAACTACTCAACGCTTTACGTCAAAGATGTGCTTGGGCGCATTGATGGCGTCGGAAACGTGCTGGTCTTCGGCGCGCGCGACTACGCCATGCGGGTGTGGCTCGACCCGGCTAAGGTTGCGGCGCGCGGCTTGACCGGCAGCGACGTTGTGCAGGCGCTGAGAGCGTCGAACTTGCAGGTTGCCGCAGGTGCCATCAATCAACCGCCAGCAGCTTCGGACGCCGCCTATACGTTGTCCGTCAAAACATTAGGGCGCCTCTCAAGCCCAGAAGAATTTGAGAACATCGTCATCCGTGCCGAGCCCACCGGGCAGATCATCCGCGTCAAGGACGTGGCCCGCGTCGAACTCGGGGCGCAGGACTACACCGTCAATTCGCTCTTGGACGGCAAGCCAGCGGTCGCCATCGTACTTTTTCAGCGTCCAGGCTCGAATGCGCTCGCAACCGCGGCTGCGGTACGAAAGACCATGGAGGAACTGTCAGGCAACTTCCCGCCAGGCGTTGCTTTCAAGATAATTTATAATCCGACCGAATTCATCCAGTACTCGATAGATGCGGTCTTGATGACGCTTGCTGAAGCGATCCTGCTCGTCGTCGCGGTTGTCATTCTATTTCTGCAGACCTGGCGGGCGGCGATCATTCCCATACTCGCCATTCCGGTGTCTCTTATCGGCACGTTCGCAGTCATGAGTGCCGTAGGCGTTAATTTCAACACGCTTTCGCTTTTCGGCCTCGTGCTTGCGATCGGCATCGTCGTTGACGACGCCATCGTCGTGGTAGAAAACGTCGAGCGTTATTTGCGGCAAGGCTTCAGTCCAAATGAAGCAGCGCATAAAACCATGGATGAGGTCGGCGGTGCGCTGATCGCGATATCACTCGTACTCATGGGCGTTTTCATCCCGACTGCCTTCATCACCGGCCTTCAGGGCACGTTCTACAAGCAGTTCGCAATCACGATCGCGGCATCGACTGCCATTTCCGCATTTGTTTCGCTCACGCTTTCACCGGCACTGGCTGCCGTTCTCTTAAAGCCTCACCGGCACGGAGAAGAAGTCCATAGCATTGGATACTACCTATTTTGGCCGGTCAGGATGTTTTTCAAGGCCTTCAACTGGGGCTTCGATAAGCTGGCGAACGGATATGCCTGGCTGACGGGAAAATTGATCACGGTCGGCGTGTTGATGCTGGTGGCTTATGGCGGCTTGCTCTTTTTGACAAAGAAGCAATTGGATGCAACGCCCACGGGGCTCATTCCGCAGCTCGACCGCGCCTATCTGATTACCGTTTTCCAGCTGCCGCCTGGGTCTACGCTGCAACGGACCGACGCGGTCGTGCGCAAAGCGTCCGAACTCCTTCTCACCCGCCCCGGCATCGAACACGCGGTTGCATTCGTCGGTTTCGATGGTGCGACGCGAATCAACTCGCCCAACGCCGGCGTCGTGTTCGTACGTTTGCAAGGGTTCGAAGAAAGACTAAAACTTGGCCTTACCAAAGATGGCATCCTTGCTGATTTGCGCAAGACAATGAGCGAAGTTCGCGAAGCCTTCGTCTTCGTACTTGAGCCTCCTTCCGTGCCGGGCATCGGCACCGGCGGCGGCCTCAAAGGCTATGTCCAAGACCGCGCGGGACGCGGTTTGCCAGCTCTCGAGAAAGCAGCCTGGGGTATCGCGGGTCCGCTCGGCCAGACACCCGGCTTTGCGCAAGCGTTTTCGCTCTTTAACGTCCGGACGCCCGAAGTGTTCGCCGACATCGACAGGACAAAAGCCGAGCAGCTCGGCGTACCCGTTAACCGCGTCTTCGAAACGCTCTCGACCTATATGGGCTCAACCTTCGTCAATGACTTTAATATGCTGGGACGCACGTTCCGAGTGACGGCGCAGGCCGACGATCCCTACCGCCTGTCTCTACGCGATGTGGCCAACCTGAAGACCCGCAGCAACACAGGAGAAATGGTGCCCATCGGCTCCATCGCCACATTTAGCGATGCGACGGGCGCGTACCGTGTCCCGCGATTTAATCTCTATCCCGCGGCCGAGGTTCAGGTGCAGCTGAAGCGCGGCTACTCGACAGGCGAAGCTATAGCTACAATTGAAAAACTGGTCGCGGAGAAACTCCCTGCCGGTTTCGGTTTTGAATGGACCGAAATCGCTCTGCAACAAAAGCTCGCCGGCAGTACGGCAACTCTCGCCTTCGGGTTGGCCGTGGTCTTCGTGTTTTTACTGCTGGCTGCGCTTTACGAAAGCTGGCTCCTGCCGCTTGCCGTCATCCTGATCGTGCCGATGTGTATCTACGCGGCAATGATTGGCATCAACTTCCGCGGTCTCGACCGCAATATCCTTGTCGATGTCGGCCTTGTCGTGCTGATCGGCCTTGCGGCCAAGAACGCAATTCTGATCGTGGAGTTTGCGCGGCAGGCCGAGGACGCCGGGCGCACGCGGCGCGAAGCAGCGATTGAGGCGGCCCGCACACGGCTGAGGCCGATCCTCATGACATCGCTCTCCTTCATTCTCGGCGTGCTGCCGCTCGTCTACGCCACAGGCGCGGGTGCCGAGATGCGCCAGTCACTCGGCACGGCGGTCTTTTCCGGCATGATTGGCGTGACGTTGTTTGGCCTCATCTTCACGCCGGTGTTCTACGTCTTGGTGCGCGCCCTTCAGCGAAAGAAAGCCGTCGCATTGGCGCCTGAAATGTCACCAGCGCAATAGCGGAGTTGCCAAGAAGCGTTGCGGCAATGTCAGACAAGTGCGTGCGGCAACCCTGGCATTCGTTCCGAGCGTATCCCCGCGCGCACTGCAATCGCGAATATGACCACGGAAAAAGCAAACATATAGACAAACCACACGCGCCACATGCCCCAACTCGAAGCCAGCGTAACGCCAGCACCGGCAAATGTTGCGTAACCGTACGGCACCATTGAAGTTCCGAGACGTTTGATTCGTTGCAGAACAGCCAAACCGATTAACGCGAGGAGCGCGGCGCCGACAATGCCAAGCTCGAACCACGTTTGCAGAAATACGCTGTGCGCGTCGCGCGAATAGCGCGAATGCATTTCGCCGTCCTTGGGAGCAAGGCTGCCGTCGAAATTCCAATATGTCATGCCCGCCCCTATACCCAAGAATGGTGACTTCATCGTTTCCTCGGAAACGCGGTTCCAAATGATGATGCGATGTTGCGCTGTCGGCTGTAGCCATGGGGCGTTGTGCAGGTTGATTCTGTAGAGCGCCAGCGATATCGGGACGATAGCCAAGCAGATCGTCACCCAGCCAACTTGGAGCAAGCGCAAACTCCATTGTGGCCTCCAGCACGATAGAACAAACAACAATGCCCCTGCCGCAATCGCGAGTTTGGCCGTCTCATTCTCGGAAATCATGACGACAAATACAGCCAAAGAGAACACAACGCACATTATGGCGCGAACCATTGTCTCCGTCGTCGTTCCCCGGATCGCGAGCAGCGTCGCCCAAATATAGAGTGGTACCGGCGCAACGTTGCGTGTCAGGTCCGCCGGCACAATAGAAATGAGTTGCCCGGCTTTCCAGCTAAAATGATGCGGTGGACGCAGATCCCCGGGACCGAGATGCAGAGCATTGTAGAGTCCAACCTTGAAGGCCTGATTGGTCAGGATCTCGACGGCGAGATAAACAAGACCAGCCGCGACACCGACCCATAATCCTTCGCTGATGTGAAATATGTTTCGGCGTTGTTCGCTAAGAAGTACGCGCGCAGTTATCCCGCAACCCAGGAAGGCTACTGCCGAATTAAAGCCCCACCCCAGTGTGTCGTAAGGATGCGCGGCCCACAGCGCCGATAGCATCGAAAAGCCGAGAAATGCGAAAGCGACCAGCGCACCCGCGCCAAACTCCGGTATTAGGCTCCGGTACGAATTGCGCACGAGTGCGGCGGCGATAAAGCCTGCAAAGCAGATTGGCAACGTGACTTCGAGTGTCCCCGGAGTGACGAGCGTGGCTGCTGCTGCGGCCATCACCAGGGTGCCGTTGAAGATGCCCCAGTACCTCGTGCGCAGCGGATATTGGGACCTGTCGAGATTATTAGGAAACACCGGCGCCCCCGCAGGATGGGAGGCTAGCAGCCCGCCCTCAAACACCCTAGTCTCTAGTCAGTTCCGATGCACTAGCCAAGCCGGGTGCGCCAAAGAGGCATGTGTCATGACCGTATCGTCGATATAGTAAGCAGATGAAATCTACTGTTTGAGGCCCGCACTCAATGACAAAAACAACTAAGCCGAGCCGTACAGAGGTCGAGGCGGCTTTCAACACAATTATTCGCTGGACGGGGGATGATCCCACACGCGATGGCCTAAAAGAAACACCAGCCCGGGTGACGCGCGCCTTTGAAGAGTTCTTCAAAGGATATACCGATGACCCAGAAGCAATACTGAAAAAGACCTTCGAAGAAATCGAAGGCTACGATGAGATGATTGTGTTAAGGGGGATTCGCTTTGAAAGTCATTGCGAACACCACATGGCGCCAATCGTCGGCCGCGCCTGGGTCGCATATATCCCCAAAGGCCGGGTCGTCGGAATATCGAAGCTCGCCCGGGTTGTGGATGCTTATGCCAAACGCCTCCAAATCCAGGAAAAGATGACGGCCCAGATTGCGAACACCATTCAAAGCGTCTTGCAGCCGGACGGTGTTGGTGTTGTGATAAAGGCCGAACATCATTGCATGACGACGCGCGGGGTGCATAAGCACGGTACCGACATGGTCACCAGCCGCATGCTGGGCTCGTTCCGTGATAATCCCATGACACGGCAGGAATTCCTCGCCATGGTCACTGACCAGACAGAGCGCTGAAGGCCTGCATCATTCATCGTTCTCGTCTGGTTCGGTAACGAGATCGCTTGCGTTGCTGCCGTAGTCGACGCGCGCGAGATAGAGCCCGGACGCCGGCGCGACGGGTCCACACCGCCGGCGGTCCCGAGCGGCGAGTGCGTCTTCGAGATCGTGCGCCGCCCATTTGCCATCTCCGGCTAGTTTCAGAGTGCCAACCATCGAGCGCACCTGGCTGTGCAAGAATGACCGGGCGGAAACGTCAATGCGGATTTCTGACCCGTTTGCCACCACACTCATCGCGTCAACTGTCTTGACCGGCGAATGGGCCTGGCATTGCGCCGCTCGAAACGTCGTGAAGTCATGATGACCAACAAAGATCTTGGCCGCCTCAGCCATGGCATGAACGTCTAGCGCGTGATTGAGCCACCAGACACGATTGCGTTCAAGAATGGGCGGCGCGCGGCGGCATAACAGGCGATAAACGTAGTGGCGCTTCGTGGCGCTGAAACGGGCGTCGAAACCGGGATCAGCGACAGCACACTCAAGCACGGCAGCGAACTGCGGCTTCAAGTGGAAGTTAATCGCTTCTTGAACGCGAAACGGATCCCAGTCTTTTGTTAGATCAAAATGGGCCACCTGACCCAAGGCGTGTACGCCCGCGTCTGTTCGCCCAGCTCCCCTGACGCTGACGCTTTCGCCAGAGAACTTCGCAATCGCGTCTTTAAGTGCACCCTGCACAGAAACGCCTTCCGTCTGCTGCTGCCAGCCGACAAAAGACGTTCCGTCATATTCGATGAGTAGGCGATAACGCGGCATGGTTGTGGTGGCTCAAATCTAAAAAGTCCGTCACGGGGCTCATTCCCTAGCCCGCGCGCCGTTGCCACTCAACCCTGACGTAACGTGACGGCCATCATCAATGCTGACCGCCACCGCGCACTGCAGGCGTGCCGCTCACACCCGATTGGCTATTGCCATGAGATCGGCCATGAGAGCTGTCATGAGAGCGTCCGTATCCGCGGCCGTATCCTGGAGCATAACCATAGAACCCGCCTCCGGTGCGTCCGGAACGATAGGACGCGCCATCATCAGAGTTGTGATTGTAGACGTTCCTGTGTTCATAGACGTTGGTCTCGTTGAACCCGAGATTAAGCGGCGTCTGCCCGCCCGGGTTGATGATCACCTGCCGCTCGGGCGGAAGAGGGCGAAAAACGCGCACACCTTCTTCAAGCGTCACGACAGCGCCATAGAAAGGACGTGTCTCGATTCTGGTGGTGTAGCTTTGAGCAGCGACTGGAGCGGCCGCCATGACAGCGGCACCCGCGAGACCCAATAGTGAGATCGCAATTTTGCGTAACATCGGCAGACATCCTTCTCGAAATGAAACATCTCATATCGAGATTAGCCTTAACTTCGAACATGAACTCCGGCTTCTGAACGTATGCTTAAATTAACCGCGATTACGTCACGCGCGTTCCGCGCTCAAGCTTGAAACCACGCAAAAACTCAGCCGCCGATACAGCCTTTTTTCCGGCCCGCTGGAGCTCTTTCAGGTGCACAGCACCCTTACCACACGCGATCGTCAAATCGCCGTCTAGGACCGTCCCAGGGGCGTCGCTGCCCGCCTTAGGGGCAGCCTGCAAGACTTTGACGCGTTCCTCGCCGTGCGGTCCCATAATCGAGAACCAAGCGCCTGGAAATGGCGAGAGGCCGCGAATGTGGTTTGCCACTTCGTCCGCACTCTTCGTGAAGTCGATATGGGTTTCGAATTTGCCAATCTTGGCGGCGTAAGTGATGCCAGTGGTGACCTGTGGTGTCGCCACGAGCTTGCCCGTGTCGAGCAGATGAAGCGCTTCGACAATAGCCGCCGCACCCACCTCAGATAACCGGTTATGCAGTTCACCCGCTGTCATCTCGGGCCCAATTTCAATGTCTTTCGCCAAACAGACCGGACCGGTATCAAGCCCCTTTTCCATACACATGATCATGATGGCGGTTTCTAAATCTCCAGCCATGATGGCGCGTTGGATCGGCGCCGCTCCCCGCCAACGCGGAAGCTTTGACGCGTGGACGTTGAAACATCCGAACCGGGGTGCCGCCAAGACGGCCTCCGGTAAAAGCAACCCGTAAGCGACCACAACAGCAACGTCCGCCTGCAAGGCGGCAAAAGCTGCGCGATCGGCATCTGCTTTAAAATTGACCGGCGTCGAGACGGGAATGCCGCGCGCCTCTGCTACACGATGCACCGGCGATTTGGTCTCGGCCATCCCGCGTCCCGCTGGACGCGGCGGCTGACTGTAGACAGCGACAACATCGTGCCCTGCGGCGATGATGGCTTCGAGAACTGGGACCGAGAAGTCCGGCGTGCCCATGAATACAATGCGCATCGCCCGAGTTTCCTTCCGTGTGGACGTAAAGACCGGCACAATCCGCCGCCGTCAGCTACGGCTCTGCTTCTTGAACTTTTTTATGATCATGTCGCGTTTTAAGCGCGAGAGAAAATCGATGATGAGATGACCATCGAGATGGTCGAGTTCGTGTTGCAGGGCTGTTGCAAGTAGCCCTTTGGCCTCGATTTCCTGCTGCTTTCCCGCGCGATCGATATAGCGCACAGTCACAGTGTCCGGCCGCTCGATCTCAACTGTGACATCGGGAATGGACAGGCATCCTTCTTCGTAAAGCCGGGTTGTCGATCCGAGCTTCACAATTTCGGGATTGACCAGGCACAAGGGCTTGCGCTCTTCGCCCTCGTCTGCCGTATCGATCACGACGATACGTTGCGGGACACCAACCTGAATAGCGGCGAGGCCGATGCCGGGCGCGTCGTACATCGTCTCCAGCATATCGTCCATCAGCTTGACGACGGCGCTATCGATACGCTCGACGGGATCCGAGATCTTGCGCAGTACGGGGTCGGGTATGGTGATGATCGGAAGCACGCTCATGAACATGAAATAGGCAAGACCTACTGCCGGGTCAATCCGGGTATTGCGCCAGCGTCAATGGACCCCATCCAACCATATCGAGCGTTGACGTTCCAGCCGGTATCACGCAACCCGAATTGCCGCTGCAAGACCCTCACGTATTGGCATTGCGGCTTTCCAACCCGTGGACTGCAGGGCGTCTGTCGAAACGCGCAGATCACCAAACAAACGCTCGAGATCGGCGGCGCGGCCGAAAGAACGCAGTGCCAGCTCGATGGGCTTTTGCGGCACTCTGAACGTGCCGGGAGGGCGGCCGAGCCCTTGGCGAAGCGCGCCCAAGATTTCCGCTACAGTGAGTGCCTCGTCGTCGGCCACGAGATAGGGACCTGCGCCAAGGTTTGGTGAGTGAAGCGCATGTAATACAGCACTCGCTAGATTGACGCGGCTGACGAGCGAGCGCCGCGCGCCAAAACCTTTGACCGGCAACGGCCAGGGAGAGCGTGCGAGGCGCATCAGCGTTCCCATATTGCCTTTGACACCCGGTCCATAGACGAGGACGGGGCGGAGCAGGATTGGCGCCGTTGCCGTGCCGCGAAGTGTTTCCGTGATCAAACGCTCGCCCGTAAGTTTGGAGCGGCCGTAAGCGTCAGCTGGCGTTGGCGTCAGCGCTTCCGTCACGACACCCGGCGCACTTGGCCCTGTCTGAGCCCTGATAGACGACAGGAAAATAAATCGCTTCACGCCCGCTCGCTGCGCTGAGGACGCCAAACGTTGGGCCGCCTCGGCGTTGAGCGCCATGTAGGCCGCTTCAGGAATGGACGCCGTTGCGTGCGCTAGCCCCGCGATGTGGATCACATGGTCTATACCTTGAACCAAGGGATCGGCGTCAAACGGTTTGCTGAAGTCCGGCGCAGTGACACGCTCGGTCACAGTTAGTCCCGGCGAGGCGCCAGCGCGGCATGCAACACGGACATCGCAGCCATTTGCCTGAAGATACTCAGCAACGAACCCGCCGATAAAGCCCGTCGCGCCCGTGACCAAAACTCGTGGCCGCTCCTGTGCGCGTGTCTCTGTCACGGCAGCTTCAAAGCCTCCATGATGCGGGCATTGACATGCGCCATGGCAAACCCGCGCGCGGCTTTTGCCCGGCTTGCGCGCGCCATCGCAGGCAGCAACGCCCTGTGCTTCAAGAGTCTGCGGAATGCGTCGGCTAAGGCTGCGGGATTGCCTGATGGCACAAGTGTTCCATTGACCATTTCATCAACGGTCTCGCGCGACCCCGCGATGTCTGTGGCGATGATTGGCCGGCCGGCCGCCATCGCCTGAAGAAGCGCGTGCGGCATGCCTTCGAGATGCGAGGGACAGACAAAGACGTGCGCGTCTCTGATCGCGGCCGGCAAGTCGCGCGCGTCGCCTGCATATTCCACGCTTGCCGAATAGCGGCTGATCGCACCCATTTGCACAGCACCACGTCCCGACCCTTCTGGACCAGTAAGAATAAAGCGCGCGGCATGTCCTTCTGACGCGACCATCGCCGCCGCTTCCAAATAATCAACCACGCCCTTGACCCGGTCCAGACGGGCGCAGACCAAGAATACGATGGGAACGCTGGAATTCTCACCACCGTTTAGTCCCAGATCCGGCATCGCCAGCCCGTCCATGCCAGCGATGTCGGCACCAGCGCCCGGCACACGCACCAGGCGGCCGGAGCCCAAGAGTCTCGCCTCGCTGATAAGTCGTTCGTCCTCGAGGTTATGCACGATTACGACATCAGAGGCCTTGATGGCACGCCGCAGCTTCTTGCTCTTCAAGCTCCGGGCACGTTCTGGCAATTCGCTGATAAGAAGCACAATGTGCTTGATGCCGGCGCGCTTTGCGGCGGCGACCACGAACGGGGCAACGGCCCCGAAGGTCAACACCGCGTCCGGCCGCGATTTTTTGAACTGGGCTGCAAGCAGGCCAATGGCTTTGCGATCTGGCCAAAGCGAAAAGCCCTCATCTCTCAAGACGAAGGCCTCAACTTTTGCACCCATAGACAAAAGCGCAGGCGCATCTTCGGCGCGCAGCGCGGGCGCCATAGCCAACACGTGCGTGTTGCGGCTGATGCAATCGCGGATGAGACCGCCGCGCAGTCGCGCTATCAGCAATGCCGAGGGGCCTACAACCACCAATTGCTTCGTTGCAGCCTCAGCCGTGTCTGATGGCATTGGCCCAATCAACCTTCAATGACAAGAGCACCTTCAATGAAGTGTCCTGGTGGGAGCGACCCATACGGCAGCAGGTATATTCTCGGTGGCCTGTGCGTCTGCATCTGGACGGTAGCCTTCAACCGTGCGGGTTAGAACAGCTTGGATTGTTTCGACATCGCGCATGTTCATGGCGGCCTTTAACAGTCCAAGCTCGCGCTGCAGCTCGGCAGGAGACAATGCCGGCTCGTCGGAACGCAAAATGCGCGGGTGCTCCGTCCCTGTGGTGTTGGCTCCGAGTAGAAGTTCTTCGTACAGCTTTTCGCCCGGACGAAGCCCGGTATAGACGATTGTGATATCGCCATCGGGATTGGCATCGTTGCGTACATCATAGCCACTCAAGCGGATCATGAGAGCCGCTAAGTCGTCGATCTTCACGGGCTCGCCCATGTCGAGAACAAAAACATCGCCGCCTTTAGCCATGGCGCCAGCCTGAATGACGAGTTCGGCCGCCTCAGGGATAGACATGAAATAGCGAATAACTTCGGGATGGGTGACTGTCACCGGACCGCCCGATTTGATCTGGTGGCGGAACCGGTGCACGACCGAACCGGAACTATCCAGAACATTGCCAAAACGAACCATTGTAAAGACCGTCGATGGGTTCACAGAGGCGCGCGCCTGCAAGACGAGTTCGGCTAAGCGCTTGGAAGCACCCATGACATTTGTCGGGCGCACCGCTTTGTCGGTCGAGATCAGAACCATGCGCTCGACGCCACACACAATTGCGGCCTCGGCCACGACTTCAGTTCCGAAAATATTGTTGGATAGGCCGACCGCCGCGTTCTGTTCGACGATCGGGACGTGCTTATAGGCGGCCGCATGATAAATCGTCTCGATGTCGGCGCGGCGCAGGGTTTCAGTGACAAGTGCAGCATCGAGCACGGAGCCCAAGACCGAAATGATTTCGGGTTTTTCGGCATTTGCCTTATGTGCCGCAACCAAGTCTGCGACTTCCATGGCAATCACATAGAGCGCGGCTTCCGATAAATCGAGCAGCACGAGCCGGCGCGGTCGTTGCCTGAGTACCTGACGCACAAGCTCAGACCCAACAGATCCTCCGGCCCCCGTCACCAGGACGTTTTTGCCTTTGGTGTGCCGCGCCAGAAGCTCAGTATTGGGCGGCACAGGATCGCGCCCCAGAAGATCCTCAACTTCAAGCGGCCTAAGATCTGTGACAGAAACACGCCCTGAGGCTATCTCGGCCAGCGACGGCATAATCTTGACAGCGACCGGATAGTTCTCAAGTTCCTTGAGAACGAGGCGGCGCTCGTTACGATCCTGCGCAGGGATCGCAAGCAAGACTTCCTTGACGTTGTAGCGCTCGATTGTGGTGCCGAGCTGCTCGGGGCGGAACACCCTGAATCCGCCGACATACTGCCCCCAGAGCGAGGGTGAATTATCGCAGAAGCCGACAACTTCCCGGCTTCGGGCGCGGTAAAGTGCTGTGGCGAGGTCGAGTCCCATCTGGCCAGCGCCGTAAATGATCACGGGTTGGCGCTCGGCCTTGTCGGCGAAAACCGGCAGGACGATGCCGGACGTCTTCAGCATCCAACCGACGGCGTGGCGGCTAGCGATCACAACGAGCGAACCGAGGAGGCCATAACTTATGACGACGGACCTTGGGATACCGAGCTGGCCCGACATAAAGACAAGCAAGGCCCAGATTAATACCGAGACGGCAACGCCCGCAACAATGCGCCCATAACCGCGCGACCCAAGATAGCGGGTCACAAAACGGTAGAGATCCATTTGGGCCATAGTGACGATAGTGAGAAGCGGGGCGGCGAACAGCAGCAGCGTGGCTGACCACGTCGGCGGAACGTAGAATTCGTTGTAGCGGACCGAGATCACGCCCCAGAGTACCAGCGATAGAGCCACGAAATCGGCCGCCGCCAAAATCGCGCGCTTCTGGTGGCGCGATAGATCAACCAGACCTTGCCGAAGTCTGAGTAGCAGGGGCTTTTTTTCGTCGAACGCGCTCAAGGAAGACCTGCGACGGATGGCCGAAATCTGAAAGGGCGAATTAAGAGATTAGATCAAATCAGTCGTATGACTATGTGACTAAACTACGGAATGGTAAGTTCCTAGATCGGCCGATGCGGATTTGGGAGCAGACCTGTGGATACGTTACCAATTCATCTCGCTTTAGGGACGTGCCGTGGTGATTCGGCCACCAATCCGGTCAACTAGCCGGTACGCAAGGATGACCGACGTCACGCCAAACACGATGCCCCCCACCATATTTCCCGCCAGCGCCCCTTTGACGCCGGCAAAATGCGCGCCGGCCATCACGAAAGGAACCGTTCCAAGGGTCGCCCGGCCCCAATTCAATAGAGTGGAATAGTGAGGTTGGCCGAGGGTGTTAAAGGCCGCGTTGGCCACGAACATGGCGCCAAGGAAAACAAACAACGGTGACAGCCAGCGACAAAAAAAGACGATGAGTTCGCGCGCCTCGCCCGTCGCGTTGAAGGCCGACGCGAGGCCGTTGGCTGTTAGGGCCAAGACAAGCCAGGCTGTGGCAGTGAACGCCGTCATCACAAAAAGCGATTGGGTTAGCGTCCCCCGCATACGGTCTGGCAGGCGCGCGCCCATGTTTTGTCCGATGATGGGTCCGACTATACCCGAAAGCGCGTAGATTGCACCAAAGGCAACGGGCGTGACGCGTCCAACGATGGCCCAGCCGGCCACAGCGCCGTCGCCGAAGGGGGCCATGGCAGCGGTCACATAGGCGTTGCCAACGGGCGTTGCGATGTTGGTCAGCATCGCAGGGATCGCGATTTTCATGAAAGGGCGAACATCGGCGGCAAGCGTCGCGAGCTTCGGCCGGCTCATCAGGTCGTGTACCCAAATTACACCGTAAAGTCCGATGGCCATAACCGCCACACGCGCAATCACCGATGCAATCGCCGCGCCTTCAATGCCCCAACCCAATTTGAGGATCAGCAGCATGTCGAGCAACACGTTGACGATTGCGGCACCCATCGTCACATACATGGCGCGGCGCGCGTCACCCACTGACCTCAGCACGGCAGTCGATGCCATGCCCATCGCCAAGAATGGCAGAGTTGGAATGAGAATGACCAGATAGTGGGCGGCGAGTTCGTGGGTGCGCCCGGTGGCTCCCAGCAGCGTCAGCAAATTTGGAATGAGAAGCCAAAGTACCAAACTCAACGTTGCCGAGATGCCGAAGGCCAAAACGTGCGCATGCGCCGATAAGCGCCGCGCCCGTGCGCGCAAGTTTGCGCCGATCGCCGGAGACACAAGCGCGGATGCCGCAATCGATAAGCCAATGCCGATCGAAGTTGAGAAAAATAGAATTGAACTCGCGTAGCCGACGGCAGCGACCACCGTTTGATCGCCCGCAAGACTGAGGAAGTACATGTTCGCAAGATCGCCAATGAAGACGGCCATCAGCCCAAGCGCGCCGGCAGCAGTCATATTCAAAATGTGCCGAAGGATCGATCCCGACACAAACTTGGGCGGCACACTCGTCCGGCGTTGCGGCGCGGCAGTTGTCATGAACTTCCTTTAAGCGGCATCGCGAGCGCGTTGCCAGATGATATTAAAGTTTGCGCCGCGCTTTGAAGGCGGCAGCCAGAGTGCCTTCATCCAGATAGTCGAGTTCGCCGCCCATGGGTACGCCCTGGGCCAGCCGCGAGACGGTCAACCCGGCACTTGCCAGTTGCTCGGATAGGTAATGGGCGGTTGATTGACCTTCGACTGTCGCATTGAGTGCAAGCAGCACTTCTTTGACGCCACCACTGTTTGCCCGTTCGACCAGCTTGGCGATGTTGAGTTTGTCGGGGCCAATTCCATCAAGCGGCGACAAGTGACCACCAAGCACATGATAGCGGCACGACACGATGGCCGCGCGTTCGAGTGCCCAAAGATCGCCGACCTCTTCGACGACGACAATAAGAGAGGCATCGCGGCGCGAATCCTGGCAGATGCTGCACGGGCTGACCGTATCAAGATTTCCGCAATCTGGGCACTCGGCGATTTTATCGACCGCCTGCTGCAAGGCCTCGTTCAGTGGAATGAGCAAATCGTTGCGTCGCTTGAGAAGCGCCAACACGGCCTTGCGCGCGGAACGCGGTCCAAGCCCCGGCAACCGGCCCAGCAACTGAACCAGGCGCTCGATTTCGGGCCCTGCGATTTTTCGGGACATCTCAGCCGTTTGTGCCGTGCGGGTTCTGCACGGCTAAAAAAGTTTCATGCCGGGCGGAATCGGTAAGCCGCTGGTCACTTCGGCCATTTTGGATTGCATGGCGGCATCGGCCTTGTTCTTGGCGTCGCTTGCCGCAGCGACAACCAGATCTTCAAGAATTTCCACTTCGTCGGCTTTGGCGAGCGAGGGGTCGATGCGGATCTTCTTGAGCGAGCCCTTACCGTCGACGGTTGCCGTTACGAGACCGCCGCCGGATTTACCTTCGTACTCGGCGCGCTCCAGTTCTTCCTGAACTTGCTTTAGGCGGGCCTGCATCTCGCCGACCTTCTTCATCATGCCCATGACGTCTTTCATGTGAGTCCTTTCTCGGTTCTCCCTCTCCTCGTTTCTGCACTTAACGGGGAGTGGGGATACTCTAACCAGCCGCGCTTTCGTCGTCCGACTCGGTGTCACCACCCGCGATGCGCCTGATTTCGGCAATACGGGCGTCGGGAAAAACGTCGAGCACGGCTTTGACTGCGGGATGCGATTTCAACGACTGCAATTCAGCTGCATCCCGTTCGCGCCGCACGGCACCGATTGCATGGGCGCCAGCTTCCTTGGAAAGAACGACTACCCAGCGCCGCTTGGTCCATGCATTCAGCTTCTCGCGCAGATCGTTGGCCATTTCGGATGGCGCGCCGGGCAGGAGAAACAGATCGATCGAACCCGCGATCGCGTCGAACTTAACGAGGCTCACATGGTCTTCGAGGTGCATTTTAAGTTTGGCGTCGCGCTTTTGCCCGGCAAGTGCCACGACCTCTGCGAAGGATCGCGGATCGGGGGGGACGGCCGCGGCAGGCGCCGGAACCACGTCGCCTTCGAGGTCATCGTCTAAAAACTCGAAGCCGTCCCGCTCAAGATCGCCGAACAATTCGGCGTCTTCATTTTCTATCGCCGCTGTTGCCGGCGCGGCGGCTGCAACCGGCATCGACGGTGTTTCATTGAGCGGCCCGGCGCATTCGTTGGCGTCTGCGCCGGATGCGCGTTGCAGAGCCGGTTTACGCACCGGCAGGGTGCCGCCGCCCAAAGTCTTGATCAGGTCGTCGGGAGTTGGCAGGTCGGCGGTGTATGCGAGCCGGATCAGCACCATTTCTGCGGCCGCGAACGGATTTGGCGAACGCGCGGTTTCTTCCAAGCCTTTGAGCAGCATCTGCCAGGCGCGCGCGAGATAAGGCATCGAGAGCTGGCCCGCGAGCGCCGACCCGCGTTTTTTTTCCTCAACCGATAGCGCTTCGCCTGCGGGCTCCTCGCCGACCGCCTTGATGCGGGCAACTATATGCACGGCCTCTGCCAGGTCGCCAACGATCTGGCCCGGCTCGGCGCCGTCTTGATGGAGGCTCTTCAGACCGTCCAATGCGTTCGCAACATCACCCTTAAACAGCGCTTCCGCCAAATCGAAGATGCGCGCGCGGTCGGCAAGACCGAGCATGGCACGTACCTTTGCGGCCGTAACTCGCCCCTCGCCCACATTTATACTCAGAGCAATTGCCTGATCGAGGATCGAGAGCCCGTCACGCACAGAGCCTTCAGCCGCGCGCGCGATGAGGGCGAGTGCGTCGTCATCGGCCTTGGCGTGTTCGCTTGCGACGATTTTCTTGAAATGCTGAACGAGCACCGGCTGCTCGACGCGGCGCAAATCAAAGCGCTGGCAGCGCGAGAGAACGGTAACCGGAACCTTGCGGATTTCAGTTGTCGCGAAAATGAACTTCACATGGCCCGGCGGCTCTTCCAGCGTCTTCAGAAGCGCGTTGAAGGCGCCCTTCGAGAGCATGTGAACTTCGTCGATGATGAAGACTTTGGTGCGGGCGACAAGCGGCATGTATTGCGCGCTTTCGATGATCTCGCGAATGTTATCGACGCCGGTGTTGGAGGCGGCGTCCATTTCAAACACGTCTGGGTGGCGGCCTTCCATGATCTCAGTGCAGTGACTGCCGAGCCCCGGCATATCGATGACCGGCTTATCAATGCCGGGTGCTTCAAAGTTTAGGGCGCGAGCCAGGATGCGGGCGGTCGTTGTTTTGCCGACGCCGCGCACGCCGGTCAGCATGTAGCCTTGTGCGATGCGGCCCGACGCGAAGGCGTTCTTCAGCGTTGTCACCATCGCGTCCTGGCCGATCAGGTCTTCGAAGGTTTTGGGGCGGTATTTGCGCGCGAGCACGACGTAGGGCTTGGCGGCACCGGCCGCGCCCGTCACATCGTCGCTGGTTGACTCGCTGCCTGAGTCGCTGCCTGAGTCGCTGGTTGATTTTTTCTTGGACATGATCCCCGATGCTCTAACGCCCGGAGGGCCAGGGAGCAAGGCGGCCCGAATAGCGCGCATGAAGCGAACAATGCGAGCGAACGATAGGAGGCTGACGAACGACCCGCTCAAAATCGTTAGGGCTGCTTCCTTCCGGACCTGACCCGGTTAGCGCATGAAACGTCCGCCGCCAACCTCCCGGACGCATTATGGAGCGTGTCGGCGTGGCTTACAACCCTTGGGTCCCGTTGCCGTCAATCCGTCGCGGAGCCAGATTTAGGGGTTTGCACAAAGTGCAGGCGTTAAGTCTTAGCGGCGCGGCAGGCGCTGTTCTTTGCCCATCCATCCGGTGGCGTCCGATGTGGCTGCAGTCGAACCGGAAACCACCGCATGATCGGGCGCCTCGACGAATTGGACGCCGATGCGAACGCCGTTCTTGTGGCGCGGTTCGCAGTACCGGTCGACCTGCTTGCATTCGGTGGTCAGGCGAAAGCCGAAGGGGAGCCAGGTGTCGTCCATGAATTCCAGCAACGCGCCGCCCTGAGAGAGATCGCGCACGAGGCACGACATGGGCGGACGGCCGGCGACCCGGACCCAGCCGCGCAAATGCGTTTCGCGGCGCCCTAACTGGCGCTTTTCGGCGTGATCTGTTTTCTTCAACATGAGCGCATAGCCCTTGGTTCAATCAATGGCTTCGAACTTACGCCATCAACCCATAACAGTGGTTAAAGGCGCGGCTGCAGATCAAAATCGAAGTTGAAGCGACTGTCACGCATCGAAGTGCGGCGGTCCGCAGTTCTTGTCCGCTGTGCGTAGTCAACACGGCGTCAGATGCACCGCCCGCCATCAACTTCGATGGCCGTGCCTGTAATGAAGGCGCTCGCGGGATCGGCGAGGAACAGCGCCGCGTTGGCAATGTCAGAGGGTTTGGAAAAACGCCCCAAAGGAATGCCGCTAATGAACTTGGCGCGGTTCTCGGGCGTATCCGACATTCCCATAAATTGTTCGATCATCCCCGTTTCGCCTATGACCGGATTGATGGCGTTGACGCGGATGTTCTTCGAAGCAAGTTCGGCCGCCATCGATTTGGTCAAAATGAGCGCCGCACCTTTGGAGCCGTTGTACCACGTGAGACCCGGGCGCGGGCGAACACCAGCCGTCGATGCCGTATTGATGATCGAGCCGCCGCCCCGCTTTTCCATTTCGGGAACGGCGGCGAGCGTCGTGAGGTATATCGATTTGACGTTGACCGCGTAAATGCGATCGAAGTCCTCTTCACTGACCGTCATCAACGATTGGTTCTTGTGCGTAACACCGGCGTTGTTGACGAGAATATCGATGCCGCCAAAGGCATCGACTGCGGCGCGCACCATCGCGTTCACGTCCTTGCTTTGGGTGACGTCGGTTTGCGTGGCAATTGCGACGCCAGATGGCAGAGACGCCGCAAGTGCGCGCGCGCCTTCGCCGTTTAAATCCGCAATGACAATTCTGGCGCCTTCCGCCGCGAAGAGTTCGGCAATTCCGCGCCCGAAGCCGGAAGCGGCACCCGTGACAATGGCGACTTTGTCTTTGAGACGCATTTCAGCTGACCCTGCCAGGGCGCGCGAGTTCAGCCGCTTCTTTGCGATACGGGCTCGCCGGATACGTGCCGAGCAGCGTCAATTCGGTCGAGAAAAACGACAATTCTTCAAGCGCCAGCTGCACGGATCGTTCGACCGGATGCCCGTCGATGTCGGCGAAGAACATCGTGGCGTTGAAGGTGCCCTCTGTCTGATAGCTTTCAAGCTTTGTCATGTTGACGCTGTTGGTCGCGAAGCCGCCCAGCGCTTTGTAGAGGGCGGCTGGCACGTTGCGCACGCGAAAGATGAAGGTCGTGATCACTGGTCCATCGCCTGGCTCCGCGTCGTCCGGTTCTTTCGCGAGTACGACGAAGCGCGTGGTGTTGTGGGCTTCGTCCTCGACGTTCTCAGCGAGGACGTTGAGGCCGTAGAGTTCGGCGGCCAAACGCGGCGCGAGGGCGGCGCGCGAAAGATCGCCCCACTCGGAAACCTGCCGTGCGGCGCCCGCTGTGTCACCCGCAACATGCGCGGCGGCGCCAAGTTTGCGCAGAATCTTTCGGCATTGTCCGAGAGCGTGCACGTGGCTGTAGACGTCCTTGATGTCGCCAATCTTGGCGCCCTTTGGGGCCATGAGTTGGAAGCGGATCGGCAAGAAGTGCTCAGCGACGATGTACAGCCCGGCATCGGGCAATAAGTGATGGATATCGGCGACGCGGCCCGCGACCGAATTCTCGATTGGGATCATGGCGAGTTGCGCCTCTCCCGATTTGACCGCCGTCAGCGCATCTTCGAATGTTGCGTAGCCAACGGGGGCATAATCCGGAAAAGCTTGGCTGCAGGCGAGATGCGAATTGGCCCCGGCTTCGCCTTGAAAGGCGATGCGCGCCTTGGTATCTGGTTCTCGCGTGGTGTTGGGCTCGGACTTGGACATGGCTCGTTCCAGCTTCTCTTTTTTGTTGTCTAGCGAACGTTGGGCGAAAGAGTTAGCGTTTGCTTTGGGGGCTAAGAATCCGCCGGGCGCGTTCAAGATCGCCCGGAGTATCGACACCGAGTGGAACCGTGTCAACGATGGCGACGTCGATGCGCATACCGGCTTCAAGGGCTCGGAGCTGCTCGAGCTTTTCACGCAATTCGAGTGGCGAGGGACGCAACGAGACGAAGCGTTCGAGGCTCTTGCGGCGGTAGGCGTAAATACCGATGTGGTGGTAGAGCGGTCCATCGCCGTGAGGCGCGGTGGCGCGCGTGAAGTAAAGCGCGCGCAGGCGTCCGGCTGTACCCTCCGGCGTGCCGACCACCTTGACGACATTGGGATTGGATTTTTCATCGCTGTCGGAAATCTCCGCAGCGAGTGTCGAGATATCGACGCCCTTGGTGCGCAGGGCAGCGAGACACGCGCCAACGAGTGAGGGATCGAGTGTCGGCAAATCTCCTTGGAGATTGACGACGAATTCCGCGTCGCCATCGGGATCGACATTGGAGAGCGCTTCAAAAACCCTGTCCGAGCCTGAGACATGATCGGCGCGGGTGATGACGGCTTCGCCCCCAGCGCTCCGCACCGCCGCCATGATCTCGTCGTTGTCGGTTGCAACAACGACCCGGCCCGCCTCTGCCGCCATGGCACGCTCCCAAACGTGCACGATCATGGGCTTGCCGTGGATGTCCGCGAGCGGCTTGCCGGGAAGGCGGGTGGCCTGCATCCGGGCGGGGATAACGATGACGGTTTGGCCCATGGGGGCGCTTCGCTTTCTGCTTCGTGACAAATGGTCTCTAGGCAAGGCTCTAGACCACACCTTTCGGCTATTGCAAGACCTAGGGCGACATCGTTAGTTCGCCTCACAAATATCGCCGAGCACTTTGAGGCGCCGACCTGCCTCCAACACTTGAGGATTAGCCGCCATGGATTCCTTCGAATTCACGAAAATCGCCGGCGCCGTCCTGACGGCCCTCTTGGTGATCTTCGGCACCAAGACCTTTATCGAATCGCGCCAAGGTCATAGCGACGCGAAGCCGGGTTATACCTTGCCCGGGTCAGAGCCCGCCGCTGAAGCAAAAGCACCAGCAGACTCCAAGACAGCAGACGCCAAGACGGCCGATGCCTCCAAGCCGGCTGACGCAAAAGCGACTGAGCCGAAGTCAGCTGAAGCAAAGCCTGCGGAAGCAAAGCCAGCAGACGCAACGCCCGCTGACGCGGCAACGGGGGCTGGCGGCGCCGATGTCGTGGCTCTCCTCGCCAAGGCCAGTGCCGACAACGGAAAGACCGTGTTCAGCAAGTGCAAGGCCTGCCACAACGTCGAAAAGGGCAAGGCCAAATTGATTGGCCCGAACCTCTGGGGTATTGTCGACCGGCCTAAAGCATCGGCCGAAGGGTTCGAATATTCTCCGGCCCTCAAGGCCAAAGGCGGCAACTGGACGTTCGCCGATCTCGCCACCTTCATCACCAAGCCAAGCGCCTATGTGGCCGGCACCAAAATGGTATTCACGGGCATCTCAAATCGCGGCGATATGGCTGATGTTATTGCCTATCTGGCGGCCCAGGCGGATACCCCCGTTGCCCTGCCAAAATGACAGCAAGTTAACTCGCTAAGGCCCTAAAAACCTGCGACCCTGATCAGAAATGGCAGGGTCGTTTGCGTTAACGGCGAGAAAATCTTCGGGCGCATTTTCCCCGGGGGGCCGCACCCGTGATATCCTGCTCGTATCGAAGCGAAGGGTAGAAACAAGAGGGTTAAGACCGCCTATGCGCCAATGCCGATTGTCCCGACTGGACGCCGTTGCCTACGCCGTTCTGACCGCGCTGCCGATCCTGGCCCTGACATCTTTACCATACCCCGCCGCTGCCGAAGAGCCCCTTTGCCGCCACGCCGTGTCGCTTGTTGGCGCGCCGAAGTTTGCAGCCGACTTCAAGCATTTCGACTGGGTGAACCCGGATGCGCCGAAAGGGGGGATGATTAGGGACAGCGAAGAAGGCACGTTTGACTCATTCAACGCATTTTCAATAAAGGGTTCTCAAGGCGCAGGACTCTCGCTGCTCTACGACACACTTTTCACCGACAGCCCCGACGAGCCGTCAGCTGAATATGGTCTTGTGGCGGAGTGCTTGTCCCATCCCGACGATTTTTCATCCGTGACCTTCAAGCTGAGGCCGGAAGCAAAGTTTCAGGACGGGATGCCAATCCGACCCGAGGATGTCGTGTTCTCACTTGAGGCCTTGAAAGCATCAAACCCGCAATCCGCGCTCTATTACAAGAACGTCGTCAAGGCCGAGAAAACTGGCGAGCACCAAGTTACTTTTACATTCGATATGAAGGGCAACCGCGAATTGCCGATGATAACGAGCCAGATTTCCATTTTGCCCGAACACTATTGGAAAGGCAAAACTGCCGCTGGTGAACCACGCGATATCGCAGCTTCGAGTCTCGAGGTCCCGTTGGGCTCAGGCCCGTACAAGATCAAGTCATTCGAAGTGGGTCGCAACATCGTTTATGAACGCCACGCCGACTACTGGGCCCAGGATCTCCCAGTGAGCAAGGGGCAATGGAATTTCGATACAATCCGTTTTGAATACTTCAAAGATCGCACACCTTCGTTTGAAGCTTTCAAATCGGGCTTGATCGATGTCTGGTTAGAATCACAGGCTTCAGCCTGGGCGCGGCAGTATGATTTCGACGCCGTAAAAAAAGGACTCATCAAGAAAGAGAGCTTACCCCACCAGCGCGTCGCAGGTATGCAAGCCTTCGCGTTCAATATCAGGCGCGATAAATTCTCCGACCCGCGTGTGCGCCGCGCATTTCACTTGGCGCTCGATTTCGAAGAATTGAACAAGAAAAATTTCTACGGCGCATACACGCGCATCCCGAGCTATTTCGCCAACTCGGAATTGGCGAGTAAAGGACTTCCTGAAGGCAAGGAACGCGACATCTTAAACGACTTGAAATCTGAAGTTCCGCCGGAGGTCTTCACAACTGAATGGAGAAATCCTGTCTATACGGCGCCGTCTGATCTCTACAAGAGCCTCGGCGAAGCCGTAAAATTATTGCAAGATGCAAGCTGGAATTTGAAGAATGGCGTACTGACCAACGCAGCAGGTAAGACGCTCGACGCCGAGTTTCTTCTGTTTCAGCCGGAGTTCGAACCCGTCGTGCTACCATTTATCGAAAATCTCAAAAAGATCGGTATTAATGCGACCGCTCGTCGGGTCGATAGCTCTCAATATGAACGCCGCTTCAAGACCTTTGATTTCGACATCGTGTTGCACAACATCGGACAATCGCATTCACCCGGCAACGAACAACGCTATTTCTTCGGCTCTGACTCGGCGGATCGGGAAGGCAGTAGGAACGTTGGTGGAATAAAGAACCCGGCCATCGACAAGATCATCGAACGATTGATTGCTGCCAAAGATCGAGCGGAATTGGTCGCCGCCACGCGCGCGCTTGATCGCGTGCTGCTGTGGAACTTTTATGTGGTTCCAAATTGGTACCTACCAACAGTTCGTGTTGCGACGTGGGATATTTTTGGGCGCCCCGAAAAACTGCCCTCGCAAGCACCGAATCAAACAATCAGAACCTGGTGGTACGATGCTGAAAAGGCGAAGGCGGTTCAAGCCGCGCGGGGTAACTAGCGCATGGTGACGATGACCCGCTCCGCTGTTGGCCGCTCATTTCCGCGCCGCGCCGCTGTGCTGACATTCGCAGCAATCGCCATTACGGCAATTGCAATGACGTCCGGCGCGTTCGCCGAGCCCAAGCACGGCCTTTCGGTGTTTGGTGACTTGAAGTACGCAAGCGACTTCAAGCATTTCGATTACGTCAATCCCGACGCGCCAAAGGGCGGTCGAATGGTGACGATGGGCACGGGCGGCGCAAACAGTTATGACACGTTCAACGGTTACATTCTGAAAGGCGACGCGGCGCAGGGACTTGGTCTGTTGTTCGATACGCTAATGGTGCGCGCAGAGGACGAACCTGACGCTATGTACGGTCTCGTTGCGAAATCCGCGGACGTCGCTGCCGACGGCATGTCGGTCACGTTCAAGCTGCGGCCAGAAGCCAAATTTTCCGATGGTGCGCCTGTGACGGCTGACGACGTCATCAACTCTTTCACGTTGATCAAGGACAAGGGCCACCCGGCGCTGTCGATGCCAATCAGAGACGTTGCAGTGGCAGAGATGGTCGATGCGGAAACTGTCAAGTTCACGTTCAAGGGCGAACTGACACGCGACCTACCCATCATCCTCGCGGGTCTCCCAGTCCTGTCCAAAGCTTTCTACGCAACGCAGCCTTTCGAGGAAACAAGCTTGAAACCGCCGCTTGGTTCGGGGCCCTACTTGATCAAGGATTTCAGTCCCGGAACACACGTCACCTATAAGCGGCGCGCGGACTATTGGGCCAAGGACTTGCCCGTCAACCGCGGCCGGTATAACTTGGATGAGATCAAGTTCGACTACTACCGCGACCGCACCGCACAGCTAGAAGCCATAAAATCCGGCGGTATGGATCTGCGCGAAGAGTTCACCAGCGTCAACTGGGCGACTGGGTACAACATCCCGGCAGTGACCGAAGGCCGGCTCATCAGGGATACGATTGCCGACGAGAATCCGTCCGGCGCCCAGGGCTTCTTCATGAATACGCGGCGGGAAAAGTTTCAGGACCCGCGCGTGCGCGAAGCGCTCGGTCTCGCCTTTGACTTCGAGTGGTCGAACATCAAGCTCTTCTACAAACTCTATACGCGCACGCACAGCTTCTTCGAGAACTCGGATATGAAGGCATCGGGCAAGCCGGGCGCGGAAGAATTGGCGCTGCTGGAACCGTTTCGCGACAAGTTATCGCCAGCCGTTTTTAGCGACCCCTATACGCCGGCCGCCACCGATGGCAGCGGCAACAACCGCGACAATCTGAAGAAGGCGTTCGAGCTTGTGAAGAGCGCCGGGTGGACGCTTGGCGGCTCCGACCGGCTGTTACGCAATGCCAAGGGCGAAACGCTCGATGTCGAGATCCTTATGGACGACTCGATGTTTGAACGCATCATTGGCCCCTACATCGAGAACCTAAAGAAGATCGGCGTCAACGCCTCCGCGCGCCTCGTCGATCCGGCGCAGTACGAACGGCGCATGAAGTCGTTCGACTTTGATATGACGACGCAGCGCTATTCACTTCGACTGACGCCTGGCGTGGAACTGCGCACGTACTGGGGATCGGACGCAGCCGGTATGGACGGATCGTTCAATCTAGCGGGCATCAAAGACCCTGTGCTGGACACGCTCATCGACAAGGTGGTCGGCGCCAAGTCGCGAACTGAACTCGTTG
>JANOKW010000421.1:0-1890 GCA_031419475.1 Hyphomicrobium sp. | reverse complement strand
TTGCGGCTCGACGCCTTGGTTGCTATCGAGGACGCACACGGCACCGTCGAGCACGCGCAGCGAACGCTCGACTTCAATCGTGAAATCGACGTGACCTGGCGTATCGATGATGTTCAGACGGCGCTTGCGTCCGTCGCGGCCGGTCCAGAAGCACGTCGTCGCGGCCGACGTAATAGTGATACCGCGCTCAGCTTCCTGCTCCATAAAGTCCATGGTTGCAGCGCCGTCGTGCACTTCGCCGATCTTGTAAGACTTACCGGTGTAATAGAGGACGCGCTCGGTCGTCGTCGTCTTCCCCGCATCGATGTGAGCCATGATGCCGAAGTTGCGGTAATCTTGTATGTCGTATTGACGGGCCATGATGTGCCTCGGAAATCCTGTATTTTACCAGCGGTAATGCGAAAATGCGCGATTGGCTTCCGCCATTTTGTGCGTGTCTTCGCGCTTCTTAACGGCGCTACCGCGGTTGTTGGCTGCGTCGAGAAGCTCGCCGGAGAGCTTGTCGATGAGAGTTGTTTCGTTGCGCGAACGCGCCGCCGCGATAATCCAGCGAATGGCAAGCGCCTGACGGCGCTCGTTGCGCACTTCGACCGGCACCTGATAGGTGGCACCGCCGACGCGGCGCGAGCGGACTTCAACCGCTGGCATCACATTATCAAGAGCCGTCTTGAAGAGCTCAAGCGGGTTTGCCTTGCCCTTCGATTCCATCTTTTCGAAAGCGCCATAAACCATGCGCTCTGCGACCGATTTCTTGCCCTCTTTCATCACCGCGTTCATGAACTTGGTGACAACGAGATCGTGAAACTTCGGATCGGGGATCACTTCCCGCTTTTGCGCCGCGTGACGACGAGACATTCTTGCGTCCTTCGCTTCGAATTCTGTTTCAACAAAAGGCCGCCGAGGGCAACCCCAAAATTTCTATCTGCCTCAGATCCCGGATCGCGCTTTGCTTCGCGACGCTTGTCCGGGATGATCCTTCGCTTTCGCTCGGATCACTTGGGCCGCTTAGCGCCGTATTTCGAGCGGCGCTGACGCCGTGCCGCAACACCCTGCGTATCGAGCACGCCGCGGATGATGTGGTAGCGAACGCCGGGCAAATCCTTGACGCGGCCGCCGCGGATGAGCACGACGGAGTGCTCCTGCAGGTTATGGCCCTCGCCCGGGATGTAACCGATGACTTCGAAGCCATTGGTGAGGCGGATCTTGGCGACCTTACGAAGCGCCGAGTTCGGCTTCTTCGGCGTCGTTGTATAGACGCGGGTGCACACGCCGCGCTTCTGCGGGCAGGAATCCATATGGCGCGATTTCTCGCGGTACGTTTTCGGCTCCCGGGGCTTCCGGATCAGCTGTTGTATCGTCGGCATCCGACAAATCCTGCCTTCGTATCCAAAACTTCATATCCAAGACCTGACGCCTATCCCGATGCGGGATTGCGCCAAGCAAACCTGCCAGGCGGCGAGAAATCGCCCCTAGCAAGAAAAACCAGAGGATCGTGCCGCCTTTTGGGGTGGCAGATCTTGGCCCGTCGATGTGCTCTGCTTTAGTGGACGGTAGCGTTTAGGCCGTCGTCGCACCCCTTGAGGAGCGCCGAAGTGGGCCTACCACCTACCGCGAGAGTGGTGGGAGCTATATACACGGGGTGCATATTGGTCAACTGGTGCAACGTGCGAGATTGAAATTAATTTGCGGCATTGCGGCAATGCCAGCGAAATGCAGCTGCGGCTGTGTGTCTGGCACTCGCTCATCGCCTTGATCGCGTGCCGATTGAAGCAATATCGCAAAGAAAAACGGCAGCCTACGAGCTGCCGTTTTGGATTCTCTCGAAGTTGGATGCGCGTTGCCGCTTATGCAGCTTCATCCGCTGCCGGGCGGCGGCGGCGGCGTGCACCG
>JANOKW010000420.1:0-1660 GCA_031419475.1 Hyphomicrobium sp. | reverse complement strand
TCCAGCTGGTTCAACGCCATGGAATTCGACAGCTTTGACGGGCGGCTCGTCAAAGTATCCGTGCCGGTAAAATTTCTGCGCACATGGATCCAGGCGCATTATTCAGAGCAATTGCTCGCCAGTTGCAAGTCCGAGTTCAAGACGGCAGAACGCGTCGAAGTCGTCTGGCGCCAGCCAGGCACGCCAGCAAACCGGGCCGACGCAGCGCGCGCCGCAGAGGCTAGCGCTACGGAAGCACCCAACCTTGCACCCACGCAGCCGGACGCCGCGCAGAAACCGGCTGGCATCGCGGCTGGTATGATCCGCGCAGCCGCACCCATCACGGTGCGCACGTCGGCTGGCGGTCTTGAAGGATCGCCTCTCGATCCGCGCTACACGTTTGACAGCTTCGTCATCGGCGCGGCTAACCGCATGTCACATGCCGGTGCGACGCAGGTTGCCGAAACGGTTTTGACCGATAGTCCGGGCTTTAATCCACTCTACATTCACTCCTCAGTCGGACTTGGAAAAACCCATCTTCTCCACGCCATCGCCTGGGAAGTGAAGCGCCGTGCGCCGAACGCGCAGGTGCTGTATCTGACGGCCGAGCGCTTCCGCTATCAGTTTGTCGAAGCGCTGCGTTCGTCCGATCCTTTGGCGTTCAAGGAGCGGTTCCGCCACATCAACCTGCTTTTGATCGACGATCTCGAATTCCTGCACGGCGAACAGACCGAGCGCGAATTCGACCACATCATCAACTCGCTGCTGGATGGCGGCAAGCAGGTGGTTGTGGCGTCGGCTCGGGCGCCGAACCACATCGATCGCCTTAATGAGCGCATGCGCTCGCGTCTTCAGCGCGGCCTCGTCACCGAGCTTGGCGCATTTGACGACGAACTGCGCATGAAGGTTTTGGAAAAGCGGCTCGCTGAAAAGCGCGCGGTCGATCCGTCGTTCAGCTTGTCGCGCGACGTTTTGGAACTTCTCTCCGCGCGCCTCGTTGAAAACGGCCGCGAACTTGAAGGCGCTGTCACGCGGCTTTACGCAACGTGGCAGTATATGCGCACGCCCATCACGCTCGACATCGTCGAAACCGTGATCCGCGATCTTGTGCAGAACCTCGAACCACGCCGCCCGAAGATCGAAGACATCCTGCGTATCATCTCGCGCCACTATGGCGTGTCGAAGGGCGATCTCCTGTCGCAACGCCGGCATCGTTCGGTCGTGTGGCCTCGCCAGATCGGCATGTATCTCGCCAAGCAGCTGACCATGCGGTCGCTGCCTGAAATCGGCCGCCGCTTCGGCAACCGCGATCACACCACGGTTTTGCATGCGATCCGCAAGATCGAAGGTGAGATCAACGGCAATCCGCGCTTGCGGGACGAACTGGAAGAACTGAAAAAGCAACTGAACCACTAGACACGAGCCCGTCTAAAATCCCTCAACTACCCCTCGTGCCGGGGCCGGAGCCGCAAAAAGCGCGCTCCGGCCCTATTTCTTTGGCGGGAGGCCGGTTTTGCGGCCAATTTAAAGAGGATCAGGCGACGTCTTCGCTTGAATTCCGGGCGGCGTTCGGCTCTCATCGTCCCCCGCGTGCGATTCCGGAAGGGGTGGCTCGCGGGTTTTGTATCTTCATCCATGCGCGAGCAGCAACTGGGGGCGACTTTGCCATCTGCGCGCCGCG
>JANOKW010000419.1:0-3210 GCA_031419475.1 Hyphomicrobium sp. | reverse complement strand
TTCAATGTACGGCTCGGTGTGCGCGCCGCAGTAATCGGTCAGCAGCAGGCTATCGCACTGCGTGTAGTTGCGGCTGTTCTCGGCGCCTTTCATGATCTTCACCAGCCCGCGATAGGTGTTCTGGCCGTGGCCGGCGCTGATGCCTTTGCTGACGATCGTGCTTCGGGTGTTCTTGCCGATGTGGATCATCTTCGTACCGGTGTCGGCCTGCTGGTAGTTGTTCGCGAGAGCGACCGAGTAGAACTCACCAACTGAGTTGTCTCCCATGAGCAGGACACTCGGGTACTTCCAGGTGATGGCCGAACCGGTCTCAACTTGCGTCCACGAAATCTTGGCGCGATCACCACGGCAATCGCCGCGCTTGGTCACGAAGTTGTAAATCCCGCCCTTGCCGTTCTTGTCGCCCGGATACCAATTCTGCACGGTCGAGTATTTGATCTCGGCTTCGTCCATAGCCACGAGTTCGACGACGGCGGCGTGCAGCTGATTTTCGTCGCGCATCGGCGCCGTGCAGCCTTCGAGATAGCTGACGAAGGAGCCACGTTCCGCGATGATGAGCGTGCGCTCGAATTGGCCGGTTTCTTTTTCATTGATGCGGAAATAGGTCGAGAGTTCCATCGGGCATCTGACGCCCGGCGGAATGTAGACGAACGAGCCGTCCGAAAACACAGCCGAGTTTAGCGCCGCGTAGTAGTTGTCGGACTGCGGAACGACACTCCCTAAATACTTCTTCACGAGTTCGGGGTGCTCGCGCACGGCTTCCGAAAACGAGCAGAAAATCACGCCGGCTTTCTTCAATTCTTCCTTGAAGGTTGTAACAACCGAGACACTGTCGATGACGGCGTCAACCGCCACGCGCGAGCCCTGGACGCCCGCGAGAATTGCTTGTTCCTTCAGCGGCACGCCGAGCTTTTCGTACATCTTCAAAAGTTCAGGATCGACATCGGCAAGACTCTTAGGGCCTTCCGTCGATTTCGGTGCCGAGTAGTAATGGAGATTTTGAAAATCGATTTTTGGATAGTGAACCTTGGCCCAGGTGGGTTCCGTCATGGTTTTCCAGCGCTGGAACGCTTCGAGCCGCCAGGTCAGCATCCATTCCGGTTCGTTCTTGCGCGCTGAGATGTAGCGCACGGTCGATTCATCCAGGCCCCTGGGCGCCTTGACGCTTTCGATATCCGTTTCAAACCCATATTTATACAGATCGACGTCGATCGTCTTGACTTGATCGATGGTCTCCTTAACTGCGGCCATTGTCTTTTCGTCTCCTTGTCGAGCCCTTTTGAGGCCTCACATTTGTTACGCAGCGAGCGCCGATTGGCTCACAATAGTTTTCCACGCGGCGAGAAATGCCGCGATATCGTTTTCGGTTGTCTCGGGACCGAGACTGACGCGAATTGCAGCGCCCGCGATCGCGCCGTCAAATCCCATGCTTTGCAAAACGTGACTGGCGCCAACCTTGCCGGATGAACATGCGGCACCGGCGCTCACTGCCATGCCAGCGAGGTCGAGCTTGATTACAAGGCTCTCAGCATGTTTCCCAGGCAGCGCGATGGCCGACGTATTCGCGAGGCGCGGCGCATCTGCGCCGATGACAAGCGCGTTGGGCGATAAACTGCGCACGCCAGCTTCGAGCCTATCGCGTAGCGCCGCAATGCGGGGCATTGTAACAAGGGTGGCCCGTGCGTCTGCCGCTGCCGCACCAAATCCTGCGATCGCTGCGATGTTTTCTGTTCCAGCACGACGGCGCCGCTCCTGCCCGCCTCCGCGAACGAACGGAACGAGATCGACTTGGTCGCGAATGAGCAGCGCGCCTACGCCCTTGGGTCCGCCCATTTTATGCGCCGAAACGCTGACCGTCGTGACACCAAGAGCTGCGAAATCAATCTCCAACCGGCCCGCGCCCTGCACCGCGTCGACGTGCATGGGCAGGCCGTGTTCGCGGGCGAGTGCCGCAAACTCGGCAACAGGCTGAATGACGCCGGTCTCGTTATTGGCTATCTGCAAAACGACAAGCGCGCGGCCTAATTTGGCTTCGGGCTGAGCGCCGCTCGTGATGTGACACGCCATATGGCGCGCCATGTGACTCGATAGTGCATCGATGCGCGCGACGCCGTCGGCACCAACTGGAATTTCGACGATTTGGGCACCCGACGCCTTCGCAGGTGCCAGAACGCTGTCGTGCTCGATGCCGGCCACAAAGATCGTGTCCCAGCCCTGTGCCATGACCCAGGCGTTTGCTTCTGTCGCGCCGCTGGTGAACACGACTTCAGAAGGCTTCGCGCCAAGAAGCCGGGCGATATCTTCGCGCGCAGCCTCAACGATACCGCGAGCGCGCCGCCCTTCGCCATGAACCGACGAGGCGTTGCCGGTGACGTCCAAAGCGGCGTTCATTGCTCTGCGTGCCTTGGGACGCAACGGAGCGGTCGCGTTGTAATCGAGATAGACGCGGAACGATGCAGTGTTCGTGAGTGAGTTACCCTTGCTCGCGACAATATCATTGAGCGTGACCGACTTCAGATATGCCGACGTCGCGTCGCTCAAGCCCTGCCACAGCCCATGCGTGATGCAGCGCTCGCCGCCTTGGCAGCCATGCGCTTCGTCTGTGCACCGGGTGAAATGCGTTTCCTCTTCGACCGCCGACATAACGTCGGCGACAGAAATCTCAGAGGTACCCCGTGCCAAGCGATACCCGCCCAAACGTCCTCGTGCGCTGTCAACAAGCCCCGCGCGGCGCAATTGGAGGAACAGCTGTTCGAGATAGGGGAGCGGAAGCTTCTGCTGCTCGGCGATTTGCGAGAGCGGAAGTGCCGCGTCGCTGGCGTGGCGCGCGAGTTCCGCCATCGCCATAACCGCGTAACGCCCTTTGGTATTCAGTTCCACGAGCCAAATTCTCCTGGACTGGCGCCGCCCCAAATGGCGGCGCAATCCCATACACTTGCCAACACACTTGCTTTAGGCACCCAGTCTCGTGCTAAGAGACGCGCCCTGAGCTGCACTGCGACTGGTTGCGGCCACCCAGTTGTTTCGAATAGTTCTAAACTTGACTCTAATATGTAAATCCCGACCCCACTAGTCAAGGATAGAATGGGCGTCGCAGGTGGTAGTGAATGCCGCAGTGCCAACGCCGCCGCACAATCTTGACCCGGAAGGGCGAACAGCCCGGAACCCGCAGAATTTCGCGAACCTGAGAAAGTGTGAGATGCCCGAATT
>JANOKW010000418.1:0-5833 GCA_031419475.1 Hyphomicrobium sp. | reverse complement strand
CAACGCCGCCAACCGCTGCCCCCCACCGCTGCCCCCCCACCGCTGCCCCCCGGTGCGGCCTTGCCGCAGGCAGGCTTGGAAAACCGAATTACTTTTGACAGCGCCCCCGGCCTATGGCAAATCCTCTCCTCAATCCAATTTATTCGAGGCCGATCCATGGCGACCAAGCAAGCGCGCGGGACGAAGCGCACCTGTCAGAGCTGCGACGAGCGCTTTTATGACCTAACGATTACCCCCATTACCTGCCCGCATTGCGGAGCGGGATACGTCATCGCATCGTCTCCGGCGGCGCTATTGGCACTGCAGGCCGAAGAGAAGTCCGCCGCCAAGAAAGCAGCCAAAAAGCCGATGTTCCCTGACGAAGCCGCAGCCGAACTGCCAGCTGTTGAAGGCGAGGAAGCCTTGGCCGACGGCGAGACCGAGGAGACCGTTGCTGCCGAAGACGAGACCTTCCTTGAAGAAGAAGAGGAAGAGGGTGGCGACGTTGGCGCCATCATCGGCGATGTGGCCGAAGGGGAAGAAGAGCCGTAAGAGTTGTTTGAATGACGCGGACACGCGGCGGCACAATTGCACGGCGCCGATTTCGTCCTTGATGTTTAGGCCTGAACGACTTATCAGGCCGCTTGCGCCGGGAGATACCAGTCCGGCGCCCGACATGGTTCGGGGCTATAGCTCAGCTGGGAGAGCGCTTGCATGGCATGCAAGAGGTCACCGGTTCGATCCCGGTTAGCTCCACCAACATAAAACCCATTCGGTCGTCAATACGGCGACACCCACACTGCTCATTGTCCACCCCGGCCTTCGGGCGTGTGACGGACGCCCGCACCATCGGCGGGGCGGCGCGGACCTCCATCTTGTTCCAGTCGGGATAGACGCAGACCTCGTTCGGGTTGCGCTCGCCGAAGGCTCGGCCACGGCCACTCCAAGTGCTTCCGGAAAAAAGCCTGTCCTCGCGCGACCAATTGGAAGTCCCCTTGCGGGGAAGGCGGGGATGGGAACCGATTTTCCGAAAAGAAGCACGATAAGACAAAGTGCTAGAGTCTGTCCGTGATTCAATCAAAACCGGACAGAGCCTAGTGCGTCACGCTTTCGCCTCTTCCAGCTTCAGCTTTTCCCGTCGCTCGAATTCGGCCGCGCTTGGCTGCTTTGTCTCCATGCTGCCGGTCCGCACCTCTCCGGCCGGTGCGTAGGTAGCGAAGACGACACCGCTGTCCGACACGAAATGTCCGACAAGCTTGAGCGCGCCATCCTGCGATCCATCGAAGATGCGCTTGCCTTCGCCGAGCATCACCGGGAATGTCATCAGAACAATGCGGTCGATCAAACCCGCCGCGAGCAGCGGCGCATAGATCGTGCTACTCCCCTGGAGCAGCAGATCACGGCCCTTGCTTTGCTTGAGCTTAGCGATCGCGTCCGCGGTATCGCCTGAAAGCCGGTGGCTGTTTTCCCAAGCAAGCGGTTCATCCGAATGGGTCAGCACATATTTGTTGATGCGCTGAAATTTCGCCCCGATCGGATCGTCTTGATTGTAGGGCCAATAGGCGGCGAAGATGTCGTAAGTCCGCTTCGCGAGCAGCAGGTCGTATTCGGGTTCGTTGTATATTTTGGCAAGTGCTTTACCAACGCTTTCGTCAGTAAACGGCACCATCCAGCCACCGAACTTGAACCCGCCAGATGAGTCTTCGTTTTGTCCGCCCGGGCCTTGCATCACGCCATCCAGCGACTGAAACACTGCACCAGTGAGTTTACGCATTGAAATTTTCCTTCATCTTGCCGGAAACCAACGCGCCGCCGACGATCATGCACATCGCCGCGCAACGCCGCTTCGGTCTTTGTACTTCAATCTTCGTCATTTTCACTGTTCGTTCATTCGCAATTTGCACGGATGATCTGAGCTGCCACTGCCGTCTCGCTGCGGTCTGATTGGTCAACTGACGTTCTCCTTGGTTGCGGCTCCTAACCTTCAACGCTCTCGCAAACTGAGCGCCAAAAAACTGCGTGGGCACGCGGTGCAGCAGCTGGACTCAGTTTTCGAAACGAATTCATTAAAGTCTCCATTGTGTTGAAACGGGCGTATCTCATGACATCACCTCAAAGCTTCCATGCGCCGGAACCCCGTTTCCACCCTCGCTTAACGTTGGAGTCTTTCGGCTCCGCCGCGAAGCAGAGCTTCAAAAACCTCTGCCCCAGTCGTGCTTGACGTTATTCAAGAGGCCATCGAGCAAGACTTCGTCAAGCTCATCCCGATCGACATGGAGATTGGCTGGAACGCACGATTCACACCTTCGCGCTTGGCCTTGCCGAAACCGCCTCATACCAGCGCTGCATGTTTTTGCACTCGGGCGGGATCTGAAAATCCGTCCACTTTGCGAAATCGACCGCGCATAGGGCCGTTGCGTCGGCGACCGTGTAGCGGCTCCCCGCCACAAATTCTTTATCAGCCAGCTGCGCGTCGAACTTGCGGTAAAACCGCCCCAAGCGTTCTTTCGCGCGCACCACGAGTTCCGGAACTTGCCGGATAGGCTCGGCGGAACCTGGCAGCCCACGATCCGCGAACGCGGCGTGCGTGTTGCGGAACAGCTCGCTCGCCGCCAGCATGCCTTCCTCGTTTGCGCGCTTTTCCCACATCTCGACAATCGCCTTGTCCTTGGCATCCGTGCCCATAAGCGGCGGATCGGGATTGAGCTCCTCTAAATAGCGGCAGATCGCCATCACCTCGCCAATGAGCGTGCCATCGTCCAGCTCCAGCATCGGCACAAGAGCGTGCGGATATTTCGCAATGTACTCGGGCTTCAGCTTCAAATCCTCGCCGCCGACTTCCACGAGCGGAATAGTCAGTCCCTTCTCGGCCAGATAAATATGCAGGCGCCGCGGGTTCGGCGCGATATGCCAATCGTATATTTTCATCGGACGCGTCCTCTCATACATGCCACTCGTCGTTCACCAATGTCGAGCCGGGCGCGTTGGCCGTCAAGCGCGTCCGAAAGTATTGGTTCTTAGTTCGCCCTTTCGCGTCCTTCGCGCCCCCGCGCCTTTTCGCCATTCACAACGCTGCCCCAGCCCGTCACCGTGTCGAGGCCTGTGGCGCCAGCAAAATTGGTGTCGTCGAGATCGGCGCCGGCAATATCAGCGCCCGTCATATCGGCGCCAGAAAAATCGACGCGCGAAAGATCCGCGCCTTCAAAGCGAGCGTAACGCAAATCCGCGCCCGTAAAACGCGAAAACAGCAATACGGCGCTGCGAAAATCCGCGCCTTCGAGGCGTGCGCCGGAAAAGTCGCAACTCTTCAAAATATTCCGGTATGCGGTCGCGAGTGTTCCCTGCCCCGGCCTGCTCTCGAGCGGATGGAAATCGGCGCCCGTCATATCCGCCCCGCGAAAATCGGCGCCCGATAATTCCGCCTGCACGCGAATGCCGCGCATCGTTGCGCCCGCGAACTTCGGCGCGTCGGCAAGCGAGGATGCCAAATCGGCGTAAATCGTCGGGCGGTAGATCGTTGCCCGGCTCAAGTTCGCGCCCGACAGATTGGCGCGAATGAGAACTGCGCGGTCGAGACGCGCTTCGGTGAGATCAGTGCCCGACAAGTTGGCCGACGTCAGGTCCACGCCATAGAGATCGGCGCGCACCAGCACCGCGCCTTTGAAATCGAGCCCGGCGAGATCGAGATAGGTCAGATCGCGGCCGGAAAAATCGGGCCGGGTGCCGGGCACGGCTTTGTAGAGAACTTCGGTCACCTGCCGCGCCGTGAAATCGGCGCCAGGCGACACCGGCCCGGTTTGCTCGGCCTGAGCCACACCGGCGCATAGCAGCAGAGCGCACATGAGCTTCAGCAGGCCCAGTGTTCCCAATCCACCCAAAAGTCTGTGTTTAACGGTATCCATCGCCTTAACCTTCTTCGTCCAGATCCTGCCTCCACGAACCCCATTGTGCCTCACCCCAGACCCCCGGGGAAAAATTTCCCGAAGAATATTTCGCCATTTACCAACCTCAAACAGATATTCGCGCCATCCGCACCATTGTGCCGGTGGGGAGGGCCGGTTAACTCTGGCCAAAAAGGGGAACAAGCGCGCCATGAGCAAGCTGCCGAAAAAAATCATCATCACCTGCGCCGTTACAGGATCCATCCATACGCCGTCCATGTCGCCGCATCTGCCAATTACGGCGGACGAGATCGCGACCGCCGCGATTGAAGCGGCTGAAGCCGGCGCAGCTGTCGTACATCTTCACGCGCGCAACCCCAAAGACGGCCGCCCCGACCAATCGCCCGAAGCCTTCGCGCCATTCCTGCAAATCATCAAGCAGCGCTCGGGCGTCGTCATCAACATTACGACCGGCGGCGCGCCGACCATGTCGATCGAAGAGCGCGTCAAGCCTGCGGCCCATTTCAAACCCGAGGTCGCCTCCCTCAACATGGGCACGATGAACTTCGGACTGTTTCCCATGTTGGCGCGGCAAAAAGAATTCAAGCACGATTGGGAGCGTCCCTATCTCGAAGGTACGCGAGCGGGCTTTTTCAAAAACACTTTCGCCGACATCGAATATATCCTGACAACCTGCGCCGAGAATGGCACGCGCTTCGAGATCGAGTGTTATGACATCGGCCATCTCTACACGCTCGCGCACTTTGCCGACCGGGGCGTCGTCAAGCCGCCGTTCTTCGTGCAATCGGTGTTCGGCATCCTCGGCGGCATCGCCGGGCACCCTGAGGACATCGCGCATATGAAGCGCACCGCCGACCGCCTGTTCGGAGATAACTACCGCTGGTCGGTCCTCGGCGCGGGTTCCAGTCAAATGCGCATCGCAGCCCAGGCGGCCAGTATGGGCGGCAACGTCCGCGTCGGCCTTGAAGATAGTTTGTGGGCTGGGCCCGGGCGTCTCGCCACGTCAAACGCCGAACAAGTCAAAATCGTGCGCGGCATCCTCGAAGGCATGGGGCTTGGCATTGCAACGCCCGACGAAGCGCGCGAGATCCTGCAGCTCAAAGGCGGCGATCAGGTTGGGTTTTGAGGGGTGGCGCGTCACCCCTTCAATATCGGCAGCCCTGCATCCAAGCGCTCGCGGATCAGATCTCCGTCGGCGAACTCGTCGTTCAGGTCAGCGGGATCCGAAAAAACCTCCGGCACGAGCCTGGCACGCATATTGCCAAGTTCCTCGCTGATGATTTCGCCATTGATGGTGCCACCAGCATGTAGATCCTGATCGCAGAGGATGATGGCCGACGCGGAGAGATCGACCGCCGCCAGGAAAGCGCCAATGCTCGAGTCGCAAATCAGCAGTCCGCGGGTTGTCACCGATCCGAGCACGATGATGCTCGACCCGCCCTTCAGGATCTCGCCCGCCCGGAGGTCCCCGTCGACGAAGAGGAATGGCCCTCCTTCGCTATCGGCATTCGTCAGCCGCCCGGAGATCTCCAAATCACCCAAGACGGCGACCGTCGCGATACCGCGTTCGAGCAAGTCGTCACCGTCAAGCTTGGCATCGCCCTCGATCCTGGTCCCTGCCGGGAGCACCAGTGCCTTGCGCTCGGGGTGATCGACCAGGATCTGCTCAGCCCACTTGACGAACGAACGAGGGGGCCCAAGGCCGCGCGCCTCAATGCGCCGCTTCAGCTCGGCCGATAGCGCGTCGAGCGGCATCTCGGTGCCGAGTGTGGTCAGGAGGCTCATGTCGCGGCGTCTCACAGTTGAATCGAACTAGGTCATAAACTCATAAACTGGATTCCCAAACGGCGCGAACAGTGATTCACAGTCTCAACTGAGGAGGTTGAGATGGGACAGCTGCGCCGTTACGAGCTCACAGATTCCGAATGGTCGATCATCGATCCACTGTTGCC
>JANOKW010000417.1:0-3315 GCA_031419475.1 Hyphomicrobium sp. | reverse complement strand
CCTTGTCAGCAGGCGAGAAGTTCAACAGCCTGCTAGTGCAGTGGCTTCGAAAGAACAATCCAAAGGCGCTTGAGCTTGGAAATCAGGCCGTTATTGCCCACTCCAAGACAGGCTCGTGCTTTGCTGACGACTGGACAACTGCCAATTGGGGTACGAGTTGGTACATGAACAGCGGACTTCGCATGGAGTCCGAGACACGCGTTGAGATTACGTTTGCGACGGCTTGGTCAATGGCCGACAAGATTTTTCACGAACTTGCTCGAAGGTTTCCGAATTTAGCAATACGTGCGAAAGCTGAAGAGCAGGGCAACGCATTTGCGTACCGCTTTGTATCGAACAGCGGAGTAGTGACTGAAGAAGAGCTGCCATGGTCGCGGGAATTCGTAGCAACGATGGGCATTCAGTTGGACGAAGACGGTGATGAGGTATTTGAAGATGACGACGGCCAAATAAACGTGAAGGCGTTGCCCAGTGAGCGGTTGACGAGCGATAATCCGTCAACGAGGCCAAAGGGCGAAATGCAAAGTCATGGCATACTTCGATCTGTTTCACTCTTTATTCTCATGGCAATTTTGGCTGTGGTCTGTGCGATTGTCGGTTCCGCGTTGTGGCGCTAGAAAGCGTATCTGAAAGCCCACAGCCACAACTCGACGAATCATAAGTTGCGCGCGTCCCCTCTCCCCATGCGCTGCACTTACAGGGGGAGAGGGGGAAGTTGGCGGCGGCGGCGAAGGCGCGCTCTACGTTCTGATGCCGATGCGGGTGTGATTGGTTGTCATCCCGGGCGAAGCGATGTCGTGAAACGAGTTCGCGAAGACCCGGGACCCAAATGTACTTTAGCCGTTCGCGTGCTGGGCTTTCTGGGTCTGGGTCCCGGCTCTCCGAAATCGCGCGCGCGCAATTTCTCCAGCCGGGATGACACGGGCCGGAGACGGTTGGCTGCCGGAGTAAACGTAGTGGGCTATCGCCGCGCGTCGGCAGGGAGATTGTCGGGCATCACAAGCTTCTCGCTCTCAAGTTTTTCGGGGTTCAAGACGACAAGCTCTTGCGCTTTTCGAATTTTTGCTTCGATAAAAAGAACGTTGGGAATGTAAATGGGGTCGCGCCCAGCGGCGATCATGCGCACGTCGCCCGCGCCGAGCCCTAAAAGGCCATGCTTAAACAAATCGCGATCTTGCTTCTCGAATACGAGGCGCTGGGTGTCGTGACTGTTCGATGCGCCGCCAATGATGCGTTCTTCGACGATTTGACCTGGATATATCCGCCAAAACGTCAGCCGGTCGAAGAAGAAGAATGCCGCAAGCCACACGATCAGCAAGACGGTGCCGAAAACGGTATAGAAGCCCGCATTCGCCTTGGCCGACAATTGCGGAATGAATTCGAAGATGGCGTCCCACCAGCCCAGCCATGCGAACAACACGACCACGAACGCGGCGATGGCGATAGTCAACACGGAATAGATGCCGCGCAGTTTGGCGTTCGTGAAAATAATGAGAAGGATCAAGGTCGCAATGAAAATTAAGCCGGGATTATTACTCGGATGAACGAAGCTGCCGGATGGATCTCCTGGCAGTGCATGACCTCCCGCGTAGGTCGAAAGCCCGACGGCGTAAGCGGCGAGAATTGCCGGCCACCAGTAAATGACCGGCGAATGGCTGATGAGTGTGACACTTGGGCGGTTGTTGCGAGCCATTGCACTTCTCCTGTCTTCTGTTGCGAAACGCTTTTGGCCTTGTCGCGGTTCCAGAATCGGCGCCGCAACTTGCGAATTCCGCGCGCGATGCTAAACGATCCCCATGACATCGCGCCTCTCAGCCCGCGACGCGCTGACAATCGCCCGCATTTTGAAGGTAAATCATGCTGGAGAGTGACGATGTTTTTTGCCGCCAGCAGGCCACCTAAAGCACGCCAGCGCGACTAGAGCATCATCGGACCGGACGGAATCGCTGATGCGATTCACCGGGCCGATAAAGATGCTCTAGTATCATGATGCTAGAGCAATTTCATCCGATCAGTTGATCGCTAATGCGATCCTGTCTGATCGGATATTGCTCTAGTCCGCTCCACACAAACGCCATGCGTCCGACTTGCATTCGTTGCAAAAGAGCCAATATGTTGCCCTGGCAAGGAAAGCATGCGGGCGGGTGTACAGAGTTATGAATTCGACGCGGCGGCCCGCACTGAAACAACGCATCGCCCTGCTGCGAAGAAAATCCTGGCGTCTATCGCTCGTGAGCCTTGTCGCCAAGTGGAGTCGCAGTCAGATATGGTGGCTGTTGTTGGCAATCATAGTGGTGTGGCTCCTGGCGGCCCTACTGCTCCACGTGCTCGAGCCAGCGGGAAACCCCGCATTTGCCACCTGGGGAGCCGCGCTCTGGAATGTTTGGGTCATCCTTTTCAGCGGCATCACCGAAGTGCCGCACTCGATGGCGGGGCGGCTCGTTGCATCAGGCCTAGTCGTTTGGGGCATCGCATTTAGCGGATTATTCACCGCAGGCGTTGCTTCGATTTTGATTGATCGCATGTTGAGGAGACGGCAAGTGACAAGCGTAGAAATGTCCGATCACCTGGTGCTCTGCAATTGGGCCCCGCGTGGGCTCGATTGGATCAGAGATGTTCACAGCGACATCGTCGCGCAGCGGCGCCCGATCGTAATCATCCACGACAATCCCGAGGACATCGAACTGCCGGACAAGCAAGATGATCCAGCGTTCAACGATGTTTACATTGTAAAAGGCGACCCGGCCAACGAAGTCATATTGAAGCGGGCGAAGGTTCCGCAGGCGTATTCGGTCGTGATCCTCGCCGACGATCGCCACGGACAACACGCCGACGGGAAATCGATCGTCTGCTGTATCGCTGTCAAGAACGTCTGCCGCAGCGATGCGCTACCCAATATCGTCGTCGAATGTCTCGACCCGAAATTCCGCGCGCACATGCGCAAAGCGGGCGCCGACGAGGTGATTTCATCCGCTCAATTCGGATTGAGACTTCTGGCGCGGGCCTCTTTGTTCCACGGAATGACGCGGGTTTATCAAGAGCTTCTGACGGTAGCGCGGGAGGCGAACGAAATGTACCTCGTGTCAATTCCTCCAACATTGGTCGGAAGAAATTTCGTCGAAGTGTCCAATATCTTTCTCGCCGAGCGAGACAACAGGAATGCGTGTCTTTTGATTGGACCTCCCCGGATTTAGTGGAGAGCGATTTTCTCCGTCTGGCCGTTTGTCTTGAAGGCTGTCTCGAACGCGGCGGGGCTCTTGTAGCCGAGGCTCGAATGCCGCCGCTGCGGGTTATAGAAGCCTTCGATGTAAAGGC
>JANOKW010000416.1:0-3696 GCA_031419475.1 Hyphomicrobium sp. | reverse complement strand
GGCGGTAGGCGGTAGGCGGTAGGCGGTAGGCGGTAGGCGGTAGGCGGTAGGCGGTAGGCGGTAGGCGGTAGGCGGTGTCAGTACACCAAAATTCATACGATCAAGCGGTTTCGACGATTTTCTTACCGTTTTGCAGAACTTTGATAAGAGCGGTGAGCATCTTTCCAATGCTCTCCGCTCGCTCGAGCAACGGATCGAGCTTATCGGAAGCCAAGAGACCCAGCCGCGCGGCAACTAGCAAATGTGTTTCAAGCTCTCGCAGTGAGCCTTTGGCAATTTTCAAGAAGTGAACGTACGAACCGGTGCTGTCGCGGCCATAGCCTTCGGCAATATTGGCTGGGATTGAGGAAGCCGCCCGCTTTATCTGTGATACCAAGCCATAAACTTCGTTTGCTGGCATCCCAGCGGTTGAACGATAAGCAGCCTCAACCAAATCGATCGATTGCTGCCAAACTTTTAAGTCGCGATATGATTTGATGCTCACGCTACGCTACCATTTACTGTTGCCTGTTGCCTGTTGCCTGTTGCCTATTGCCTCACTTCACGCCACCCTACTCAACCGCATCGTCTCGGCGCGATAACTCAGCGCCTCGGCGATATGCACACGCAAGACTCTCTCCTGCGCATCGAGATCGGCGAGCGTACGCGCGACCTTCAATGTGCGATGAAACCCGCGCGCGGAAAGATGCAGCTGTTCGGCCGCTCGGCGCAGGAGTGCCAAGCCCGCATCATCCGGCATGGCCGTCTGTTCGAGAAGTTGGCCTGAGAGATCGGCGTTGGTGCGCACGCCTTTGAGCCCGAGCCCCGCAAACCGCGCCCGCTGCAAGTCACGCGCGGCCGCAACCCGCGCACGCACTTCCGCACTGCCTTCAGACGGCGGCGGCATGACCAGATCGGCGGCGGAGACGGCTGGCACTTCGATTTGCAAATCAATGCGATCCAAGAGTGGACCAGAAACCCGCGCCTGATAATCAGCTGCGCATCGCGGGCCGCGCTTGCAGGACTCTCCCGGGCCAGATCCGCCGCACTTGCAAGGGTTCATGGCCGCGACAAGCTGAATGCGCGAGGGGTAAGCGATGCGATGATTGGCGCGGGCGATGACCATTTGGCCAGATTCAAGCGGCTGGCGCAGCGCGTCGAGTACGTTGGGTTGAAACTCCGGCAGCTCATCGAGAAACAACACACCCAAATGCGCGAGCGAGACTTCACCCGGCTTCGGGCGCGACCCGCCGCCGACGAGCGCCGCCATGCTGGCCGAATGATGGGGCGCGCGGAACGGCCGTTGAATGGTGAGCTGCCCGCCCATCAATTCCCCAGCCAGCGAATGCACCATCGAGACTTCAAGTATTTCTTCGGGCGCGAGCGGCGGCAGAATCGACGGCAGGCGCGAGGCCAGCATGGTTTTGCCGGATCCGGGCGGGCCGACCATCAGCAGGTTGTGCCCGCCAGCCGCCGCGATTTCCAACGCGCGCTTTGCCATCTCCTGTCCCTTGATGTCGCGCAGATCAGGCAGGACGCGTGTCTCTTGCGCGAGGTTGGGTTTCGGCCGCGACAGCGTCTGCAGGCCCTTGAAGTGATTGACCAGCGACAAGAGATGCGGCGCTGCCAGGATGTCGATATTTTCCCCGGCCCACGCAGCTTCCGGCCCGCCTGCTTCGGGACAGATCAATCCTTTGCCGATGGCGTTGGCACCGATGGCGGCCGGCAGCGCGCCCGGCACCGCGCGGATCGCGCCGTCGAGCGCGAGTTCTCCGATCGCCGCGAAGCCCGAGATCGCATCCGGCGCGATCGCCTCCATGGCGCACATCATGGCAAGCGCGATGGCCAAATCGAAATGGCTGCCCTCTTTGGGGAGATCGGCTGGCGCGAGGTTGACGGTGATATGTTTGTAGGGAAGTCCGAGACCGATGGCATGAAGCGCATTGCGCACCCGCTCGCGGCTCTCAGCCACGGCTTTGTCGGGGAGGCCAACTATCGCGAAGGCCTGTTGGCCAGGCGAGATCCGAACCTGCACTTCGACGACACGCGCCTCGATGCCGATAAACGCCAGCGTTGAAATCTGCCCGTACATCACGCCCCTCCGGAAGCCCGAATGCTAATCCGGGTGCGGAAAGGCTGGGTCATATTATACTTGACAAACCCAGACACCGGCACCAAGTTGGAATCAATAGGAGATTCCTATGAATAGCTCGCCCCTTCTTACTCAAGAACATTTACAGAACGAAGAAGCCGCTTTCAAGTGGGTTGAACAAAAAATTTGGGCTGATGGTCCGCAGTGCCCGCATTGCTTCGAGAAAAAGCGCGTGTCCAGGATGCAGGGCAAGGCAACCCGTTTCGGCCTCTACAAGTGCTACGCCTGCCGGAAGCAGTTCCGGGTCACTGTCGGGACCATCTTTGAGAAGTCGCACGTTCCGCTTCACCTATGGCTGCAAGCCTTCTATCTGATCGCCGGATCAAAGAAGGGCATTAGCGCCAATCAGCTTCACCGCACTCTTCGCGTCACCCTCAAGACCGCTTGGTTCATGGGGCACCGTATCCGCGAAGCCATGCGTACCGGCTCGCTCGTCTCTCCTTTGGGCGGAGAAGGCAAGACCGTCGAGGTAGACGAAACCATCTATGGCCGCGCCGCTACTCACCCCAAGGGCCGACGCCCTAAGACTGGCGGCAAGGGCCGTATCACCAACTCAGCCCATAAGAACATGATTGTTTCGCTTGTTCAGCGGAACGGCGGCGTGCGCAGCTTCCACGTCGCGGGCAGCACCGTTGCCGAAGTTGTTCCGATTGTGAACCAGAACGTTCGCAAGGAAACCTTCATCATGACCGACAGCGCCATGCTCTACAAAAAGCAGCTTGGCCATTTTGCCAGCCATGACCGCGTGGATCATTCGATTGCCGAATACGTCCGCTATGAACCGGGCAAGACCGTCCACACCAACACCGTGGAAGGGTATTTCTCGCTGTTCAAACGCGGCATGCGCGGCACCTACCAGCATTGCCAGGAAAAGCATTTGCACCGGTATCTGGCAGAGTTCGATTTCCGTTATAATAACCGGGTAAATCTGGGCGTGACTGACGAAGAACGCGCTGCGAAGATGGTCAAGGGTGCCCAAGGCCGCCGGTTGACCTATCGAACGACTGATAGGGCCTGATTCTTGTCAGCCTGAGCGAGCCGAAAGGCGCGCCGCAAAACAGCGGCAGCGATGTAGATGACGGGCTGATCGAATCGCTCCATTGTGCCGTTGTCGCACTCCGCACGCGCCACGCCCTTGAAACGGCGAGGCAACGTGGTGTTGTTTCGGAGAGGGCGGCTCATCTGCTCGAAGGCCAAAAGGAGTGATCCCATGGCTAAATCGACGATGAAGATCGGACGTAGCGCCATTTCTGGCCAATTCGTTCCGGTCAAGGTCGCGATTTCCCGTCCTAGAACGACGGTGATCGAGACCATTAAGAAGGACAAGTAATCCACCCCGGACCTTGTCTGACTTGGGCCGCCATCCGAAAGGGTGGCGGCTTTTCTGTTGCAATGTATGATCTGATTTGCAGACTCTGACAAGAGTCTAATCAGAGTCTATCCATGGCAAAAGAACAACTTGCAATACGCTTACCTGCTTCGGCGGTGGCTATGATCGACGATCTAATTGGAAGCGTGTACGGTACCAACCGCGCCGACGTTGCGCGGTCTTTGATTGTGGACCA
>JANOKW010000415.1:0-3032 GCA_031419475.1 Hyphomicrobium sp. | reverse complement strand
CTCCTCCCTTGGAAAAGGCCTCGCGTCCGCCGCCCTTGGCGCGCTTCTTCAAGCGCGCGGATATTCAGTCCGGCTGAAAAAGCTCGACCCCTATCTCAACGTCGATCCGGGCACCATGAGCCCGTATCAGCACGGCGAAGTTTTCGTCACCGACGACGGGGCGGAAACCGATCTCGACCTTGGCCACTACGAGCGCTTCACCGGCGTTCCGGCCAAGAAGTCGGACAACATTACCACCGGGCGCATCTACCAGGAAATCCTCGCCAAGGAACGGCGCGGCGATTTTCTCGGCGGCACCGTGCAGGTCATTCCGCACGTGACCGACGCGATCAAACAATTCGTTTTGAACGGCAACGAGGACGTGGATTTCGTATTGACCGAAATCGGCGGTACGGTTGGCGACATCGAGGGCTTGCCGTTTTTTGAAGCCATCCGCCAGTTGGGCAACGATCTCCCGCGCGGCGCGTCCGTCTACATTCATTTGACGCTGATGCCGTACATTCCGTCAGCCGGTGAATTAAAAACCAAGCCAACGCAGCATTCAGTCAAGGAGCTGCGCTCGATCGGCATTCAGCCCGATATTCTTTTGTGCCGTTCGGATCGTGAAATTCCGGCCAGCGAGCGCAAAAAGATCGCGCTCTTTTGCAACGTGCGCCCCGAAGCCGTTATTCAGGCGCTTGACGTGGCGTCGATCTACGACGTGCCACTCGCGTATCACCGCGAAGGCATCGACCGCGAAGTGCTGGCCGCGTTCGGCATCACGGGCGCGCCAAAGCCGGATCTGACACGCTGGGAAACGATTTCGCACAACATCGCCGCGCCCGAAGGCGAAGTCACGATTGCTATCGTCGGCAAATACACAGGATTGAAGGACGCCTACAAATCTCTGACTGAAGCCCTCGTGCACGGCGGCATCGCCAACCGGGTGAAAGTCAAGCTCGAATGGATTGAATCGGAAGTTTTCGAACACGAAGATCCAGCACCGCACTTGGAAGGCGTGCACGGCATTCTGGTGCCGGGCGGCTTCGGCGAACGCGGTGCGGAGGGAAAGATTCGCGCCGCCAAATTCGCACGCGAGAAGAAGGTGCCGTACTTCGGAATTTGTTTCGGCATGCAGATGGCGTGTCTCGAAGCGGCGCGCAATCTCGCGGGCTTCAAGCGCGCAAGCTCAACCGAGTTTGGCGATACGCAAGAGCCGGTCGTTGGCATGATGACGGAGTGGATGCGCGGCAATGAATTGGAGCAGCGCCGTCAAGGCGGCGATCTCGGCGGCACGATGCGGCTCGGCGCGTTTGCGGCATCGCTCAATGAGGGAAGCCGTATTGCGGAAGTTTACGGCGATACGCGGATATCGGAGCGGCACCGCCATCGCTACGAAGTGAATACGCATTACCGCGTGGCACTGGAGCGTGCGGGATTGATTTTTGCCGGCATGTCGCCCGACGGCTTGTTGCCAGAAACAATCGAATACGCGGACCACCCCTGGTTCATCGGCGTGCAGTATCACCCCGAGTTGAAGTCGCGCCCTTTTGAGCCGCATCCGCTATTCGCGAGCTTTATTGCTGCGGCGGTGGAGCAGAGCAGGTTGGTGTAAGGATAATGTGCATTAGGGGAGTGGGGCATGACGGGTCGTGAATTGGCAGGGAGCGCAATGAGAATGCCCGCCCTGCTTGAGATGCGACCGAAGCCTTGTCCTTGGCAGCTCGCATTTGTTTCTGGCTGGTGAAAACGCGAAGATCAGGTCAAACTTGCCTTTCCATGCGCTGGATACAACGAGCTTATCAGACGAAATCTCGTCCAAAATTTCCCTGGGTCCCTTCAAAAAGTATGCCCGCATACCCTCGTGAAATCCCATTTTCTCGGTAATCGTCCGCGCCATCTTATCAGCCGGTCGAATGAATTCCGACGCGATTGCCTTCGGTATCCTTGAAATAAGCGAAGAACCCGCGGCCGCCGATAATTTCGGTCTTTCGGAGAACCACTTCTCCGCCAGCCTGCTCGGCACGCCGAAGCATAGGCTCGAGATCGTCGCCACCGTCTAAATAAACAACGCAGCCTTGTATGCTGGGTGTAAAGCCATCGCTTTTAAGCAGCGTCCCGGTCACGCCGCGGTCGGGAAACAAGGCTCCTTCAAGACCCGGCGCGGAATATTTCTGCAAAGGTTCAGCTACGACTTCGGTGTAAAATTTCATCGCGCGATCAAGGTCACTGACAGGAATATCGAACCAGTTGACGATTTGCGAAGACGGCATTGCTGCTTAGCGAGCGAGCGCTAATAGGTATCGAGCCGATCAGGTGGCAGGATCAGGAACACCGTCGACCCGCGATCACGTTAGCACCGGAAAGACTCTACCTAAACGCTTTCGCCAAAGCGAAGCGGGTGTACTTCGTGACGTAGTGGCTGGCTATCACGCTGCCGCGCCGGAAGCCAAAGGAAGTGTAGAACCGACGCAATGTTGTTGCGCGCTTTGGTGCGCTTGCCGCTGGCACATCCCTACTAACTTGTGATCAACCGGGAACATCCCTGACAGTTTAGACCGGCAGCATCCCTGACACTATTCTCCATCTGTTCCGGCCTCCGTTTTCGCCGTGGAGCGCAGCCGCGCGCGCGGCGGAGCGAAACGGTGGAAACGGAATTTGCGATCGATAACACCGAGGTCGCGGCCGCAGAAACGGACGATGTGTCCGCCCGTTTCGATTTCGGCCAGGCCGACGATTTCACCCGCCAGAGCTTCGCCGATAAACACATGTTCGCCGCGCCACTTGATCCAGCCCGCCGGGCGCACGCTTCGCACCTCGTGACCGGCATCGTACCACGGCTCTTCCAGACGATGGGGAAAGGGGCGCTGCGGCGGCGTTCAATGGCGCGCTGGCGGCGTCTGCTGAAGCGCCTCGTGCGGGCGCTCCTCGTTATAGTGCCGCCGGAACCGGTCGAAGCGCGCCTGCTGCTCGTTGACAGTCGCCGCCGGAGGCCGCGCCGTCTCGGCTTTCAAACGTGCGATGCATGCGCTCGTGACGGCCGTTGTCCTGCG
>JANOKW010000414.1:0-5971 GCA_031419475.1 Hyphomicrobium sp. | reverse complement strand
GCCGATTTCATTAAGTGGTCGAAGTCGAATGGTATTCCGGTTGGCCCTGGGCGCGGCTCTGGTGCGGGCTCGCTCGTTGCTTATGCTTTGACGATCACGGATCTCGATCCTTTGCGGTTTGGCTTGCTGTTTGAACGCTTCCTCAATCCAGAACGCGTGTCGATGCCCGACTTCGACGTCGACTTCTGCCAGGAAAAGCGTGATCGCGTCATTGAGTATGTGCAACAGAAGTACGGCGTCGGCCGCGTGGCGCAAATCATTACGCACGGCAAATTGCAGGCCCGCGCCGTGTTGCGCGACGTCGGTCGCGTACTGCAGATGCCTTATGGGCAGGTGGATCGCTTGTGCAAGCTCGTGCCCAACAATCCAGCAAATCCCGTAACGCTGCGCCAGGCCATCGAAGGCGAGCCGAAGCTTCAGGAAGAGCGCGACCGCGAGCCGATCGTCGCGCATCTCTTGGAAATCGCGGAGAAGCTTGAAGGACTTTATCGTCACGCTTCCACCCACGCCGCCGGCATCGTCATCGGCGACCGGCCGCTCGAAGAGCTCGTTCCGCTCTATCGCGATCCGAAATCGCGTTTCCCAATCACGCAGTTCAACTGGAAGATGGTCGAGGCTGCGGGCCTTGTGAAATTCGACTTCTTGGGCCTCAAGACGCTGACGGTTCTGGAAAAGGCGGTGCAGCTTGTGAAGCAGGGCCGAGGCATTGAGGTTGATCTTCTGGCGCTGCCGCTCGACGACAAGAAGTCCTACGAGATCCTGGCACGGGCCGACACAGCCGGCGTATTCCAGCTCGAAAGTACGGGCATGCGCGAAAGTTTGAAGCGTCTCAAGCCCGACCGTTTTGAAGACATCATCGCCATGGTTGCGCTTTATCGGCCGGGTCCGATGGACAACATACCGACCTACATCAATCGCAAGCACGGCGAAGAACCCGTCGACTGCTTGCATCCGATGCTGGAAGGTATTCTGAAAGAAACGTACGGCGTCATCATCTATCAGGAGCAGGTCATTCAGATTGCCCAGGTGATGGGCGGCTATACGCTTGGACAAGCCGACCTCTTGCGTCGCGCCATGGGCAAGAAGGACAAGAAAGAGATGGCAGCCCAACAGGCCCGCTTCGTCGAAGGCGCTTTAGCAAAGGGCGTCAGACGCGAAGACGCTGTTTATATTTTCGAGTTGGTCGATAAGTTCGCGGGCTACGGCTTCAACAAGTCTCACGCAGCGGCCTATGCGCTGGTCAGCTATCACACGGCCTATATAAAGGCCAACTTCCGTGAAGAGTTTTTGGCCGCGTCCATGACGCTCGACATGGGCAACACCGATAAGCTCGCTATGTTTGCTGGCGAAGCCCGCAAGTCCGGCATCGCTTTGATGCCGCCATGCGCCAATCAATCCAGCGTTGATTTTGGGGCCATTCCACCAAAAAAGGGTGAGAAGGCGGGCGCGATCCGCTATTCGCTCGCCGCGTTGAAGAATATCGGCGCTGGTGCGGTCGAGACGATCGTCAAAGAGCGCGAAGAGAATGGGCGCTACGCGTCGCTCGCTGACTTCGCACATCGCCTCGACCCCAAGGCCTTGAATAAACGCGGCCTTGAGACCTTGGCCAAGGCTGGTGCCTTCGACATTTTCGAGAGTAATCGGGCGCTGGTTGCCGCCAATACAGATTCCATGCTCGCTTTGGCGCAGCGGCGTTCGTCCGACAATGCGCAGGGAATTGTCGATCTCTTTGGCGGTGGCGGAGACAAAGCACCCGAACTCGCGTTGCGCGGGTCGGCTGTGTGGACCCCTATGGAGCGACTTGCGGCCGAATTTGAGGCTGTTGGCTTTTATCTGTCGGGCCATCCACTCGATCAGTACGAGAAAGTTTTGGCCAAACTTGGCGTCAGGCGTTTCGTCGAGTTTGAAGCTTTGGCCGCACGCGGTGCGACGGCCGCCCGGCTGGCTGGCATTGTCATCTCAGCGCGCGAACGCCGTTCCCAGAAGGGTAACAAATTTGCGTTCGCTGTATTCTCCGACATGACCGGGCAATTCGAGGCGGTGATATTTTCCGACACGCTTGCCGTCTGCCGCGATTTGCTCGAACCCGGGACACCGGTTATTATTTCAGTTGAAGCAGAGCGCGATGGCGAAACGTTGAAGATGCGCGTGCAGAGCCTTGAGGCGTTGGACAAAGCCGCCGCCGCGATCCCGCGAAACCTTCGCGTTGTTCTGGATCCCGGCCCGCTATCATCCGGAAAGATTTCAATGGCAGGGGTGCGGACGGTCATGAAGCCGAGCGGCGCCCGGGGTGGAGAAATTCGCCTTGTGCTGCCCCTTGCGGATCGGGGCCGCGAGCTCGAATTCGTGTTGCCCGGCCGGTTTGAGGTTTCGCCTCAAGACACCAATCGCTTGGCGGTGATGCCGGGTGTGGCCGAAGTCGTGGAAGTGTGATCCGGCTTGGCATTAGGCCGTAGCCGAAGGTATGGTTTTTCTGGTTCCATTTTCTGGAGTCATGTGTATCGCAGTCATATATCGGATTCATGTGCCGGGCTTCGTTGCCTTAGCACCAACAGAGCATTTTTTTTCGTGCTACGAGGGCAGTCTGGTATGCGCACAGTTACACGCTTGATGTCGCTTGGTGGCGCCGTTGTTCTGGGTGCCACGGCTGCTGCGGCGGTCAACACTCTGACATTCAACGAATTGATTTCCGTCGTCTTCTTCGAAGACGAGCGCGCTTACCTCGATACCAAGACCTTTTTCTGCCAGTACATCGCCCTAAATGGTCCAGGCGACTACTGCAATGCCAGCTTGCGCGTGATCGATCCCACAACGTGCAAGACCGAAGTTCTGCGCGAACTGCAGATCACCTATGGCGGCGGCGCAGGCCGGGAATTCATGCGCGCGCGCGAAGTCTTCACACTCGCGAGCTTGGATTTGTCGACGCTCAAAGAGCCCGAGATTGACGAAAAGAGTGGCGCGTTCCGGCAGCGCTTCGAAGCGCCGATAGACATCTATGCGCATGAAGGGTTCCAGTATGCGTTCCTTCTCGACGAGGCGGGTGGCTACAAGGCCTGCCGGATCGATGGGAAGGAGATGCAAGTCTCAGAAGATGACTGCGTCAAGGCTGGTACAAAAGAACCTTCAACCTCCAAAAAGATGACGCTCGGTTTCAACCCGGACAAGTACAATCGGTCGATGGCGGCGATCCGCTGGTTACAGAAAACCTATTGCCCGGCGGGTGGAGAGCCGCTGTGACGAGCACATTCCGATCGGTCAGCGCGCGCGGCCCGTGAGGAATATAAATCCGCTGTAGCCGCTTCTGATTTTCCGCTCGACCAGTCCGATGCGCTCGGCTGTAACGTTTTGAGCATGGATCGCGAAGGTGGTTTCGATTGCTTCGGGTGTGAGATTCAGAACCGGGAACCGGTGGCCGCTCACCTCGTATCCCGCTGAGCGGACGAGAAACGCCGCAGCGAGTGCTCCGCCCGGTTTCACGCATTGCGCATAGGCCGCGACGGCGGCGGCGAATTCATCCTCCCGTTCCGTTAGCGATTCCGCGCAGAAAAACATCGTTGCCGCATCCCAGCGGCGTTTGGGCAGATCGAACACCGATCCGCGCGTAATCCGGCTGATCGCTGCGAGCGCGGGAAGCGGATTTTCAGGCAGATGCCAGTTTGCGCCGTAGGCTTCCCTGGTCACGCCCCAGAAATGCTGCCACTGGGGCCGCATTTCAGTGCGCTGCAGGTCGGCGCGCAGCCAGTCGACGTTTGATTGAGCGAATTCCCATGCGGTGAGGCTGCGTGCGCGCGGCATGGCACACATGAAAGGAATGAGATTGGGCCCGGTGCCAACATCGATGATGTTGAGGCCAGCGGCGGACGGGGCAATGGCCTTCATCGCAGCAACGGCGCAGCGGATGACGTGATCGTCGTCGGCATGGGGCTCGCCGTAATAGTGCTGGAAATAGGCTTCTGAATCAAAATTGGACCATTGATAGTCGGCATTTCCCGAGCGAACAACCGGTATCGACTGAGCGGAAATCGATTTTGATGTCATGACGTATTCCCCTGGCTGGTCATGTTTTCTAACTGCTGAATGTACGGCCCCCCGCCGCCTCGGCAACTCAGCTGGCTTCAGCGAGCGGCACTTGCTTCTCTGAATTGAGAACGGAGACCTGCGCGCCGAAAACTCTCGGCACAAATGTTTCGAGTAGGCTGCTCAGTGCGCTGGCTTCGATGGGCCTTGAGAAGTAAAAGCCCTGGAGCGCGGTGCACCCGAGTTGGGTCATGGCAACGACTTCGGCCTCGGTCTCGACGCCCTCGGCGACGATTTCCATGCCGAGACCTCGCCCGAGCGAAATGATCGCGTTGACGATCTTTTTGTAGCTTTCCGATTTCGACATTCCGGCGACGAAGGCGCGATCGATTTTGATCTTGTCGAAACGGAAATTGCACAGGTATGCGAGGCTTGAATAACCGGTACCGAAATCATCGAGTGCCGTCTGAAAGCCCATGGCATGAATTGCGTCGAGCGTGCGGCTGGTGCGCTCACTCGATTCCATGAGGACGCCTTCGGTGATTTCGAGCACAAACCGGCTCGGGTCGATATCGTGTTCCTCAACGAGCTGCTGAAGAAGTGCCTCGAGATTGACCTGGCGGAACTGGACCGGAGAAAGGTTGACGGAGATTTGCAACCCGGGCCAGAGCTTCGAATCCTTCATGGCGCGGCGCAGCACCCACTCGCCGAGTGCCGGCATGAGACCCGACTGCTCGGCAATCGGTATAAAGACTCCGGGCGAGACTTCACCGCGCACATGATGGCGCCAGCGTAGCAACGCCTCGACGCCGCCGATTTTTCCCGAGCAGCAGGAGATGATGGGTTGATAGTTGAGGCGCAGCCCGTCGGCGTCGAGTGCGATCCGCAATTCGGCTTCGATGGACAGCCGCTCTTCGACGCGGCGCGCCATGTCCTCGCTGAAAAACACAGACCTGTTGCGGCCGTTACTTTTGGCTTCATACAACGCGATATCGGCCCGGCGCATGAGTTCGTCGGCCGTGATAGCGCGGTCTGCCGATATCGCTATCCCAGCTGACGCAGTCGCCAACAGGCTTTGACCATCTACATCGAAGCGGGCCGAGAAGGCGCTTTGAATGCGTTCTGCCATCGCGGCTGCGGCTCTTTCGTTGGAGACCAGCCAAAGAATGGCAAATTCGTCGCCGCCGTAGCGCGCCAGAAGGTTGTCATGGCGGATGAGCGTTTTGAGGCGCTGGCCGACAGCGGCGATCAACTCGTCGCCGGCATGATGGCCGAGCGTGTCGTTGACGTCTTTGAACCGGTCGATATCGATGTAGGCGACAATAACCTGGGTCCCGGCCGCGTGATCATCGAGCCGGTCGAGCGTTTCCTGGAGTTTGGCTGCAAAGTGCACCCTGTTCGGTAGGCCTGACAAGGCGTCATGACGCGCGTCGTGGCGCGACTGCTGTTCGCGTTCGGCGAGTTCACGGGACGATCGTTTCAAACGTCGCAGCATACCAGCGGCCAGGAGCGCGGCGGCAAACACACCGAAAGCGACAAGCGGCAAGATGAACGTGAGAAGGACTTGGCCGGGCCGGTGCGTGGTCCAGCTCAGATAGCCTGCCTGGGAACCATCGTCTCCGGCGAAGAGTTCCGAGACAAGCCCGCCGCGGTAGAGTGGAGCCGAGGTAATGGCGAGATCGGGCAAGAGCAACGTCCTGCCCATGCCGGTCACGTAATCCTCGTCGATGTAGGTGACGCTGATCAAGAGATTGGGCGCACCTTTTAGTAACTTCATGTCGACGTTGGGGACGATGGTCAGTGCCGCTGCAACGGCCTGTTTGTTGTCAACGGACAGGATATGCCCGGCCCAACGGGCAATGCCGACGGCGCCCCCTAGTATGCGATAATTGCGTTGGTCCGCGCCAAAAGTATCGGGGCGCGCCTTAAGTTTGGACGCAACTGTGCCGCGCGT
>JANOKW010000413.1:0-11625 GCA_031419475.1 Hyphomicrobium sp. | reverse complement strand
GACGCACACGTCGGGCCTCGTCTACGAATTCTGGAACGCAGACATCGCCAAGTATTTAGCTCTTACCGGCAATCCCGGTTTCTTGTCTGGGACCAAGCGCGGGATCATGTACCCGCTCGTCTTCGATCCCGGCGAACGCTGGGATTACGGCATCGGCATCGATTGGCTCGGGCAGGTCATTGAGGCCGTCAGCGGCAAGCGCCTCGACGTGTACTGCGGCGACGCGATCTTTGCGCCACTCTGCATGAAGGATACCGGCTTCGAGTGCCAAGGCGACAAGCGCAACCGGTTGGCTGGCGTGCACGCCCGCGGCGAGAACGGAACACTGAGTGTCATTTCTCTTGATCCCCCTTCAAATCCGGAAGTTTATTCGGCAGGCTTTGGGCTCTATTCCACCGCGCGCGATTATCTGCAGTTCCTGCTGATGCTGCTCAACGAGGGCAGCTATAATGGGGCGCAAATCCTGAAACCTGCGACTGTCAACTACATTCTCGAAAATCACATCGACGATCTCGAAGTCGGCAAGCTGACGTCGGTCGCGCCGGGTGTCACGAGGGATGCTGAATTTTTCCCCGGCATGTCCAAGAAGCACAGTCTCGCCACCATGATCAATATTGAGCCCACGCGCGGAATGAGGGCGGCTGGTAGTCATTGCTGGGCTGGTGCCTTGAATACCTACTTCTGGTTCGATCCCTTATATGGCATCGCCGGCGTCGTCTTGATGCAGTCGCTGCCGTTCGTCGATCCCAAGTGTACGGACGTGCTCGTCGAGTTCGAGAAGGCCGTTTATGCGCGCACGTGCGTTACCGCCTAACTTCTGCCGGGGATAAGCCAATGCTGCCCGTCGCAAGGTGCCGCAGCCTACTGCCTGTTGGGTAGAACGGTGGCGGCAACTCTGCGATGATGAAGCGGTTCGAGCCGTAGCGGCCGGGCGCCGTGTGTCATCGCCACAAGAGGCCAAGATGTTCCCGCTCTCACATATGCTCAAGTCGTTCGTCAAAGTTGGATCGCTCGAAGTGATCGATGCCGAGGGCGGGCGCCATCTCTTCGCCGGCGCGCCGGGCCCAAAAGTGACGATGCGGCTCAACGACCCGGCGCTCTACAAAAAGTTATTCTTCAATCCAGAGCTGCACGCCGGCGAAGCCTATATGGACGAGCGCCTGACGTTCGAGAATTCGACGCTGCGCGATTTCCTCACGCTGTTTTCGATGAACCGCCTGTCGCTCGGGTCCTATCCCTTGCAGAAAGTGCTGCGTCGCATATCGCGCGGGTTGAAACGATTTCAGCAGGCGAACCCCGTCGGCAAAGCCCAGGAGAACGTCGCGCACCACTATGATCTTGGCAACGACTTCTACAAACTCTTTCTCGATGAAGGCATGCAGTATTCCTGCGCTTACTTTCAGGACGATACGAACACGCTTGAGGAGGCGCAACGCAACAAGTTGCGGCTGATCGCGGCGAAGCTTAATCTCAAGCCGGGTCAGAAGATCTTGGATATCGGCTCCGGTTGGGGCGACATGGCGCTGTATCTGGCTGCCATGGAAAACGTCGATGTCACTGGCGTGACGTTGTCCAAAGAGCAGCACGTTTTGTCGAATGAGAAAGCCAAGAAGGCGGGCCTATCGGACCGGGTACGCTTCGAATTACGCGATTATCGCGACGTCACGAACAAATTTGATCGCATCGTCTCGGTCGGCATGTTCGAGCATGTCGGCGTGCACCACTACAACGAATTCTTCGTCAAGGTGAATGCGATGCTGGCGGACGATGGCATCATGCTGCTGCACTCGATCGGGCATATGTCGCCGCCCGGAACCGCGAGCCCGTGGCTCAGGAAGTATATATTTCCAGGCGCCTATTCGCCGGCGCTCTCGGAAGTGTTCGCGGTTGTCGAGCAGAATTCACTCTGGGTGACTGACGTGGAATTCTTGCGCGTCCACTACGCCAAGACGCTCAAACATTGGTGCGATCGTTTTGAGAAGAACCGTCCGCAGATCGCCAAAATGTACGACGAGCGTTTCTGCCGGATGTTTGAGTTCTATCTGATCAGCTGCGAGATGATGTTCCGCACCGGCAGTCAGCTGGTGTTCCACATGCAGCTCTCGAAAAAGCGCGACGCCGCGCCGATCGTCCGCGATTATATCACTGACCTACAGCGCGACTACAAACAGCGTGAAGCGGATCGCCTCAAAATTCTTTAAGGGCCGCGCGGTAAAATTCAAACGCTGGCAACCGCGCTAGGCCGCGCTGAGACGTCTGCGTACCAGCGCGCGACCCCCGTGCATTCGGGCGGGATGTCCATGCCGGCAAACTTCGCGAAGTCCATGGCGCACAGCGTCGTGATGTCGGCCATCGAAAAGCTGTCGCCCGCGAGATAACGCGTCTCGCTGAGGCGCGTGTCGTATTTTTTGTAGAAGCGGCGCACCCGGCCCTTGCCGCGCTCAATGAGCGCCGGTATTTGCGGCACGGGTTCAAGACTTCCGGGGATTCCGCGATCATAAAATTCGGTCCTGGAATTACGCACGACTTCAGCGGTACCAATCATGCACTCGTCATAGGCGCGCCGCTCCCACATCTCGATCGTCGCTTTCTCTAATCCTGTGCTGCCCATGAGCGGCGGATTGGGATGTAGGTCTTCGAGATACCGGCAAATCGCTGCGGCTTCGCCTATCTGGGTTCCGTTATCGAGTTCCAGCATCGGCACCATGGCGTGCGGCCACTTGTCGATATACTGCGGAAACATGCGGAAGCCTTCGCCGACCACTTCTTCGATTGACGGAAGATCGAGGCCCTTTTCAAGTACGAACATGCGCACGCGGCGGCAGTTGGGTGCAAATTGCCAATTGTAAAGCTTCATGGCGCGCTCCTGGAGGTAAGTCTCGAGACGTGCGCGAACTTAAGGCTGCAAGAAAGCAAATCCAAGCAGAATGGTTGCGCTATTTCGGCGGCGTGACCGTGATCTGGATCGACGCGTAGTACGCTGCGAGGTCATTGATGTCTTCGGGCGTGAGCGCGCCGATGACGACGCTCATCATCTCATTCTTGCGCGCGCCCGACTTATAGTCGTTGAGCGCGCTCACGAGATAGATCGGGTTTTGTCCGGCAAGGTGGGGCGCTTCGGGAAGTTTCGACATGCCGTCCATGCCGTGACAAGTTTGGCATTGGCCGGCTTTTTTCTTCCCCGCCTCAGCATTCCCGGCGGCAGATGCAGGAAGCGTAGCAGCCGTGAAAATCATCGAGGCAAGAACGAGAGTTTTGCGCGCCATCGGAAACCCGTTGAGATTAGAGTTGAGAATATCGAAAAGGAAAGCCCCGCACCGGAACTCTATCCTATGCGGGGCTCAAGTGTCAGTAGTATATCTTACTTGCCGTACGAGATGCGGTAGACCGCACCTGCGAGATCGTCAGACACGAGGATGGACCCATCCTGCAACTGTGCGACGTCCAACGGACGGCCAAGGTATTCGCCGGTTTCGCCAATCCAGCCCTCAGCGAAGACTTCCGTCTTGTCGGCTGTGCCATCTTCCTTCAGCGTCGTGAACTGGAGCCTCGCGCCTGACGGCGTTGTGCGGTTCCAGGACCCGTGCTGAGCCGAGATGATGCCACCCTGATACTTCTTCGGGAACATTTTACCCGTGTAGAAGATCATGCCCATATCGGCCGAATGTGCAACAAACTCAATCTGCGGGAACACCAGGTTGGCCGGCGGTTCCTTGTCCTTGTATTCGGTGGTGCGGGTTTTTCCGCCGCCATACCAGGGGAAGCCGAAGTGTTCGCCGGCTTTCGACTGACGGTTCAGCTCGCCCGGCGGGATGTCGTCGCCCATGCCATCGACCTGATTGTCGGTGAACCAGAGAGACTTATCCTTTGGGTTGAAGTCCATGCCGCCGCTGTTGCGCACGCCGGTGGTGTAGACTTCGCGGTTCTTGCCGTCGCGGTCCATGCGGACGATGCCGCCGATACCGGTTTTGGCATAGAGGTCCATTTTCTCAGGCGCGAATACGTTCGTTGGCTGGCCCAGCGAAATATAAAGCTTGTTATCCGGTCCGATGCGGCAAATGCGGGCCGTATGGTTGTAGCTCTCTTCGTCCTTCGGGATGAGATCGCCCTGAGCAACGACTTGGAATGCAGCAACGTCGGCACCTTCATAGAAGTATTCCGCCGCCGGATATACGATGACGCGGTTCTGTTCGACGATGAACAGGAAACCGTCCTTCGAGAAGCAAAGGCCATGAGGGATGTTCATTTCGAGTGAGGCGGCGAACACCTTCACTTCGTCGGCAACACGGTCCTTGTTGCGATCGGTAACGGCGTAAACCTTGTCCTTGCGTGTGGAGACGAAGGTTACGACGCCTTGCGGGCCAACGGAAATAGCGCGTGCGTCGGGAACGATGGCGTAAAGATCGATCTTGAAGCCGTCCGGCAGCTTGATTTTTTTCAGTGTCTCTTTGATCGCGGCGGCATTCGCCCCACCCTGTTCGACATACGGGATTTTCGTCATGCCGGTGGATTTAAAGTTTGATAACTTTTCCAGCGTGGCTTGCGCCATCGCGCTTGTGCTTGAGAGCAGTGCGGCAATGGCAGCCGCCGCTGCTAGGGGTTTGAACATATCTATCTTCTCCCTGAAGTTTTTTGATTTAGTGTTCGTCGACGTTCGAGATGCCAGCGAGGACGAAATCCCTCTGCTCGTGAGAGCCTGATGTGCTGACAGCTTGCTTCCGGTACGTTCCCGCAGGAGGAATGGACCGGAGACGCAGCAGATCTATGCCGCTGTGATATTTGATACCGTGGCACTCGCGTGAAGGTGCGTTACCCTGATACTACGAAAGTATCTACTGGCCGATTTTTCCGGCCGATTTTTCCGCAACGAGATTAACTCAGTAGCTGGATCAGCCGATGTCAGCTTTTGCCCTTGGTGAGGAGATCAGGCCGACGCAGGCGCGTCAATCTTTCGGATTCGGCGCGGCGCCAAAGTTCGATTTTCTTGTGGTCGCCGGATAACAGCACATCGGGTGCCACTCTACCCTCCCATTCTCTTGGCTTTGTGTATTGCGGGTACTCAAGCAGGTTGCTTTCAAAGCTTTCGCTTTCAAGACTAGCGCTCGCTCCAAGCACGCCCGGGAGAAGCCGGACGCAGGCTTCGATCAAAACCATCGCCGCCAGCTCACCGCCCGCCAGAACATAATCTCCGATAGAGATCTCGCGCAGGTTTCGCCCTTCGATCACGCGCTCGTCTATGCCTTCGAAGCGGCCTGCGAGCAGCGTAACGCCGGATCCTGATGCGAGTTCTTTGACGAGAGGCTGGGCGAGACGCTCCCCACGCGGCGACAAATAGATCAACGGTGCGTCAGGCGATTTCGTCCGGGCATGGTCGAGCGCGGGCGCGAGCACGTCGGCACGCAGCACCATTCCCGCGCCACCGCCGGCTGGCGTGTCGTCCACTTGGCGATGCCGTCCAATGCCGAAGTCACGAATTTGAATCGCTTCAAGCGACCAGATCTTGGCCTCCAACGCTTGGCCCAACAGCGAAATGCCAAGCGGTCCCGGAAACATTTCCGGAAACAGCGTCAGAACTGTAGCGCGCCAGGGCGTCCTGCCGTTGCTTTCAGGGAAGTGTGGCATCTCGGTGAGGTGTCTGACCCTCTGGGTCTGACACCAAGCCTCCGTTCTCAGTTTTTATCACGGTGTCAGACCCTTCATGCCGAAGGCGAGTCTTCAACACGATGGGAAGGCGTGTCTTCAACACGATGGGTCAGACACCGTCCAATATCTTCAAACCCCCTCAACGACAGTCATGTCGAGCGTGCCGGCGCCCTGCCGCAGGGCTTTGGCGGCCAAGTAGTCGGCGCTCGTAGCATATCCAAGAGCATTTTCGTAACTTGGGAATTCAATCACCACATTGCGCGGAGCACCGGTGCCTTCAACGATCTCGCAGCGTCCGCCGCGCACGATCGGCTTGCCCTCGTAGCGTTCAAGAATCGGTTTTGAGGCGGCCAGATATTCGCCCCACTTGTCTGTGTTCGTTACGTTTGCGCGGACGACGATGTATCCCTTGGGCATTGCTTCCTCATGAGGCCGGTTGCGGACTTGGCCAGAGCCATAGCGCGCGGGACTAACCGGGGCAACACCCGGGCTTGGCTATTGGTTGAGATTACTGGTTGAGACTACTGGTTGAAAAATGGCGCCACACTATTGGTGCCGCCTTGAGTGCTGCGTCTCGCTTCCTTGCGCATAGTGCGGTTATTTTCGAGCTTCTCGGCTTCGGCGGCCGCAGCTTTTGCGATTGACGCATCCCACGTGGCAATATCGTCGGCCGAACGCATTTTAAGGCCATCTGCGACGAGCGGATCGCCTTTGAGTTTCTTAGCGAGCTTGCGCGATAATGGCGCCAAGAGTTTGCCGGCGCTTTCCGGGCAGGCGTGCGCAGGGTTACTCTCGGCTTCTCCGGCAGACGTCCATACAGGATTGACGACATAGCGTTTGGAGCAAAAGGCAATGCGCGGCGGCAGCTGCGATTTGGCGAACTCGTTGTAAGCTTCCTTGAGCGGACCCCAGGTCGCCGCCGCGGCATGGTTTGCGTGCCGTGTCAGGTTGGCCGCCGTCATGCGAAAGGGAAAGACGTGGACTGGAACGCGGTCCTGCCCGCCGTCCAGTGCTTCGCGCACGAAGGCATAGATCTCTTCGATTTTGCCGTTGGTCATGGCAAAGCATCCAACACTCTTGCAGTCGCCGTGCACCATGATGAAAGCGCCGCTGCGCCCGAGCGCGCGGTCGAGTGCGTTCGGATAGCCAATGTTCATGGCCAGATGATAATTGCTTTCGGGTTTTAGACCTTCGGCGCTGACGCCATAGAAGCCTTCCGGCGCCATGTGATCTCCTTGAACTTCCTTGGGTCCAAGCGCGCCGGACCAGGTGCAAATCGGGTATGTCTTGATGTGCACAAACCGCCCGCCGGCACGTGCTTTCCAGATCTCGAGTTCCGACTCTTCTTTGAAGACGCGGATGTAGGTGGGAGATTGCGCGTCAATCTTCTTGAGCTCGAGAAATGCCAGCGTTGCAGTGCTGAGTGGCTTTAGCGATGCGTGAGGCGCTGGTTTCTCATCGGCGAAAACCGGCATCGCGGCCCAAACCAACAAAGCGAACGCTCCAAATAGCGCAGCCATGCGCACTCTGTGCCGAAGAAACATCGACTACCCCGTAACGCGACAATCCCAAAGGCAGATGCACCAGCGTATTGCTTGGCCTTGGTTAACAGCGAGTTAACCGGGTATTTGGGGTGAAGCATGACGGGGCCAAGGCAAGTCTGGGGCACGAGGGCTCGCCGTGCCCCAATTTCGCGCCCTGGCCGAGTTTCAGATCGCCCGGCTCATGTGCTCAAGGAAACTTCGAGCTGCCTCTACGGGGCTCCTGGCGGCATTGATGGGTCGCCCGACCACGATATGGTTAGCGCCATTGCGGATGGCGTCCTCCGGCGTCGAGATGCGCTTCTGATCGCCGGCATCTGCACCGGGCAAGCGGATGCCAGGTGTGACGATGAGGAACTCCAGTCCACAGGCGGCGCGGATGCTGGCTGCTTCCTGGCCCGAGGCGATGACGCCATCGATGCCTGCCTCGCGGGCGAGCTTCGCGCGCGTCAGGACGAGATCGCGCGTTGACATAGCAATGCCTTGCTCGTTCAGATCGTTTTGGTCGAGACTTGTGAGAACAGTCACAGCAAGAAGCTTCAGTTGAGAATTTCCCCGGCCCTTGACGGCGGCTTTCATCGTCTTGGTGTCGGTGCCGTGGATCGTCAAAAAATCGAAACCAAGATGAGCGACGCCTGCCACTGCTTTTTCCACCGTGTTGCCGATGTCGAGGAACTTCATATCGAGAAAGATGCGCTTGCCCTCGTTCTTCAGTTCAGAGGCGAGCGCCAAGCCTTCCGAGAATAAAAGTTCGAGACCGATCTTGTAGAAGCTAACCGTATCGCCGAGGGTTTCAACGAGTGCGCGCGCCTCGTCATAGCTTGGCACGTCAAGGGCAACGATGAGTTTGTCGGAGGGGCTTGTTGTCATTTGATTGAGCTGAAATTCGAGATCATGATTTTCCAAGCAGTGCGATGAGTTCTGGCAGTTCTTCGCGATCGAGGATTTCTATTGCCCCTGCTTTACCGAGCTTTCTAGCGACAAGTACGGGGCGACCGTCAGAGTAATTGTTTGCCAAGACGATCAACCGGTCAACGCGTGTCGCCCAATAAGCACAATTTTTGAGCGTTTTTGGCCATCGGGCTCGCACGGTATCTTCGGGCACATCGTGAAGCCCGGCGGCGACACGCGATTTGATCCGGTGAAGCGTGAGATCGACGGAGCGAACCGAGACGTAAACAAGGCCAACTTGGATCCGGCGCTGCTCGGCTATATCGAGTACGGGATTGTACTTGTCTGTGCTGAGGACAGTTTCCATGGCCACTGCGGGCGTCTCGCTCAGTACGGCCTCGCTGAACATCATGGACTGCGTGATGATCGCGGCACTCAGGTTGGCGAGCCGGTACTCGACGCCTTTAGTGCGTGCAATTTCTCGCGCGATTTCGTCCGGATTGACGACTGCAGGAACACCCATAAACGCCAAGAGAAGAGGATCGCACGATATCGTACTCTTGCCGGTCCCGTTGATCCCCGCAACGAACCAAAGCATGTGTTAGCGCCGGATTTCGGCAATGCGGCCTTTGGGGTCGAGACCGTAAACGGACCTGCCGGTTGCCAAGTGATCATCGACGGCATTCCGGATCGTTCGTCCAAGACTGTCAATCAATCGGGTCCAGTCAACTTCGGCAACCTGGTCTCTGGCCACAAGCGGTTCGTGGTCTTCCGCGAAACCCGTCGCGCGCGGCGGCGGCGACTGAACGTATGGAACGCCGGGGCCATCCTCACTTTGCTTGTTCTTACTCATCCGCCGCCATCCTTAATCGAATTGCTGGCTAGCAATAGCATCCTTCGGAGGAGAATGCCAATTCCTACCCATGCAGTACATGCGCCGCGCGGGCGAGCTTTTGGATCAGCTGTTTATACGTTTCCTGGCTGTCTTTATTCTTCAGATGACCGTTTTCTTCAAAGGCGTCGACGGCGCGTGGCACCGCAAATTGATCCGGCAGCACGAGCGCGCTGAGACCGATCTCTAGTACAAGCCGCAGCTGCGATAGTCCGCGCAATCCGCCCATGCCTCCGGGCGAAGCGGATCCCACCGCAAACACCCGTGTCTTGAACACTTCAAGCGGGTGTTCGCCATCGTCGCGCGTGTGGCTCACCCAATCCAATGCATTCTTCAGTAGCGCGGAGAACGATGCGTTATACTCCGGGCTGGCGATGAAAATACCGGAGTGAACTTTCATGAGCGCCTTGAGCTTGCGGGCGTTGTCTGGCGAACCTGATTCGGTTTCGATGTCGCCATTGTAGATGGGCATGGGATAATCGCCGAGGTCGGCGAAGGCGGACGCAATGCCGTTGGCATCCGCGATCTGATGACCGAGACGCGCCAGTTTCTTGTTCCAGGATTTTTCTCGCGCACTTCCGGCGATGAACAGCAGGCGCGGCTCTGATTTCGGCGTGGCGGGCATGTGATGCTCGTTTTGTCGGAGGATAGCGGAGCTGCTGGAAGAATTACGTTTATGCCGTGAGTTTAGACGTCAGAAAAGCAACTGCACGCTCGAAACGTACTCGCGCGCGGCATGCCTAACTGCTCTTACCCTCAAAAAAATCCTTCACACGTGTGAAGAACCCGGCGCTTTCCGGGCTAGTTTCCTTGTGGCTTTCCTTCTCGAATTCTTCGAGCAGTTCGCGCTGGCGCCGCGTCAGATTCTTCGGCGTCTCGACATCGACCTGGATATACATATCGCCGGTCACCTTGGAGCGCAGCACCGGCATGCCCTTGCCCTTCAAGCGAAACTGTTTGCCGCTTTCGGTGCCTTCCGGAACTTTCACCCGCGTTGAGGCGCCTTCAAGTGTTGGCACTTCGATTTGGCCGCCGAGAGCTGCCGTCGTCATGGAAATCGGCACCTTGCAGAAGACGTCCGCGCCATCGCGCTGGAAGAATGCGTGCGGTTTGATTGAGAGGAAAATGTAGAGGTCGCCGACCGGTCCGCCGCGCAAGCCTGCTTCGCCTTCGCCAGCGAGCCGGATGCGCGTGCCGTCTTCGACGCCGGACGGGATATTGACGCTGAGCTTGCGCTCTTTGGTGATACGGCCGGCACCTGAACACGCGGGGCATGGGTCGTCGATCGTTTCGCCGCGCCCATGACACGAAGGACACGTGCGCTCGATCGTGAAGAAGCCTTGGCTGGCGCGTACCTTGCCCTGGCCGCCGCAGCCCGCGCACGTCTTGGGCTTGGTGCCGGCCTTGGCGCCGGTACCCGAACAAGCTTCACAAGAAACACTTGCGGGTACGATAATTTCGGCAGTCTTGCCAGAGAACGCGTCGCCCAGCGTGATGTCGAGATTATAGCGCAAATCCGCGCCGCGTTCGCGGCCCGTCCCGCGGCGCGGCTGTTGTCCCCCGCCTTGAGCCCCACCCCCACCTTGACCGGGCGCACGGCGTCCGCCCATGAACTCGCCGAAGAGATCATCGAAGATATCGGACATGGAGGATGCGAAATCGGGACCGAAGCCGCCTTGCCCGCCGCGTCCGCCCATCGCTCCATCGAAGGCGGCATGGCCAAATTGATCGTAGGCGGCGCGCTTTTGCGGATCTTTCAATGCTTCGTAGGCTTCGTTGACTTCTTTGAACTTGCGCTCGGCATCTTTGTCGCCGGCGTTGCGGTCGGGGTGGAAGTCCTTCGCCAGGCGGCGGTAGGCTGATTTAAGGTCCTGCTCGCCAGCGTTGCGAGCGACCCCCAAAACTTCATAATAATCGCGCTTGGCCATATGTGGCTGTCTCTTGAGGCTGCTCAGTGGGCGGTGAGTAAGCCCTCATTTACGTCTCTCGGCAACCGCCCTCGCCTTATCCGCCGCGCCGCGATCAAACGCAACTTCGGAGACAAGACGGGGGCGGGCCATGGTGAACAGAAAGAGGGTGTTACCCGGCTTTCTTCTTGTCGTCTTTGACTTCCTCGAAATCGGCATCGACCACGTCGTCGCCACCTTCGGGTTTTGCCTCAGTTGCTTCTTCGCCATCATCCATGCCGGCCGCGCCGCCTTTCGCCGTGTAGACGGCTTCACCGATCTTCATAGCGACTTGGGTCAGCTCGTTGATCGCAGTCTTGATCGCAGCCGCATCTTCGCTACTGGTCGCTTCCTTGACCTTGGCAATGGCCGCCTCGACGTCGCCTTTGATCGCGGCGACGGCCGGGATCGAGGCGTTTTCAGTCAGCGACTTTTCGGTGCCGTGGATCAGAGCTTCGGCGTGGTTGCGGGATTCGACCAGCTCGCGCTTCTTCTTGTCGTCAGCAGCGTTGGCTTCTGCTTCTTTAACCATCTTGTCGATGTCGGCATCCGACAATCCGCCCGACGCCTGGATGCGGATCGACTGTTCCTTGGCGGTGGCCTTATCCTTGGCCGAAACATGGACGATGCCGTTGGCGTCGATGTCGAACGTTACTTCGATTTGCGGCACGCCGCGCGGCGACGGGGGAATGCCGACGAGATCGAACTGACC
>JANOKW010000412.1:0-4208 GCA_031419475.1 Hyphomicrobium sp. | reverse complement strand
GCTTCGTGTGGCGGAGAGCACGTTCGGGCAGGATGCGGTGCGCGCTTGGCTTAAAGCACGGACTATTAAATATGGTGCCGGTGTTTGGGACCGCGTCAGGCGCATCTCATTTGCGCTGGGAGTGCTGCCGTTTCGCGTGATTGCCTGGTTTGTCGTCTATGCTGTTTGGCACGCGCTCGTCAGCATTTTCTGGCGGCCGAAGTGGCAGCCATGGACAAGGGCTTGGGGGAAGAGGTGGCGGCCGGTTGAGCTGTCGAAGAGTGGGCGGGTGGTGAAAGCTGATGTCAAAACGTAGGTTGGGTTAGGCGCGGCTGCGCTGCTGGATCGTGGGCAACCGAAGCGCAAAAAGAGCGCGCCGTAACCCAACGGATTTTGCTACGGAGCTGTTGGGTTACGCGCGGAAGCAGCGCACGCAATTCAATTTTTGAAATGCACGGGTCGCGCTAACCCAACCTACAATTAGCTTCGCCTCTTGCGATGTCCGCGCGCGCCTCCGCAGCCAGGCGCGCCAGTGACGTTTTCGAACGCGGATCGGTCAACACCTTATCCCACTTGGCGTCCGCCTCAAGGCGGTCGAGCATTTCGCGCGCGATCGCTTCCTGCTCTGCGTCCGGGAGCTTGGTAATGGCCGCAATGGCTTTATCGAAAATTGCGTTCATGACTGGAATATAGTGCAGGCGCGGCCGGGATCAAAGACATCTAAGCTCAACAGAACTTAGCATTCAAGCCACTTTCTGCGTCAGCTTCTTGACCTTGATAGCCGCGCGGGTTTGGCGGACTTGCGCGAGGTCGTAAGCCACCTGCATGCGCAGCCAGGTGTCGGCTGTGCTGCCGATACCCTTTTCGAGCCGGACGGCCATTTCGGGCGACACGGCGCTCTTGCCGTTGATGACGTTATAGAGCTGCTGGCGCGTGACGCCGAGACCTTCTGCAGCCGCCGCTACGGAAAGGCCCATTTCGTCGATCTCGTTCTTGATCAAGCGGCCGGGATGAACTGGGGCTTTCATGGGCATTTTCGTAAACCTCTAATGATAGTCGATCAAGTCGATATCGAATGCATTGCCGTTCTCGAACCGGAAGATAATCAGCCAGTTAGCTCGAACCGTTACAGACCAGAATTCCGCTCGATTTCCTGCGAGCTTGTGCAGTCGTAAACTCGGCACGTTCATGGCCTCAATGGTCTCGGCGGCGTCAAGCAGAGTCAGAATCAACGTGATTTTCTCAACATGCTGCGGGTTGACGCCTCGCGCATCATTCCGCACGTAAAGGCGCTCGAGCCCCTTGTGCCGCAATCTTTCAATCATGCAGATGTAATGTAAACTGTTAATTTACAGTTGTCAATCCGCTGAGGGCTAGAGGCCGCTACCCAAACACCCCGCCATTGCCGCTGCCGCCCTTGGTTGTCTTCGCCGCAAAGCGCACGGCTTCTTCAGCGGCGCGGACGATGGCCTTTGCTTTGTTGATGCACTCTTGCTGCTCGCTCGCGGGCACGCTGTCGTTGGTGATGCCAGCACCCGCCTGAACGTGCAACATACCGTCCTTGATGATGGCCGTGCGCAAGACGATGCAGGTGTCCATCTCGCCACCGGCCGAGAAATATCCAACGCACCCAGCATAAGGTCCGCGTTTGGATTTTTCCAGTTCTGCGATGATTTCCATGGAGCGCACTTTGGGTGCGCCTGAAACGGTGCCTGCTGGAAAGCCGGCCATCAGCGCGTCGATGGCGTCGTGGTTCTTGCCGTCCAGCTGGCCGATGACATTGGAGACGATATGCATGACGTGGCTGTAGCGCTCGATCACGAATTGATCGGTGACGGAGACAGTACCTGTTTGCGCAACGCGGCCGACGTCGTTGCGGCCAAGATCCAAGAGCATCAAATGTTCCGAGCGCTCCTTGGGATCGGCAAGTAACGCTTCGCCAAGCGCTTTGTCTTCCGCTTCGTTGATGCCGCGCCGCGTTGTGCCGGCGATCGGGCGAATGGTGACTTCCCCGCCGCGCACGCGCACCAGAATTTCAGGGGACGAGCCAACGAGGGAGAACGTGCCGAAGTTCAAGTGAAACAGGAAGGGAGATGGGTTGAGGCGGCGCAGTGCCCGGTAGAGCGCGAACGAGGGCAGCGCGAACGGGCAAGAGAAGCGCTGTGAGAGCACGACCTGGAAGATATCGCCCGCTTTAATGTACTCTTTGGCGCTCGCCACCATGCCGAGATATTCGGCTTGCGTGGTGTTCGAGACGGGCTCGGGAAGCTCTAGTGTGTCGAGACGTGCCGCCGTGGAATGGGGGAGAGGTGAATCGAGTTTGGCGACGCCGTGCGCGATCCGGGCCAGTGCTGCATCGTAGGCTGCGCGTGCGCTGATCTTGGTGTCGGGCCGGACGGGCGTGACCACCAACACCTCGTCTTTGACGCTGTCGAAAATCAGCATCAAGGTCGGGCGGATCATGATGGCGTCGGGAACCTGAAGCACATCGGGCGTCATCACGGGCAAGTTTTCGATCAAGCGGACCGTGTCGTAGCCCATGTAACCGAACACGCCGACGGCCATGGGCGGCAAGCCTTCCGGCAAGGAAATCGCGCTTTCGTCAAGCAGTGCGCGCAAGGATTGAAGCGTTGGCGCTTTGTCGGCAACGAAGGCGTTCGCGTCGGCTTGCGCGTTGCGATTGACTTCGGCGTTGGGCCCATGCGCGCGCCAAATGAGATCGGGCGCCAGGCCAATCACCGAATAGCGCCCGCGTGTGGCGCCGCCTTCGACAGATTCGAGCAAGAAGCTCATCGGCTGCCCGTCGGCGATCTTGAGGTAGGCCGATACTGGCGTTTCGAGATCGGCGACAAGGCGCGTTGAGACGGCCTGCGCGGCGCCGGCGGAATAGCGGCGCTCAAACTCCGCAAAGCCCGGGTGGATGCCGCTGACATTCTCCGACGACAGAGAAGCCAGCGGCTTATTGAGAGGTTCGGCTTGCGGATATGCCGTTGCAGGCTTCTTTGACGTCGGCACGGCCTTCCTGTCTCCCGTCACTGTTCCGTTACGCCAAGTGCGCGCTTCAACTCGGCTTCGTTGACATTGGCGCCGAGCCTCGACTTCAGGGCTTCGGTGTACTCGGTCAACACTTGATTGGAGAGATCGAGTTCCATCGCTTTGCTGAGCTTGTCGAGTTCTTCCTTGGTGGGTGTTGCGGCCGGCGCCACTTCAACGACGCGGAAGACTGTGCGGGTCTGCTTGTCGGAGCTGTCAGCGGAACCTGCTTTGCCATTGGCCAGCACGAAGGCTTGTGCGACCGAGGCTTCACCCAGACCCTGCGGAATAGTGGAGCGCGTGATGGCCTCGGTCTTCTGCGTCGTGCCGAAGGCTGCCGCTTCGATCGCGGACATCGGTTCGCCGGCATTGATGCGCTCGGCAAGTTTGGCCGAGAGTTCCGTCAAGAGACGCACGCGCTCGTTCTCGAGGTGGCGCGCTTTGACTTCGTCCTTGACCTCGTCGAATGTCTTTTGCTTTGGGGCATCGGTCGAGAGCGTGTTGACCCAGGCATAACCGCCGTCGGCAAGTTCGGCGGGAGGCTGGTCAGAACTACCATCGGGCGAAAACGCCAGATCGACGATCTTGGAAATGTCAGCCCGGTCCATGACGGGTTTGTTGTCCGGCGACATGCCGCGACGGTCGGAGGCTGCAACTTCCTGGTAGGTGAGCTTCAAGATATCGGCGATTTCCTTAAGGGTCTTTCCGGCCGACCGGTTGTCGTCGATTTCGTCGTGCCTGGTCTGGATAAGCGCTTTCGCCTTCTCAGCCGCCAGCTTGTCTTTGACCTGGTCTTTGACGTCGGCCAGCGTCTTCGTTGTGCCGGGTTCAATTTGCGTAACGCGCACCAGCACGGTCGCAAAGCGCCCTTCAATCACGTCGGAGATCTTGTCCTTTTCGAGCGCGAATGCCGCGTCAGCGATTTTTTTGTCGATAAGTGCTTTCTTGGCGATGAGACCGAGATCGGCGTCAGTGTCTTTGGCGCCAGCTTCTTTTGCCGCTTCACCAAAAGACTTCGAACCGTCTTCCAGACTTTTCTTGGCAGCTTCCGCCGACGCCTTGTCCTTAAAGGCGATTTGCTGCACGCGCCGCTGTTCGGGCGTGTTGTAACTTTCTTTGGTTTCTTCGTAGGCCTTGGCGATGTCTTCGTCCTTGATCTCGACCTGCTTCTTCAGATCGTCGAGCGACAAGAACAG
>JANOKW010000411.1:0-30410 GCA_031419475.1 Hyphomicrobium sp. | reverse complement strand
TATTGCCGTTCGCCGCCAGCGCCTCAAGGGCGTTACGGTCCTTGCGCGAAAGCGCGATTTCGTGTGTCGTGCGTGCCATGCAAACGTTGAATCATATTCGCGGCATGCGCAGATTCAAATGTTTGTGACATAACACTAGCATGGGCGTGTCGCGCCGATAGCCCAATTGAAGCGGTTTCTGGGAAACAGCCACAGCTAGAAGCGACGGCAACTTCGTCCGATGCGACAGCCTGTGCGTCAAGCGCATTTCTAACTCAAGCCTCATCGTTGTGGCCCGAAACGAAATCGGGACCCGCGAGGGTCCCGATAATCTTTCATCCGCCGTTTGGCGCTGCAATCAAGGCAGCGTCACGGCCGCTGTAAACAGGAACCGCGAGTCTGCCAGGTTGTTGTTTGCTGGGTCGGCTGCCTCGAGGTTGGTGTCCCAGTAACGGAAGTCGAAGGAGAACTTCTCGACTGCAAACTTCACGCCGGCGTTCCAATAGGTGTACTTGTCGTCACCCAGCCAATAGCCTGTCGGATAGAACGATGAGGTGTCAGAGTTTGAGAAGCCGATGAGACCGCTAACTGTTGGCGTAAAGATCCCGACTTGAGGCAGCGCATACGCGGCCGTGCCTTCGACGGAGACGTTTTGAGCGGCCGCGATGTCCTGATCTGGCTGGTAATAAACCGTCGCGCCGAGGGTCAAGTTCGTAATGGGCGAGGTTGTCGCTGCGATCTTGAATTCCAAGTAGTCCAAGTCGGTTTCGTCCAACGTCGGACCCTTAACGCGGTAATGGTAATAGAGGAGGCCCATATCCCAATTGATCGGTCCAGTTACCGGCCGGATACCGAGGTAAATATCCTGCTCCCAAGGACCGAGGCAACCGTCGCAATCGCCAGTGTCGATGTTCGACGTCCACAGGCCCATGTAGGCGATGCCGTACGTGAACTCGAGGTACGAGTTTACGGTTGGATCATTACTTGTGAAAGAGATGCCGCGGAACAAGTAGTCGCTCGCGCCGGTAATAGTCCATGTGTAGGCGAAGGCCGGCGGATCTTCCGCGCGGGCGACGCCCGAGAGAACGCCCAAAGCCATTCCGGCTGAGGCGACTGCTGCGAGTAGCTGATTGGACTTCTTCATGTGAATTAACACCCCCGTGCGACCCAATTCGAAATTCGGAGAACCTGAATCTGGGCCCCATACGTCCCCAGATTCGCTCTTCCTATGTGTTTTGAGAAAACTACGGATAGCCGACAGTCTGCAAGCGGGATCTGAGCACGTGGACTTCTTAGTTTTGCACAGGTGCATTGGCGCCACACGTCAATGCGCATTTTTGATGCAGTTGCCTGAGCGAGAGCGCTGCTCATTCCATGATGAGCGCTGCTCATTCCAATAAGTGGCCCAAAAAGCGGGCCAATAAGCAGGATTCCGGAGGGATGGCGGGGCTGACCGGCACGGAGCACGCTTCTGCGCCGGTGCCGGCCCTCCTCCGTGCCCCATCCCCCGCTCCCCGCCATATCCAGGCTCAGCCGCCCGTAAATTGCTATTGAACGCTCTTGTGAACGCTCTTGCTTGGCGCCCGCTGAACGTCATACTAATTCTGGTCTGCGCCTGGGAATGCTCCTCACGAGTGAGCGGGTCTGCCAACAATGAAACCGACCTGCCGTATCGGCTTTTTGACCCTCAACGAGTTTACAATGATCGCGTTCTCGAGCGCGATTGAAGTGCTGCGCATGGCGAATCATCTGAGTGGAAAGCCCTATTATGAGTGGCGCGTCATTACAGCTGACGGCCGTCCCGTCCCATCGAGCAACGGCCTCGCGCCTCATCAGGCCTCGACATACGACGCAGCCATGCCCTTCGACATTGTCTTCGTCTGCGGCGGCACAAATGTCTCGAAGTTCGTCGATGCGGGCGTCGTCGCTCTTTTGCGGCGCATGGCGCGTGATCGCGTCGTCTTGGGTGGGCTCTGCACAGGCACCTACGCGCTGGTCAAGTCCGGCCTACTGGACGGCTATCAATGTACAATCCATTGGGAAAACATGGCGGGCTTACGGGAAAAGTACGCCCGTGTTCAATTTCTCGAGGAACTGTTCGTCATCGATCGCGACCGCATCACCTGCACGGGCGGCATTGCTCCCATCGACATGATGCTGTCACTCGTACACGCTCAGTTCGGCAAGACCCTGGTCGCTGAAATCTCGAGCCAGTTCATCCTCGAACGCGTGCGTGACAGCGACGATCGCCAATATATCCCGCTGGCAGCAAGGCTCGGCGGCGGCCGGGAGGCCCTGCGCATGATCGCGGAGCTCATGGAGGCGAATTTCGAGGAGCCGCTTTCGGCCGCTGAGCTGGCCAAACTGGCCGGTCTCTCTCTCCGGCAAATCCAGCGTATGTTCCAAGAGACGTTGGGCACCACCCCCACCAAATACTACACGCGCTTGCGCCTCCAGCGGGCCCGCAATCTGCTTCTGCAATCGGGCATGTCGATCACTCAGATAGCTGTCGCTTGCGGCTTCCAGTCGGCCTGCCATTTCAGCAAGGCGTATCGCGCCGTTTATGGCCGTCCACCGCGCAGCGAACGTCACAAGCCCGCGTTCGGCACCCCCGAACCCGACTTGGCGGTCTGATCGCCGGAGAACGCCGGCATCCCCTTCGCCGGCCAAGTTTGCAATCCCCCTTGCATTGGCCCTTCCGGCGCATATGCTCGCGATCATGTCGCAATTATCAAATCTGCGCACTGGCTTGGCCGATAGCTTGACCTTGGGGCAATGGACCGGAATTCCCTTCTGGACTTGCCGCACAAAGGGAGACAAACGCCCCTTGCCCGCAATGGTCATGTGGCGTCCAAAACTTAGAATTTCCTCCACTTCAAGGAGTTGTCATGAAACGCTTGGTGATTACGGCTGCACTGGCACTGGGTTTTGCTTCGACCTCGGCACTGGCTGAAGATGCCGCCTGCAAAAAAGTTCGTTTTGCCGATGTCGGCTGGACCGACATTCAAGTGACGACGGGCGCAACGTCAGTCCTCTTAGAGGCGTTGGGCTACGAAGCAGAGGTCAAGACCCTTTCGGTTCCCGTCGCGTATGCCTCCATGAAGACCAAAGACATCGACGTGTTTCTCGGCAACTGGATGCCGAGCATGACGGCCGACATCAAGGCTTATACCGACGACAAGTCGGTCGAAACCATCGGGGTCAATCTTGCAGGCGCCGGTTATGGCCTCGTCGTCCCTCAGTACGTTGCAGACGCCGGAGTCAAGAGCCTCAAAGATCTCGGCGCCAATAAGGACAAGTTCAAGGGCAAGATCTACGGCATCGAAGCCGGCAACGACGGCAATCGAATCATTTCAGAAATGATCGCCAAGGCTGAGAACAATCTGACAGGATACGAGTTGGTTGAGAGTTCGGAAGCCGGCATGCTGACCCAAGCCGAACAGGCCATGAAGAAGAAAGAATGGCTCATCTTTCTCGGCTGGACGCCGCATCCGATCATGGGCGACATGAAGATTGCCTATCTGGACGGCATGGGTGACAGCGGCTTTGGCGCCGCAACCGTCAGCACCAACGTGCGGGCCGGTTATATGGCCCAATGCCCCAACGTCGGCAAGCTGTTGAGCAATCTCAAGTTCGATCTGGCAATGGAAGGCGCCATGATGGGGCCCGTTCTCAAGGACAGCGCCGACCCCAAGGCAACGGCCAAGACGTGGCTCAAAGCGAACCCTGCAGCCTACAAGCCTTGGCTCGCCGGCGTCACAACCGTTGACGGCAAAGATGCAGCGGCGGCGGTTACGGCCGCACTCGCCAAGTAGTCAGCCGGGATTGTCATACGACGGAAACTCTGACGGCCGCCAATTCAGCGGCCGTCAGCGAGACTCGCTGTTTTAAGACGAATGCTTCAAGGCCGGGGAGGATAATATGGATCCCGTGTCTCAACTGATTGCCGGCTGGAAAATTCCGGTCGGTCAGTGGGGAAAAGCAGTTATTGATTTCATCATCACCTACTTTCAATGGCTCTTTGACGCCATAAAAAGCGCACTGAATTGGAGCGTCGAGGGGGCGTCCTATTTATTGCTCCAAGTGCCACCCGTGCTTCTTGCCGTGGCGCTTGCCGGCTTTGTCTATTGGCTGCGCCGTTCCAAGCCACTCACCATTGGCGTCCTGTTGGGTTTCCTCTTCATCATCAATCAGGGGCTGTGGAAGGAAACCGTTCAGACATTGGTACTCGTCGTTGCCGCCACAGCGCTCTCGATGGCCATGGGCGTTCCGCTCGGCATTTGGGCCGCGCACAATCCGCGCGTCTGGAAGGTGATGCAGCCGGTTCTCGATCTGATGCAGACGATGCCGACATTCGTTTACCTCATTCCCATTCTCATTCTCTTCGGCCTCGGTGCCGCCCCGGCTCTCATCGTCACCATCATATTCGCGATGCCCGCGCCCGTGCGCATGACCTATCTCGGCCTCACCTCAATTCCCAAACCCATGATTGAAGCGGGCGAGAGCTTTGGCGCCACCAAACGGCAGCTGTTGTGGAAGGTCGAACTGCCAGCGGCGTTGCCATCGATCATGGCGGGCCTTACCCAATGCATCATGCTGTCGCTTTCCATGGTTGTGTTCGCCACGCTCATCGGCGCGCCGAGCCTTGGCAACCCGGTCAATAAGGCGCTTGCAAACCGCAATATTCCGCTCGGCATCGAAGCAGGGCTTGCGCTCGTGATCCTGGCTATCATTCTTGATCGCGCACTCACTGTCCGATCGGGAGCGGCAAAATGAGCGTCGCGGTTGATTTCAAGAATGTCGATATCGTTTTTGGCAAAGACATTCCCGGCACGCTGCGAATGATCGATGCGGGCGCCAAGCGCGCCGAGATTCTGGCTCAAACCGGTTCGGTGCTAGGCGCGGCCGGTGTCAATCTTGCCGTCAACGAGGGCGAGATTTCCGTACTCATGGGACTATCGGGCTCCGGCAAGTCAACGGTATTGCGCGCCGTGAACGGTCTCAACAAGGTGGCGCGCGGCCAAGTTCTCGTCAAAGACGGCGATCGCATGGTCGATGTCGTCTCGTGCGACGCTAATACTCTGCGCCACATCCGGCAGAAGCAAGTCGCGATGGTGTTCCAGCAGTTCGCATTGCTGCCCTGGCGCACCGTGCGCGAGAACGCGGGCTTGGGTCTCGAACTCGCGGGCGTGCCAGAGGCTGAACTGCGTGAGCGCGTCGACCGGCAGCTGAAACTTGTTGGCCTCGAAACTTGGGCCAACAAATACGTCCATGAGCTATCGGGCGGTATGCAGCAGCGCGTTGGCCTCGCCCGCGCCTTCGCGACAGACGCGCCAATTCTCCTGATGGACGAGCCGTTTTCGGCGCTCGACCCGCTTATCCGCACCAAATTGCAGGACGAACTTCTGCAACTCCAGAAGTCGATCAAAAAGACCATCATCTTCGTCAGTCACGATCTCGAAGAAGCCCTCAAGATCGGCAATCGCATCACGATCATGGAGAGCGGACGCATCGTGCAGTCTGGGACCCCCGAAGACATCGTGCTGAAACCGGCCGACGATTATGTGCGCGATTTCATTGCCAACGTGAACCCGCTGTCCGTGCTGACGGCTTGGAATGTTATGCGTGATGCCCGCGATCTAGAGCCCGCCGGGGAAGGGTGGGTGTGGCTTGATCTGCGCCACACGACGCGTTTTAAAATCGATGGCAACGGCAAGGTCTGCGAAGCCGAGTGTAATGGCAAGAAGGCCATCTGGGTGACTTGCGGCGATGTCGAAAAGCCGGTTCCGGAGGGTGCAAGCCCCGTTTATTGGGCCAGGCCGGGCACAACCCTCAAAACAGTAATCCTGGCCATGCACAAGTCGGCTATGGCGCCTGTGGCGCTGTTCGACGATACAGACCGCTTCGTCGGCGCTATCGGCGTGCGCAATGTCTTGCAAGCCATTTTGCGCCGCTAACTTACGGCGTCCTATCTTTCCAGCACGACATCGCTCAGCGGTTTACTGCAGCACGGCAGGATCATGCCAGCATCGATTTCCCGCTGCCGGATACCGCCTTGGTGCGTCATGACAACTTGGCCCGAGATCTTTTTCGATTTGCACGTACCGCAGATACCCTTGGCGCAAGAAAACGGCAAACGCATTCCAGCTGCTTTGGCAGCGTCGAGTATAAATTGATCGGGCCCGCAGGTGATCGACTGCCCGGACTTTGTAAATTCAACTTTGAAGCCATCGCCCGCTGCAACAGCTACAACAACGGGCGCTGTGACGGCTCCTTGCTCTCCGAGCCGCTCGAACGAGAAGCTTTCCTCGTGGTAGCGCGCCATATCAAATCCCGCATCCTTGAGAAGCGTGCGAACAGCCGCCATGTAAGCTTCCGGCCCGCAGCAGAAAACTTCGCGATGCATGAAGTCGCGCGCGATCAAGCGCAGCATCGGCCGCGTAAGATAGCCAGAATGCCCGTCCCAAGGATCGTCAGCTGTTGGCTGCTCGCACACGAACGCGGTGCGGAAGTTGCTCATTCCGGCTTCCATCGCAGCCAATTCGCGGCGGAATATGATATCGCGTGGTGCGCGCGCGCTGTGAACGAACACGATATCCTTGTCCTCACCAAGATCGTAGTGCGTGCGCGCCATCGACATGAGCGGCGTGACGCCCGATCCTCCCGACAAAAAGAGGTATTGATCGGCTGGATGAAGAGCGCAGGTGAACGCGCCGGCCGGTGCGAGCGCCTTCACTTCGGACCCCGGTCTTAAATTGTCGTGCAGCCAGTTGGAAACGATACCTCCAACCTTGCGCTTCACCGTAATGGAAAACGTGTCTGGCCGCGTTGGTGCCGAAGACATCGTATAGCAGCGATTGATCGTCTCGCCGTTTATCTCGGGTTCCAGTGTGATGAACTGTCCCGGCTGGAAACGAAAGAGGCGCGGCGAGCGTGTGCGAAATAAAAAACTTTTGACGTCGTGTGTTTCTTGCCGGACGTGGCAGCACACCAGCGTGTCATCGGCATCGGGGTTCCACTTCGGCGGTGGTGCATCCCACAAGGGGGGACCGATGCGGCTCGGTGTTGCCTTTTCACTCATGATAATTTAGCCGCTCGCTGCGAGCGAGCTGACGGACGCGCCTGAACCAAGCTCCGTCTCCGCTCTGAGCCGTTTGAAGTACCAGGACATGAACTTCTCCACGAGTTCCTCTGTATAGGGCGAATAAGGGCCCGGCTGATACGCGGCATTTTGCGATCCGGAATGCGTGCGTTCAACCAGCGCGCCATCCTGCTTGTTGGTCGCGTGCCACACTGCACTCAATTCTTTGGGATCGTAGTCGCGGCCTTCGACGGCGTCCTTGTGGACCAGCCACTTGGTGCGCAACAACGTGTGTTCGGCATCGATCGGCAATACACTGAACGTCACGATATGGTCGCTCATGAAGTGGTGCCACGAGTTCGGTTGCGTCCAGAACGAAAGACCGCCGATGTTGCGCTGTGTCAAGTTGCCTAAAAGTTTCTGGCACGCCACCTTACTGTTCATGGTCTGGCTCTCGCCGGCCTTGTCGAGCGGCAAGCGTTCAGTGCGATAAGCTGTTGCGCGCGAATCCAAGAACTGGCGTTCAACCGACGGCAATCCGCACTGCTCCCAGCGGGCATGCTCTTTCTCGATCAGGTCTTTGAAGGCCTGGACTTCGGCCGCGTTTTCAGGCGACGGCTGATAGCCAAAGCCAAACTCATACAGCGAGATCGTCAATTCCGGGTGGTTCGCCTTGCAGTGATAGCACTCGCGGTTGTTTTCCATGGTGAACTTCCAATTGCCGTTCTCGATGAGATCTTCTTCGAAGGCAACTTTGCAATCAGCAATGCGATGCGGAAGAATGTAGGGTTCCATGTCTTTGCGCATGTCTTCAAAATCGGCCGGCGGATCGTCGGCAAGACATATGAAGAGGAGGCCCGCGATATTGCCGGCGTGCACCTTTTTCAAGCTGAATTGGCTGCGGTCGAATTCGTTGCCCATATGCTCGGTATGTATGAGCTTGCCGGTCAGGTCATAGGTCCACTGGTGATAGGGGCACACGATGTTGCCAACGCTCCCCTTGATACCGTCGCACAGCCGGGCGCCCCGATGCCGGCAAACATTGTGGAAAGCGCGGATCGACATATCGTCGTCGCGCACCACGACGACAGAGGTGCGTGCGAGCGGCACGGTAAAATAGTCGCCAGGCTCGGGAATGTCGGGTTCCACGCCAACAAAGATCCAATGCCGGCCGAAGATGGCCTGCATATCTAGATCGAACACATCCTTGCTCTGATAAAAGGGAGCTTCGAGACTATATCCGGTCTTGCGGCGCAGGATCATCGCGCGGAGTTCGTTGGAAAGTTGCATCATGTCCTCCTTTGGCGCGGCACCCATTAGAAATCGGCACGAGGTTAGAAATCAACAAGGCGATGCTCTCTCAAATAGTTGAGCATGATTTGTGCTTTATCGACGGAACTCCCGTCAAAAGCGACAGTGCCGCCTTTTGCCTCAAACACGATGGCCGACTGCAGACGCGCGTGTCCGGTTTTATTTTCCTGGGCTTTGAGCCTGACGGGCCGCCTTGGAGCAGGATCGATGCTCCAGGCTGGGACCGAGGCCGAGGCATCACCAAGTTCCGGCGCGGCGAACCCCGATACGGCTTCAACGCGCCCTGCCACACGCCGCGCATGGGCATACTTGAGTTGCGCTGGCGCCATTGGGTGCACGACAAGAACAATTGGTACAGGCGCCGCAATCCCGCGTCTCCGCCCCTTGGGCAGGAACTGCCGCACCGTAACACCATCCTCATCGATCCTCGCGTCCAGCACATTGCCAACAAGCGGCCGCCCCATCGCATGGGCAAGACGATAAGGGAACATTCCGCTGCCCGCGCCCACCTCAGCCCGGCTGCCCGTGAGAATAACACCAACGTCTTTGAGGTGAGCCGCGAGCGGCTGGGCCGGATCCTGCCCGTCGCTCGTAGACAAAACTTCGACCCGGCCTGCTCCGAGAGCCAAGTAGTCCCGTATCGACGGCTCCTCCGCCTTGCCTGCATGGATGACGCGCAACCGGTCTCCGCCAAGCTTGCGTGCAAGCGCAAGAGCCACCGCATCGCCCCGGCACGCGCGCGCAATCCCGCTTACCGGATGGCGCCCGGCTGAAACCAACACGGCGATGGACAATGATGGGGTGCTCATGTTGCCTCCGGACCCTCGCGCTGCGCACGCGCTTGAGCAATCCGGGTGATTAGCGCCTGCATCACATCCTCTGCGTCACCGATGACCGTGAGATCGGCGCGCTTGACGATGGGCGCGCCAGAATCGCGGTTGAGCGCAATGACATGGCGGCAATTCTTGATGCCTTGCAGATGCTGCACGGCGCCCGAAATGCCAACCGCAATGTAAGCGCTCGCGCTCACCGTTTTTCCCGTTGCCCCGATTTGCCGGTCACGCGGCAGCATGCCGTCGTCTACGGCAACGCGGCTTGCGCCAACCACAGCGCCAAGCGTTGCGGCCAAAGCTTGCAGCGTTGCGACGTTGCGCACACCGCTTCCCGCCGAGACGATGAAGTCTGCTTCTTCGAGGGCGATTTCATTGACGTCGTTCGCTTCGAGGCCGAGATCACGGCAGGTGCTGACGGCCTCCGGAATGGTTGGAATTTCATCGCTCCCGATCAATTCGGCCGCGCCAACGAACGGTAGATCAGCGTCAACGGCTCCAGCGTCGAGCAACACGAACCGCGGCAGTTTCGTTTGCGCGACTTGAGCGCCACCTGACCAGGAAACAGAGACGTGCCTCGCGTCGATTTCGCTGACGTGCGCCGCCCAGCTGCCATGTTGTGCCGCAATCAAGCGGCGGCCCAAATCGCCGTCGCCTGCTGCGTTGTCGGGTATGAAGACGTGAACTGCTTCGTAGGCCGCAATCATGACTTCAACGGCCGCAAGTTCACGCTCGGGCTGAAAACGGCTTGATTCAAATTCAGGCAGCACGGCAACGCGGTCGGCACCAAGTGCCGCCAAATTCTCATTGAGATCGCCGAGAACCACGGCAATGACGCCGGTTCTTGGCCTAGCCAGTATAACCGCCGCAGCGATAGCTTGCCGTGCGTGCTCATCGAGCCGGCCGCGATCAGAGCGCATAATAGCCATATGCCATTGCGTGAAAGCCTCAGTTGAGCGCAAAGGCTTGTCTTTGTCTTTGGCTTTGTCAGCGGCTTTGGCGCTGGCGGCATCTGATGCCACGACCCCGGTTTCACCCAGCACGATGCGGCGCAGGCCAGCGGGCGTGATGCCAAATGGACGGCGCGGATCAACGCGCTTGATGTTGCGTTTGATATCACTCATGGAGCGGCCTCCAGGGACGCGGCCACCAACTCGGCAATATCCAGCACTTCTGGCCGGTCGCCAACCACACCCTCAAGCATGGCTGTGCATTGCGGACACGCGACAGCCACGACGGCGGCACCGGTTTCGCGCGCGTCCGCCATGCGGATGTCTGGAATTCTCTGTTTGCCGGGGATATCGGTCAGCGGCGCGCCGCCCCCGCCGCCGCAACAGCGCGCACGCATGCCTGAGCGCTCCATTTCACGCACCTCAAACCCCATTTTGCGCAACAACGTCCGTGGCGCTGCGATCTCGCCGTTGTAGCGGCCGAGATAGCAGGGGTCATGATAGGTGATAGGACGTGTCTCGCGCGCATGCCCAAGATTAAGCTGCCCACTGGCGACAAGCTCGCCGAGAAACGTGGTGTGGTGCATAACGTCATAATGCCCACCGAACGCCGGGTACTCATTGCGCAAGCTGTGCAGCACGTGCGGGTCAGGCGTTACGATGCGCCGGAACCAAAGCTGCGCGAACATATCGATATTGCGCCGGGCGAGCGTCTGAAATGTTGCCTCGTCGCCGAGACGGCGCGCCGTATCGCCTGTGTCGCGCTCGCGCTCGCCCAAAACGGCAAAATCGACCTTCGCAGCTTTGAGAGATTTCACGAGTGCGCGCAGCGTGCGTTGATAGCGCATGTCAAACGCGCCTTCACCCGCAACCAGCAACACATCGACGTGTTTGCCCGGTTCAGCCGTTGTTACATTGAGATCGACTGCCCAGTCATAGCGTGACGAGCGCGCAAACCCGCCTTGGGTTTCCGTCTCGCGTAAATTGGCAAGCGCTTCTCCCGCCTTCCCAGGCGCTTGCCCCTCGTTGAGATTGAGGCTTCGGCGCATATCGATGATGGCATCGACGTGCTCGATCAGCATCGGGCATTCTTCGACACACGCGCGGCAGGTGGTGCATGACCACAAAGTCTGCGCTTCGATGAGGGCGGGAACGATCGGCGCGCCGGGCGATCCGGCATGCGACCCAACAGCGATCCCCGGACACGGGCTGCCGGCATAGGCTGCGTCGCTGTCACCGGACAGGCCCGCGACCAGATCCTGAATGAGCTTTTTGGGATTGAGCGGTTGCTTTGCCGCGAACGCAGGGCACGCCGCCTCGCACTTCCCGCATTGCACGCAGGCATCAAAGCCCAGCAACTGGTTCCAATAGAAATCTGCGGGCTTTGCCACGCCGTAATCGCCCTCGTCCAACGCAAGTGGCCTGAGCGCGGTCGAGAGTTTCCCCTCGAAGCGGTCGGGACGCGGATGAAACGCCAGGTGCAAAAGCCCGGCAACGGCGTGCTTCATGGGTCCGCCAAGACCAATGCCGAGCGCCAACTCGGCGGAACCCGCGATTAGCAGGAGTAACGCGATTGCAGCAATCCCGGCTGACAGCGTCTCAGTGGTAAATGCAGCCATCATTCCGAGCCCCACGGCAAATGCGCCGAGCGTGTAAGGCAACCGGCTCCAAGCGCCGCGCGACAAACGAGCAGGTGTTTCGCGCCGCCGCAGCCACACGAAAACGACGCCACCCAACATCACGATAGCCGCGACGAGGATGGCCCAATCGAGCTCCGGCCTATAAAGCGCAAGACCATAATTCGCCGCGACAAAGGCAAGGGCGGCAATGGCCCCTCCCGCCGTCGCCATATGCGTATTCGAGATGTAGGGATCGCGGGCAACCACGTGGTGCAGATCGACGAAGTATCTTTTCGGTACTGCCAACAGTCCGCTCCAAGCGACCTTCGCTGCCTTACCCGCAGACCACAAACGCGCCCGTCGCGTCAAACCGGCCAGAAGCGTTGCCATGGCCAGCCAGAACAGCACCGTGATGGCGGTCGCGACAGACATTTTTAGAAATCCTTGCACAGCCGGAGCGAGTCATAGATCGCCGCGTGGATATTGTGCATCGATACACAGTCGCCGACGCGAAACATGACAAAGCGGCCATTGCCCGTCGCCTCCTGCAGCGCGGGCTGTGGTTTTGCGGCATAGAGGGTTTCGAGATCCGTCTGGCCGCGGTTGACCGAGCGCTCCTTGAGTTGCCAGTAGAGCTCGGTGTTCGGCATGATGCCGTTCTCGATCACTACCTGATCGACGACGCGCTCTTCCAATTCTTCCGTGTATTCGTTGCGCAGAACCGCAACTTTCTTGTTGCCCTCTGCATAAACGCGGTCGAGCCAGAAGTTGGGTGTCGGGATGATACCCAGACTAAAGAGGCGGCGATAAAAAATCGGAAACGTCGTGCCGCCGACATCATCGGCAACCTTCACGTCAGGCGTCACGATTTCGACCTTGCTGCCACGGCTCGCAATGAAATCCGCTGTTCCAAAGCCCGCATGCGTGCCGATAGCGTCATAAACCAGCACGTTGTCTGCAGGCGCGATTTTCTCCGAGAGAATGTCCCAGGCACTGACCGCCAAACCTTCGCTCACGCCCCACTCGGGCATTTGGCCGGTGTGGCTGCTGCCGCCGGTCGCGAGCACCACGATGTCGGGTTTCTCGGCCATGATCGTTTCAGATGTTGCTTCGATCCCAAGCCGCCGGTCAACGCCAAGCCGCTTGGTCTCGAGATCAAACCAGCGGATGATGCCCGACATCTGCTCGCGCTGCGGAGCCTTGGCCGCAAGGTTTACCTGCCCGCCGACTGTCCCATTGCGTTCAAACAGCACCACGTCGTGGCCACGCAATCGCGAAACGCGCGCGGCTTCCAGACCGGCTGGTCCTGCACCCACCACGACCACGCGACGCTTGCCGCTTTTACCCGGCGTAACGACATGGGGCATGGTCGCTTCACGCGACGTCGCTGCATTTTGTACACAGAGCACGTCTTGGCCCGAATACATCCGGTCGATACAATAGTTGGCGCCGACACATTGGCGAATCTGGTCCTCGCGCCCTTCGCGAACTTTCAGCATCATGTGCGGATCGGCAATCTGGGCCCGCGTCATGCCCACCATATCGACCATGCCGTTGGCTAGGATGCGCTCCGACTGCGTGATATCGCGAATGCCTTGGGCGTGAAGAACTGCGACTTTCGACACAGACTTTATCCCGGCCGCCAGATGCACGAAGGGCTCGGGTGGCAGGGCCATCGGCGGCATGCAGTTTGCGAGCTTATTGTGCGTATCGGCGCCCGAACCAATCACGCTGATGAAATCGATCATGCCGGTCTCGGACATCGCCTGCGCGATGTCTTTGAGCACATCGTGATCGAGCCCGTCGTCGTGGAACTCGTCGGCGCACATTCTGAGACCGACGCAAAAGTCGCGGCCCACCGCCTCGCGAATTGCGCCTAGAACTTCTATGCCAAAGCGCATGCGATTGTTGAGACTGCCGCCATACTCGTCGGTGCGCATGTTCGTGCGCGGCGACCAGAACTGATCGATGAGCTGCTGATGGGCGGCCGAAACCTCGACGCCATCCATGCCCGACGATTGAACGCGCTTGGCGGCTACCGCGAAGTCGCGCACGATGCGCCGGATATCTTCGATTTCGATGGCCTTGGCGTTGCCGCGATGCACAGGCTCGCGCACGGCGGATGGCGCGACCAGATGCGGCCACGGATCGCCCGCAAAGGCCGAGCGCCGTCCCATGTGTGTCGCCTGGATCATGACTTTCATGCCGTGGCGATGCACGGTGTCGGCAAGCCGCGACAGGGGCTCGATGACGCGGTCGCTCGTCAGGTTAACGGGCTGCCAGGCGCCTTGTGGAATATCGATCGATACAGGACTTGAGCCGCCGCAGATAGCCATGCCAAGCCCGCCTTTGGCCTTCTCCTCGTAGTAACGGATAAAGCGGTCGCCCGGCAGGCCGCCGCTTTCGCAATAAACTTCGGCGTGAGCCGTGGAATAGATGCGGTTTGGCAGCGTCAACTGGTTGAGCTTAATCGGCGCGAAGACGTGCGGGTACTGCATCGCTCTATCCTGATAGAATTTGCCCTAACAATAGACGACCGTCACAGCGAGGCCTCCGAGCGACGTCTCTTTGTACTTCGATTTCAAATCGTGACCGGTCTGGCGCATGGTTTCGATCACGGCATCGAGAGACACAAGGTGGTGGCCGTCGCTCATCAGCGCCAACCGCGCGGCGTTGATGGCTTTCAAGGCGCCCATACTGTTGCGTTCGATGCACGGCACCTGCACCAAGCCGCCAATCGGATCGCAGGTCATGCCGAGATTGTGCTCCATGCCAATCTCGGCCGCGTTCTCGATCTGCTCGCTCGTGCCGCCGAGAACAGCAGTCAGCCCTGCCGCTGCCATCGAACACGAAACGCCAATCTCGCCCTGGCACCCCATTTCGGCTGCCGAGATTGACGCGTTCTTCTTGTAGAGCATGCCGATCCCTGCCGCCGTCAGCAGGAACGTGACGATATTATCGTTTTGCGCCGCCGGATCGCGGCCAGCGTCACAGTACCGATTGAAGTAACTCAGCACCGCTGGAATGACGCCCGCCGATCCATTCGTTGGGGCCGTCACCACGCGCCCGCCCGCCGCATTCTCCTCATTCACAGCAATGGCGAATGCGCTGACCACATCCATGGCCCGGAAGTCAGCGGTTAATTTGCCTTGGCTATCGCTCGCTTGACGGTAAAGCGATGGCGCCCGCCGCTTGACCTTGAGCCCGCCCGGAAGCGTTCCCTCGGTTGCCAGGCCCCGCTCCAGACAACCGCTCATCACATCCCAGACCTTAAGCAATTTTTCTCGCGTTGCGGCCTCGTCCTGGTAGGCACGCTCGTTTTCCAAGACAATGTCAGCGATCGAGAGAGCGTGCTTGTGCGACAGGGCTAGCAATTCTGCAGCACTGCCGAAGGCAAAGCGCACGTTGCGGAGTGGCGTTCCATCGCCGCCACTGTTGCGGCTTGCCGTGATGGCCGCTTTATCGAGTACAGCACCGCCGCCGATGGAGAAGTAGGAGTTTTCGTGCAACGCCGCGCCGGCGCTATCGAAGGCTTCGAGCACCAAGCCATTCGGATGCTCGGGTAAAAACTGATCCTTGTGAAAGATGAGATCAGTCTCGCACGCGAATGCGATTTCGTGCCGCCCGCCAAGCGGCAGCCGCTTGTCGCGTTTAACAGCCTCAACGCGCTCCCGGCCTTTAACCGGGTCAATGGCCTCGGGCGTTTCTCCGAGCAGACCGGCAATCACTGCGAAGTCGGTCGCGTGGCCGGTCCCGGTCAGCGCCAGAGATCCATAAAGTTTGGCGCTCACACGCTGCACCTGATCAAGAGCGCCTTTGGCGGCAAGCTCATTGAGAAAGCTGGCGGCGGCACTCATCGGGCCAACCGTGTGCGAACTCGATGGCCCGACGCCAATGCGGAAAACTTCGAAGACGCTGTAATTCATGGCGCCGCACCTTTCTCAGGCCCGGTCTCTTTATCGAGCCGGGCGACGCCGAAGCCATAGGGCCCGGCAGCACGCACGAGATAGCGCCAAATATAGTCCGCAAAACTGCGCCGGAACAGCAGGCAATAACCTTGACCATGACGATCTTGACCATGACGATGAAGGTAAATCGCCGACTTGCCAAACGTCGTGCCCACGACACGGCCCACTTCCAGTGACCGAAGGTCATAGACCGTACAATGCGAAAGGGCATCAGCCGCCTTCGCCCCTTGCAAGAGCACCTGCGTATAGCCGCCCGAATTGTCAGCCACTTGGCTGCGCACGCCCGTCAGCGCCTTGTCGAGATCATTGAGAAGACCAGAAAGCCGGTCGCGCGGGCACACAATCATCCATTCATCGGGCGAGAGCCACATGACCTTTACGCCCGCCGCTTCAGACAAGGTGCACGGCTCGGTTGGCAGCGTCAGCCCAAGTGACTTCGATGCCCCGCCTACAAAGGACGCCTCGATTGGACTGCCGCGCAGGCTGATGTAGCCGAGGAGTGGAACTTCGTTCGCCCACACGCCGCAGCTTGCGTCCATCTGCTTCGCCTTCTCGTTGAGGTCGAAGGGATGCAGGGGCGACCGCATCGTTGGGACATTGCCGGTCCTAGACATTCTGACGTGCCCCATCCGGATCTATGAACACTGGAGAGACAACTTTCACCTTGTGCGACTTGCCGCCGGCCCAAGCGTAGAGAACGTCGCGCCCGGCTTTAACACCGGCCTCACTGCGGCGGCTGATGCCATCGCGTACAACGGCCATGGCGATCGAGCGGCCAAGTTCTGGGCTGAAATAGCTCGACGTGACATGCCCCAGCATCGGCACTGGCGGGCGCGCATCGCCGCTTTCGATGATCTGAGCGCCTTCTTTCAGAACAACTTCGGGATCGTCGGTCAAAAGCCCAACCAGTTGCTTGCGGTCCGACCGTGCCGTATCGCTGCGCTTGAAGGAACGCTTGCCAATAAAGCTGAACGGTTTCTTCAAACTCACCGCCCAGGCCATGTCGAGGTCGTAAGGCGTCATCGATCCGTCGGTATCTTGCCCAACGATGATGAAACCTTTTTCGGCGCGCAGCACGTGCATGGTCTCGGTACCGTAGGGCGTGATGCCGAATTCAGCGCCCGCTTCCATGAGCGCTTCCCAAACGTGGTGTCCGTAGCTCGCGTCCACATTCACTTCGAACGCCAGTTCGCCGGAGAAACTGATGCGAAACACGCGCGCCGGAACACCGGCAACGGTGCCTGCCCGCCAGTCCATAAATTTGAACGCGCCTGGAGACAGGTCGATGTCCATGCACACCTTGGCCAGAACTTGCCGGCACTTTGGGCCAACGACGGCCGCTGTCGCCCAGTGGTCCGTAACGGACGTCATGTAAACGTCGAGTTCCGGCCACTCGGTCTGATGCCACAACTCCAGCCACGACATGACGCGCGCTGCGCCGCCCGTTGTCGTCGTCATAAGGAAATGATCGCCGGCGACACATGCCGTTACGCCGTCGTCCATGACCATGCCGTTCTCGTCCAGCATTAAGCCGTAGCGGCATTTGCCGGGCACAAGCTGCGTCCAGGCGTTTGCGTAGACGCGATTGAGGAACTCGCGCACGTCCTTGCCGCAGATATCGATCTTGCCGAGCGTCGAGGCGTCCATCAAGCCAACACTGCGCCGCGCAGCAAGGCACTCGCGCCGGACGGCCGCGTGCAAATCTTCGCCGGGGTTTGGGAAATACCAAGGCCGCAGCCACTGACCGACAGGCTCGAACTCGGCCCCGCGCGCAACGTGGGACTCGTGCATCGCGGTCGTGCGGCGCGGCTCAAACGTGTCGCCTTCGTGCGCACCCGCAAGCGTGCCGAACGTTACAGGCGAATACGCCGGGCGGTAAGTCGTCGTGCCGACCTCTGAAATGCTCTTGCCAAGTGCCTCCGCCGCGATGGCAAATCCATTGACGTTTGAGAGCTTGCCCTGATCGGTTCCGAAGCCCAGCGCCGTGTAGCGCTTGATGTGCTCGATCGAGCGATAGTTCTCGCGCACTGCAAGATGAATATCGGATACCGCCACGTCGTTCTGAAAATCGACAAAAGCTTTCTTGCCATGCCCTTCCGCTTTGCCGTCAGGAACGCGGAAGATGCGCCGGGCGGGTGTGCTGCTTGGCTCGCCCGTCTTCACATCAAATGCAGCATGATCCGCAGGCTTGCCAAGGCTCGTCAAGAGTTCACTAGAAATGTTGATCGTCTGTTCAAGGGCCGCTTGCAAAGCGAATTCGCCGGCAACCGAGCCGACGCAATAGATCCCCGACTTGGCGCGCCCCGTTGCTGGCGCCACAAACGCAAGACGCGCCTCGTCCCACACCGGGCGTCCGCCATCGTGGCAGAACAGATGTACAGTCGGCGATAACCCGCCCGAACTGCCCACCGCGTCACAGGGAATAAATGGACCGTTCCCGGTCACGCTATTTCGCGCGCCGTCCAATTGCACGAGATGGGCGCCTTTGACCGCGCGGCCGCCATGCGCTTTCGAGATGCCGTAGCCAGACATAACATTGACACCGGCCGCCCTGGCACGTCTCTCCCATTCGCTATTTTGTGAGCCGCGCGTATCGGCCAAGACCACCTCGCAGCCCGCCCGCGCGAGATCGCAGGCGCCTTGATAAACGTGATCGTTGCTCGTCAGCAGCAGCACGCGCCGGCCGCACGCCACACCATAACGATTGAAATAAGTGGTCAGTGCAGATGCCGTGAACACGCCTGGGATATCGTTGTTGCCAAATACGAGCGGCCGCTCGATGGCGCCTGTTGCAAGCACCACGCGATCCGCGCGAATACGATGCAGCCTTTGACGTGGCGAACGTGCCAAGCGCCGCCCCGGCGGCAGATGATCCTGTACCTGCTCGACAGCTTGGATCATGTTCATGTCGTGCAATGCGAACGCACTCGTGCGCGTCATGAGCGTCACGTTTGGCAGGCTTGCGAGTTCACCAGTGACGTTTTGCAACCAATCGCCCGCGGATTTGCCGCCGATGACGTTCTGGGGCGACGATAGCAGCCAGCCGCCAGCTTCGTTCTGCTCATCGATAACGAGTACGCGCAGGCCAGAGCGTCCGGCGACCAAGGCCGCGAGCATTCCAGATGCGCCGCCGCCAATTACCAACACCTCAGCATGATGGTTCTGATGATCGTATGTCTCGGGATCGGGCTCGATGGGCGCGCTGCCATAGCCGGCCGCATGGCGAATGATATGCTCGAACTTCGGCCACAGCACACGCGACTGAAATGTTTTGTAGTAGAACCCTGCCGGCATGAAGCGCGCAAAGTTTCCGCCAATACTCTTCAGATCGAAGTTTAGCGACGGCCAGCCTGTCGTGTGCCGGGCTTCGAGGCCTTCGTAAAGCTCAACCTGCGTCGCCTTGAGGTTTGGGATCGTGAGCGCGCCCACCTCCACCTGCACGAGCGCGTTGGGTTCTTCCGGGCCGGCTCCAACAATACCGCGCGGGCGGCCATACTTGAAACTGCGTCCAAGCATGCGCGTGCCATACGCTAAGAGTGCCGACGCCAACGTATCACCCTCAAAGCCTTCATACGGGCGGCCATCGAAACTGAATTGCAGGGGCTTGTCAAAATTGACCCGCGCATGTGCGTGCCGGACGCGATGCGTGCTCATTGTGAATGGCCTTCAGCATCGTAGATCTTGCGGCCTTCAGCCAGCGTCCACGCGCCGTCGATGGCGTGCGTTGCGGTGTGGCGCTTCACGACGAGGTACTTGCGGCAGCCTGTCGAGTGCAACCACATTTCCCAATGCCAGCCTTTCGGGTTTTTGCGCATAAAGAGATAATCGCCCCACGCTGCGTCATCGGCCGCTTCTGGATGAGCGGGGCGGGCAATGAAGGCTTCTCCGGCGTAACCGAACTCCTCTTCCTCGCGCTTTTCCCGGCAATGGGGGCAGGTGAGAACGAACATGAAAATAAATCCTAATTCCACAATCCCGTTTCAATGAGCGACGCCAGCTGCGCCGTGCTCGTCGATCAGATGTCCGGTCGCGAAGCGGTCGAGATTAAAAGCGCGATTAAGTTCGTTCGGCTCGTCATGTGCGATCGTGTGGGCAAACACATTTCCAGATCCGGGCGTTGCCTTGAACCCGCCGGTTCCCCAGCCGCAATTGAAGTACAAACCCTTGACCTTCGTCTTGCTGATGATTGGGCAGGCGTCCGGCGTCGTATCGACGATACCAGCCCACTGCCGGTTCATGCGCACGCGCGAAAACATGGGAAACAATTCGATGACTGCGGCGGCCGTGTGTTCGATCACATGCGGGCTGCCGCGCTGCGCGTAGCTGTTGTAGTGGTCGATGCCGGCGCCGATGACGAGTTCGCCCTTGTCCGACTGACTAAGATATCCGTGCACCGCATTGGACATGACGACGGTATCGAGAACGGGTTTCAAGGATTCGGATACGAACGCTTGCAGCGGATGGCTTTCTATCGGCATGCGAATTCCAGCCATACTGGCCAACACCGAAGAATGCCCAGCCGCCACGCATCCCACCCGTTCCGCGCCGATGTAGCCGCGCGCGGTTTGCAACCCCTTGATACGGCCACCCGAGATATCCAGACCCGTCACTTCGCAATTCTCGATGATATCGACGCCATACGTGTTGGCCGCGCGCGCGAATCCCCAGGCCACGGCATCGTGGCGAGCCACACCGGCGCGCGGCTGGAAACTTGCGCCGAGAATTGGAAAGCGCGCGCTCTTCGACGTGTTGATCAACGGGATCCGGCGCTTGACCTCGGCTGCATCGAACGCCAGGGCATCAATACCGTTCAGGTTGTTGGCATTCACGCGCCGCTCGATGTCGCGCATGTCTTGCAACGTGTGGCCGAGATTGAAAACGCCGCGCTGGCTGAACATCACATTGAAGTTCAGATCTTCGGTCAACCCTTCCCAAAGCTTCAACGAGTGTTCGTAGAGGAGAGCGGCCTCGTCCCACAAATAATTCGAGCGGACGATTGTCGTATTGCGCGCCGTATTGCCCCCGCCCAAGTAGCCCTTCTCGATGACAGCGATGTCGCGAATGCCGTGTTGCTTAGCGAGATAGTATGCGGTCGCGAGGCCATGCCCGCCAGCCCCGACAATGACGGCGTTATAATTGCGCTTGGGTTCGGGACTGCGCCACGCTGGATCCCAGCCCTCGTTGTGTCTGAGGCCGTGTTTGAAAAGCGACCAGAACGAATAGTCTTTCTTCACAAAGGCCCCCTAGCTCACACTGCGGCAGCCAATAGGAATTTGTCTCGTCTCAGAGGTGGAAAGTAGATAGCTGAGCACACTTCCGCCCGTCGTTCCTGACAAGACGCAAACTTATCCAATTGCGACACGTCTGCGCCTGCGCACTTTCGCTTATCCCCGGCGTCGCGCCAATTGTCATTCAATGGTCTTCCAAGGGAGCATTCAAGGCAGCATCGAAGGGACGCTCGAGTGAACCGGCCGGAAGACGGTGTTGGGTGGGAAACAATGAAAACCGGAAAAAAAACGGGCAGTGCCGTTTCAGCTGCATCCGATCACAGGACCGGTCACAAAACCGGTGCGGACAAGGCAAAGCCTGAATGCCAAACCCAATGGTCGTGGTTTAGGTAATGATTTCACGCGCCGTGATGGTGTATTTGACACTGTCAGGGTCTAGCGGATCGAGCCGTCCCGCAGCGGTCTCAGCCTGGGGATACATGAGGAATGGTAGCTTCGGCCCCTGCGAACCGGGCAACGTGACATCGTGGGCAAAATTATATGCAAGCCAATTTCCTTCCCAAGCGCCGAATAGGGTCTCGCGGGCCTGTACGACTTTGACATCGTCGTTGGCGAGATTGCCGGGGGGCTCCTCTAGAACCACTTTACGCACATCGGCCGGATCGACCGGAACCCAGCCAAATCCGTTCAAGAAGACTTCGGCGCGGCAATGTTGCGCCTTGGTCACCACTTCGGTGGCCGGACCCAGGCTTTTGTAGCCAAATTTCGACGGCCCAAGACGAAGCCCGTAAACATCACGCGCGGGCAGTCCGGCCGCGCGTGCAAGGCCCACATAAAGCGCGTTAATATCGGCGCACTTGCCTGAAAGATCGCCTGATTTGATCATAAATGCGATGTCGCCAAGACCGCATCCTTTCGTTTTCGGATTACGAAAGGTATTGTCGACCACCCAGTCGTAAATGGCCCGTGCCTTGTCGATGTCTGACGTCGCACCTGCAGTAATGCGTGTTGCCGTTTCTTTGACGATGCCATCGACCGGGATCAACTCCGTCCCTTGCGTATAGACGGTACGTTCCGTTTCCGGCAGGCTCTTTGCGCTGTCCGGTACGGCAAGCGAGACAGCGCGGTCGCGCGTAGAGACCCGGCTCGTCACCTCGGCACTCGCCGCAGCGGTTCCATCTCCCCATTGAACATGCAGAAATTTGGCGCCGTTGATGTTGTCTGCCCCAATTTTGGCGACAGCACCATCTGCCTTCCACGTACTTTCGCCAGATCGCATCCATTCGTCTTGATCAATGGCCGGTAAGGGAATCCAGGCCTGAACCCGGCCCTCGGGTTTTGCTATCTGTATGCGAACAATCGTCTCGAAGGTTCGCCAGTTGCCAGGGGCGGGCGTGAACGTCGTATTCGCATTGGCTGAGCGCGGGGCGAGGGCGGCAATCGCGAATGCACCTGAATTTTGCAGCACTATTCTTCTAGTCAAGTCCATAATTCGAACCCCCAACTCCGGCCACCCGTAGCTTGCATGGAATGCCGTAACGCGCAACTAAGTCGTGCGCAATTCGTCGTGAGGCACGTTGAATTGCTTACGGGGGTGGGCAATCGGACTTCACGTAACCGCTGATTTCCTGAGGTGAAGCAAAAATGGCGTAAGAACGGTCACCTTGCATACCGGTTGGCACGAGAACCGGATTTGCGGGCGCCGGACCCTCTTTGCTTGAGTCCGTCTTGAAGCGCAGGTTCGGTTCCCAGAATAGCAGCGTTATTCCATTCTCCATTTTCACCGAATACGTGTCCCGGCACAGACTTATCGATGTGATACGCGTTGCAGGGCTCGCCGTTTTTAAGTCGTGCATTTTCTCATGCGGCTTCGGGATATCGTCGCGTGGGGTAGCGCCCGGCGTTTGGGTAGCTAACAGGTACGCGATAATGTCGGCGCGGGCCTGGTCGTTGGCGGCGACACCTGGCATTGAGGTGCCTGCAACGAGCGCCTGTGGATTAGTGAGCCACGATGTCAGCGACTGCTCGTCCCACGCGATCGAACTCTGGGGCAGAACCTTAGAGTACCGCTCAAATCCTGTGACCGACCCCGCCTTGCGGCCGATGATCCCCGCCAAACTTGGTCCCGTCATGTGCCGGCCGGAGACCGTCGAATGGCAGGGCGAGCACAGATTATTGAAGGTACGAGCGCCCTTTGAAGGGTCGCCCTCGGCCCAGCCCTGTACCGAAAAGGAGATCAGAAAATAGGCTGCAAACATGGCAGTGCGACGATGCATATAGTGGCATTTCCCAAGCATATTAGGCCTTTAAGGTAGATAGTTGTGTCTAAGGTTGTAACAGTTTGTCGATGGGCTGAAGAAAATATGCCGTGATATGTCCGAGAAGGCGATTTCGGCACTGTGAGCAGACTTGATGAACCTCATCGGCTGACTGGCTGAAGAGTGCGAGGAAGCATTGAACGAGCCGGCAGAAGGCTGATGTCATGTGCTGAAGACTCCCCGTAATCGAAGTCGGCCCGTTTGATCGCCGGTGGATCTCAGCACGTCGCCGATAATGGCAGCCTCCGGCATTCCGGCACGTTTCATATCATCGATGCACGCTTGAGCGCGGTTCGCTGGGACCCCTGCAACCAGTCCGCCCGATGTTTGAGGATCAAAGAGCAGGTTAAGTGTGGCCGCAGGAGGCGGCACAACTCCGCTTAAGCGGCAGGCTAATGCGAGGTTCTCTGGCAACAACGTCGATGCAATGCCAGCTAACGCAAGTGCAATAGCCTGCGGGTATGTGGGGACATCCGTCAAATTCAACTCCGCATCCATGCCGACAGCGTCGAGCATTTCAATGAGATGTCCAGCAAGACCGAAACCTGTGACATCGGTCGATGCTGTGGCGCCATGCCGTGCCAAGCATTCGGAGGCTCCGCGATTGGATTGACGCATACGCGTGATGGCAGTCTGAATTGCGCCAGCCTTGGCCAGTCCGCGCATCTCAGCAGCGAATAACAGCCCGGTGCCAAGCGGGCGGGTGAGCACCAGTTTGTCGCCTTCCCGAAGTCCAGACTTGCGCAAAAGATCACCTCGCTCTACTGAGCCTGAAATCGCAAAGCCAACTGAAAGTTCGGCGCCCTCACTTGAGTGTCCGCCGATAAGTTCGACACCCTCGCGATCAAAAACGGCGCGCGCGCCCGCGAGTAACTGAAAGAGATCTTCCTCGACGATTTTGGGCCGGCCGTGGGGAAGCACCGCGATCGCTTGAGCGGTTTTAGGGGTGCCACCCATGGCAAAAATGTCGCTCAATGCATGGTTGGCCGCGATCTCGCCGAGGACGTAAGGGTCTGGCCAGAAGGCGCGGAAAAAATCGACGGTTTCGAGCCGCAATGTTTCTCCGCCGCCGTCGATAATCGCGGCGTCGTCGCGTGCTGTCGTAGGAGCCGCAGCGGTGCCGGCTAACCGGTCGAGGGCGTTGGCGAGCGTCGTGGGGCCGACTTTGGCGGCGCAACCGCCGCAACGCATGGCAGTTTGATCGCCGCCCTCATCGACTTTCATTGCCGGCAGGACGTTGAACTTGTCCATGAAGGCAAGGTCGATGTGGTCTTTCCAATTCCAGGCCCAACGGCCGGACGCTGCAAACGGCCCACGCGCTGCGATGGCGCGTTTGGCTCCGAGCGAAAGGAGCGTCAGGAATTGTTTCTGTGGAACGAAGGGCTTGACCGGCCCGCCCATCGCCCGGTTGCGCAGATTATCCGCCACCTTAGGACCCTGACGTACCGCGAAGACACCGGATTTGGCGCGCGGATGTTTGAGGACTGTCGCGCAATCGCCAACCGCAAACACATCGTCATCGTCGATCAGTTGCAGAGTTGGCTTAACAGCCAGAAAGCCCTGCGGATCGCGAGGCAAGTCTGTGGCCGCGAACCACGCCGAGGCAGCAGCTTTGGTCGAAATCAACACGGCATCGGCCGGCACTGAACGCCCGCTCGCAAGCTTCACAGTCGTCGCCGAAACACGAGCGGCCAGGTCGTCCTCGATAATCTCGACGCCAGCGCCGGTCAGTGCGGCCCGCGCCAGCGAGCGGGCTCGCGGGTTGTGGCTCGGCAGCAGTGCGCCGCCCGCAATGAGCGTGAACGAGAACGTGCCAGGATCGAGCCCGGCTGACGGGGCCAGTGTTCTCAAGCGATGCTGGGCTGCCAAAATCAGTTCCACACCCGCCGCACCGCCGCCGATTGCCACGATCCTGCGCGGACCGTCTTGCGCCAGGGCGCGGGCTTCGAGGACCTGCCATTTGGGCGCAAAGACAGAAACCGGCTTGACAAGAAGCGCGTGTTCGGCGGCGCCGGCGATGTCGCCGATCAGCGGCGTGATACCGACATCAATGGAAAGCAAATCGTAGCGGACCGGCGGGCGGCCTTCGATTGATACACGTTTGTTGGCGCGATCAACGCCGATCGCAGAGCCATGAATGACACGCCCGCCCGCGAAATGCGCAAGGCGCACCAGATCGATTTGGCACTCGTCCAGAGTGTAATGCCCGGCGACGAACCCCGGGAGCATGCCCGAATAGGGCGCAGCCAGTTCTTGGGCGATCAGAGTAAGGCGCACACCGGGGACGGGATCCATGCCGAATGCTTTGAGCACAAACATGTGCGCATGCCCGCCGCCGAGGAGCACGATATCTGTGGTGATGGGGGACGATCGCATTTGTAGGGCTTATTCCAACTCGCACGGCGGGCCTACGCAAAAAATTTGGCGGAGGAGAGTGGGAGTCGAACCCACCAGACGCAGCTTAAGCCGCCCCTCCCGGATTTGAAGTCCGGACGTCCCACCAGGGAGCGCTTCTCCTCCAATTTTGTATCGGATCAATTGCGCATACGAAGGCGCGCGTTCGATCACCGGTGCGCCGTCTCCTCAAAACGGAATGTCATTGTTCCAATCTGTGTGGCGAACGCTGCCTCATCGTCAAGGGTGCGAAGGTCGAAAATCATGACGTCGTCCGCAATGCGGCCGATGACGGGGATCGGCAGTGCACGTAAAGATTTCCCCAACGCTTCCAAGTACCGGCCAGACTTTTTACGTTCAACGGGCGTCAGCGCCAGGCCTCGGCTCGGAATTATTTCTAACGGTAAGGCTCCGGAACCGATTTGGCTGGCGCACTCGCAAACCCGTACAGAGAATGCGCCACCCGTTGCTTTTTGTACCGGCGCTAATAGGCGTTGGGCAAGCGCGTCAAGTTGTTCGAAGGGCGCCGTCAACATGCGCAGCGTCGGCAGCCGCTCGGCTAAACGATCCGGATCGCGATACAGCCTGAGCGTAGCCTCAAGTGCGGCAAGGCGCACCTTGTCGAGACGCATTGCCCGCTTGAATGGGTTTTTGGCGCACGCCCGGACCAGATCTTTGCGCCCCGCGATAAAGCCCGCTTGCGGCCCCCCGAGCAGCTTATCGCCCGAGAAGGTTACAAGATCGGCTCCTTCATGAATAGCGTCTTGGACGGTGCGTTCCCGTCGCAGGCCATAACGCGACAGATCGACGAGTGTGCCTGAACCCAGATCATCGAGGAAGGGAACGGATTTTTCTTTGGCGAGCGCGGAGAGTTCGCGGCCCTCAACCTCTTTGGTGAAGCCTCGAATGAGATAATTGGAGGTGTGGACCTTCATCAGACAACCGGTGGATGGACCGATGGCGCCCTCGTAGTCGCGCAAATGGGTGCGGTTGGTGGTGCCAATTTCGAAAAGCTTGGTTCCGGCACGCGCCATGATGTCGGGCATGCGGAAGGCGCCGCCAATTTCAATCAGCTCGCCTCTCGAAACAATCGTCTCTTTGCCAGCCGCCAGAGTATTCAGGGCCAGAATGACGGCCGCAGCGTTGTTGTTAACGGCGATGGCGTCTTCGGCCCCCGTTAACTCGCACAATAGCCCGCGCACGGCATCGTCGCGGTCGCCGCGGCCTCCGCTGGTCAGATCATATTCCAACGCGACGGGCGAACGCATGGCTTCGACGGCAGCGGCGATGGCCTCTTCCGGCAATAGTGCCCGGCCGAGGTTGGTATGCAGGACAGTGCCGGTGAGGTTGAATACGCGCCGGAGGTTGCGGGTTTCGCTGGCCGAGAGACGGCTTATAACCTCCGACGCGATCGCGTCTTTCGGTAGATCCGCGATGTCGCCCGCGCGAAGTCTGACCCTCAACCCGTCGAGGGTTTGACGGGCCGCCGCAACAGTGAGTGATCGTCCGTAATGCGCCGCCGCCGCAACGCACAACTCATGGCGCAGCACGTCATCGACCGAGGGCAGGCGTACCTGGCCTGCTTTTGCTTTGTTTTCCAAAACCAGAGTTCACACTTGTGCGATGATGGCGAATTCTATGCTGAAGAAAGATTGCACGCAAGGTATTTGCGGCCTAGGCTGGTTTTGGATCGTCCGTGGGGGACGCCGCGTGAACCCAATTCAGACGAACCTCAAGTCACGAATCGGATCCGGCAGTGGAAGCCAGCTCGTAATCGGAGAACCCCGTTGCACCGTCGAACCCCTCAATTTTTGTTTGCGGCCGCGGCAGCCCTGGCGCTTCAAGCCATTTCCGGCGGGTCACAAGTTTTGGCCGCTTCCGGCGAATGGCAGAAAACCGAATTCGTTGAAGCGCGCCTCGTTTCCGCAGTCGATGGCACCGGTCAACTCGCCGAACTCCCGCTCGGTGTCGAGGTTCGCCTCAAGGATCAGTGGAAAACCTATTGGCGTTCGCCGGGTGATGCAGGACTTCCGCCAGTGCTCGATTGGACCGGGTCCGGCAACCTTAAGTCGGCGACCCTCGCCTATCCAGCTCCCCATCGCTTCACTTTGTTTAATCACCAAACCTTTGGTTATAAAGATCAAGTTGTATTTCCGATCCGCGCTGCCGTGACCGAGCCGGGCCGCGCTTTAGATTTGAAAGCCAAGTTCGACATTCTGGTCTGCGAAGCCATTTGCGTGCCCCAAAACTTGGATCTGACCCTTAGAATACCAGAAGGCGCCGCCAATCCGGGAGTTGAAGCCCAGCTCATCAACCGTTTTGAAAGCCAGGTACCGGTAGCTGGCTCCTCAAACGCTATCGAGATAGGCGACGCGCGGGCCAGCGAAATAAACGGGAAACACTATCTCGAAGTCACGGCTCTCAGTAAAGCCGGCGCCTTCGCAGCACCCGACATCATCGCGGAAGTGGAACCTGCCGCTGCTTTTGCCGCGCCTGAAGTAAGCCTTTCGGAGAGCGGATATCGCGCTACTTTCAAACTAGTATTGACCAGTGAACTTCCGCCCGGCACATCGCTCGCGGGTCGTGGCGTTACGCTGACTCTGATCGACGGAGCGCACGCCAGCGAGCATGCGACGAAGATCGTGGCAGGTACCGGTCCTGGCCTTGGGAGTTCGCTTGCCTTGAATGCCGCCATGTTTGTCTTTGCGCTTCTGGGTGGCCTCATCCTCAATCTTATGCCCTGCGTCTTGCCGGTTTTGTCGCTCAAATTGATGTCGCTCGTCGAGCATGGCGACGCGCCACCTGCGCGCGTCCGGGTTAACTTTTTGGCGACAGCGGCGGGCATCGTCTTCTCGCTCATGCTGATCGCCGCGGCCCTTATCGCACTCAAATCGGCGGGGCTCTCGGTTGGCTGGGGTATTCAATTCCAGCAGCCGGTCTTCATCGCGGCCATTGCGGTGATCGTGGCGTTGTTCGCCTGCAACATGTGGGGCTTTTTTGAAATCATATTGCCGCCATCGCTCTCGAACTTCGCGGGCACGGCCGGGACGGGCGACGGCATCATCGGCAACTTTGTGATCGGCGCGTTTGCGACGTTGCTGGCGACGCCCTGCTCCGCGCCGTTCGTTGGTACGGCCGTTGGCTTTGCACTCGCTGGCGGGACCGCTCAAATTTTGATGATCTTCTTCGCCTTGGGCGTTGGGCTGGCGCTCCCTTATCTGGCGATTGCCGCATATCCTGCGGTCGCACGGTTCATCCCGAGGCCCGGCATGTGGATGGTGCGCCTGCGGCAAGTCCTGGGATTAGCGCTCGCCGGCACGGCGGTTTGGCTTTTGTCAATTCTCCCCGCCCAGATCGGCTGGAACGGCACATTGGCGGTCGCCGGGTTGATTGGTGCGATGGTGTTCGCACTGGCGTCTGATCGTCTGATGCCAAACCTGCCACAGTTTGCAGGCCGCGCCGCCGCCCTTGTGCTGGGGCTAGCCGCTTTGGGCCTGCCGCTCGTGATGAAAGGCTCCAACCCGACCTCGGCGGCGACGGTTGCGGGCAAAGAGACAGGTTCGATCGCCTGGACCACGTTCGACCGCGACCAGATCAAGAGCTTGGTTTCTCAAGGCAAGACCGTTTTTGTCGATGTGACTGCGGACTGGTGCGTCGTTTGTCAATCAAACAAAAAACTCGTCATCAATACAAAAATAGTTAGCGACCGTATTGGAACGGCGGCCATTCCAATGCGCGCCGATTGGACGTCACCAGATGCGAAAATCTCCGCGTTCCTGGCGACGTTCGGCCGTTATGGAATTCCGCTTAACGTCGTCTATGGTCCAGGTGCTCCCGCCGGAATTTTATTGCCGGAATTACTGACCCAAGACGCCGTGCTCAAGGCACTCGACAAGGCTTCCGGCAAGTCAACATCTTCGGCACTACCAGTTGAAAATCGCCAACGTGATGGAACATAGATGCACACTCATTTCGAATTGAAGAGCCGTCTCCCGCGCCGCCTCTTGGCTGGCGTTGCGACGATAATGCTGTTGACGGCGGCGCTGTCGTTCTCCGGTCTCCGCGATGCCCGCGCCGAAGAAGCGAAGCCCGCCGCATCGGCCGATGCTTTGTGGACGGCAACTTTTAAGGACACCAGCGGCACTCCGAAAACGTTTGAGGGGCTGAAGGGCAAGATTGCCGTCGTGTATTTCTGGGCGACTTGGTGCGAGCCTTGCCAGAAGGAAGCGCCGCAACTCAAGGCGCTGCACGACAAGTATCGCGACAAGAACGTCGAAGTGCTCGGTATCGCCATGGATAATGCCGACAAGGTCAAAGACTTCGTCGCCAAACATCAGCTTACGTTTCCGATCGTCTATGGCGGCCGCGAAGCGATCGAACTAAGCAAAAATCTAGGGAATTCTCTCGGCGGTATTCCGTTCCTTGTCGTCATCGGCAAGGACGGCAAAATCGTCGAGAGGATAACAGGTGAGACTAAAGACGGCCGGGTGGAAGGGATCATTACTCCTTTGCTCGGCGGCTGAGGCTCGCACAACCCGCTGACAACAGCGGGAATTCAAGGAGAACGTATGAATAGAAACCAGAAGACCGCTGGCGGTCTGCCGGGACTGGGGAGTAGCGTCAAAGCTGCCGCCCTTGGCTTGGCAATCGCCTGCTCGCCTTCATTCGCACATGCCGAATGGAACGCGGGCAACACGGTGACGGTGGTTGACACCTCACCGGTCAACTGGCT
>JANOKW010000410.1:0-4199 GCA_031419475.1 Hyphomicrobium sp. | reverse complement strand
CCGGGTTATCCCAGTCGGCTTGGATGACGCGGCGCGCGGTTTTGAGGCTCTTTTCCCAGCGAGTTTGCCAATGATCGGGGCCGCTGTCCTGCCAGCCTGTCACAATCAGAATATCGACGTCGGATGTTTTCATGGCCGCTGAGATAGCCGAGGCGCCGCCGCAAGGGAAGATGGGACGCGAGGGATGGGGCAAATGCTGCGTCTGCTGCGTCAAGCTCGCACAAAAAAAGCGGACGCATTGTTAGCGTCCGCTCAAATTACCAATGTGTAATTCTGGAATTAGGCTTTGCGGGCCTTGCGCGCGGCGAAGCGGGCGTCGCGAGCGGCCTTGCGTTCGGCTTCGAGCACAACCTGCTCTTCGGCTTCGCGGATTTGGCGCTCGGCCTTTTCGATTTTTTCCTGCGCTGTGCGGGCGATGCGCTCGAGTTCTGCGTGTTCTTCTTCAAGTTTTTTCTGTGCGGCCTTTTCAGCGATACGGGAGTCTCGTGCGGCCGCGAGTTCTTGGCGCACAGCTAAGCGCGCTGCGAGTTCGGCATCGTTCGCGGGCGTTTTTGCGCGGAAGCGTTCCAGTGCTGCTTGGCGGGCATCGTTCGCAGCAGAGCGGCGGTCGGCGAAAGTTTGGGGCTTAAATCCGTTCATAGGTCTCCAGGGGGCCTGATAAGAAGGACATGATGAGTACGAAAAAAATAGAACGGGCGCAGGCTTGTGGCCCACGCCCGTTCAAAAAGCGCTAATTAAGCAGCCTGGATGTTGCCAACAGCGATCTTGCCTGTGCGGCGGTCTTCCTGCGTGTCGAACTGGACCTTCTGGCCCTCGACAAGGTTACGCATGCCAGCGCGCTCAAGGGCGGTAGCGTGGACGAATACGTCCTTGCCGCCGTTGTCGGGCTGAATGAAGCCGAAGCCCTTTTGATCGTTGTAGAATTTAACAGTACCGGTATCCATGATATTCCTCAGAAGATATTAGTCATAAGTGACGCGGCCTGACACATGCCAGACAACGTTTTTCGTTTGTCGATGTTTGGGAGGGGTTGTCGCGTTGCCAGCGCGGGCATCTTGATCAGTTTGATCAGAGAGCGGGCAATGGCGAAGCGGCCAGATCGTCCGGCCAAAAGTCGATTGCGTGTCTATATACACTTTGTCACTTGTTAACAAGCATTACTTGTGGTGGGCGAAAACGCCGCGGGATAGTGCCGAATGTGCTGCATTATGCGGCAACTCACAGCGAACGGGTATCCGCCGGCGCCGTCAATTTTAAGCGCCTGTGGCATCGTTCGCTGGTTCGGAAACCGGTTGCTCGCGTTGTGCCGAGAGGAAAACCAAACACACCACGATCAGAATGGTAAGCCAGCTACCGGCAATAAGCGTGATGGCAGCTCGAGCGCTCACGATCTCCAGTGCCACCGTGTATGCGGCGGTGATGGCTCCAACAATGAACGACCAGCGCACAGCCTGAGCAGTGGCCGCGCCGCTTAATGGGCGGGTTACGGCTCGGAGGTAAGAAATCAATAGGATTATGGCGGCGCATACGATGAGATAAACAGGATCTACCCTGTCAAACGAATATGCCGTTGTCGCTTCAGATCCTGTCAGAAACTGCCAAGCGGTTGCAATCATTGTGAGCGTGGAAGCGATGGCTAGTCCGAGAAGCGGCGGCATCATGATGTCGCGCGGTGCCAGCCGGCTTACAGGCGATCTGGGATCAGCCGGCACGATCCGGACCCTATACAGCGCGACGATCGAGAAGAGGGCGGCGGCGATCACGATGACGAGCGACAGCAGTTCAGCCGTGCTGTTGCGGCCGATGGCATGATTTGCCGCGACTTGCTTCACTAAGGCTGGAAATGCCCCGACTTCTCCCGCCAAGAGCATGATCCAAAATCCGCTGCCGATGCCATGCCGCGTTATGATTTCGGCAAGCCAATAGGTGAGCGCCACCCCCGCGACGAGCGTGACCATATAGCTCAAACGAGAAAACGAGTCCGGATCTTCGATCATCGCCAAGCCGCCCGGCAGCTGAACCGCTTCGAGCGCCACAGTCACGCCGTAAGCCTGAAACGCGGCGAAGAAGAGTCCCAATATCAAAACGGCCCGATTGAATTTGTGGGCGCGGCCCGGATTGTCTTCGAGCCCGTAAAGCGACGGGGCGGCCAATTTCAAAACTTCGCCCGCAATGAGCGCTGACAGGATGGGGCCGAGACCCAGGGCCACAATTGACATGCGCGAGTCTGCAAAGGTGGCGCTGTCGCCCGTCGCTGTTCCGAAGTGAGCAATCGCGTCGGGTGAAAGACCAGGCGCTGGTACATTGGCGAGCAGCGCCGAGATCGAGAGCACGGCCGCCGTCACCGCCACGCGCTGGAGTGTGTCCGGTTTGAATGCGATGCGCGAGGATGTTTCATCGGTCGCCGCTGCTTGGATCGCCGCTTCGGGTTCGCTGACCATTGAAGTGATCCTTTGCCCGGCATCGCCGTTGCCGGTTGTGAGAGGCAGAAATCGAAATGCCGCCGTGCGCGGCGATTAGAGTACCGCGCGTAACAGTTCGGCAAGTGGCAATGACAGTTTCAATGCAGAAATTTCAATTGCGCCGTCGCGGCCGCCGATCTCGAGCGGTTTCGCGGGGAATGTCCGGGTGACTGCGTCGCGCTGCCAGACCCACACGATCGGTTCATCCTGGCTGGCGACGATATAGGCTTCGAGCGAGGCAAGGCTCGTGTATTCGGCGAGCTTGACATTGAGGTCGCGGCCAACGGACGACGGCGAGAGGACTTCGACGAGAATGATGGGGTTGGAGGTCGAAATCGCGTATTCATTGCCACCTGCCTTTTCGACGAGGACGTCGGGAAATCGCACGTCATCGCCGATTTCGACGGCGAATTGAGCCGACACGACATCCCACGCCTTGAAATCGAGGCGGTTGGAAAATCCGAGCAGAAAACCGGTCAAAATTCGGGCGTGCCGTATCGTGCTCCCCGCGTGCATCACGATACGCCCATCCTTAAATTCAAAACGTCCCTCTTGCTTCTGCACCCAGTGCAGAAACGAGCGCTTGTCGCGGGGCGCGCCATAGTGCGCTTGCGGGTCTTCGGAAAAGCCGGTCATGGGGGAAAGATAGCGCGGGGAGGGGGACATGTCATTTGGAAGTTGTAGCGCGCATCTCTCTCCACCTGCTATCCCGGGCAAGAAAAATGGCGCCGCCGTTTTTCGCAGACCCGGGATCGCGTCCAACGAAGTTGCGAAGAAAGCCGCCGCAGTGTTCGTGTTTAACTTTGTTGGACGCGGCCCCGGCTCTCCGCATCGCGCTCCGCACGTGCTCCGTCCGGGGATGCAAGCGGATGGAGATGCGCTCATTCTCACACGCCATTATGCCGAGGCAGGCTACTTCCCGCGCGCGGTTTGCGCGCGGGTGCGGGAATGACGTGATCAAATGGTCTTGACCGCGCCCGATGCGGCAGTGCTATGTTTTACACATGCTCAAGGCCCACGATTTATGTCGTCTTGCCGTTCTGGCATTCGGCTTGCTGGCTCCTTGTGCCGCGCGCGCGTTCGACTGCGCCGACACCAAATGCAACCAAATCCGGTCATGCGAAGAGGCACACCACAAACTGACCGTCTGCGGGCATGGTGAGCGCGATGGCGACAATGACGGCATACCATGCGAAATACTGTGTGGTGATAATCTCGAATCGTACTTGAAGCGCGTTGGGGCAGGGGCTGGTAAAGCACCTCCAGCAACAAAGAAACGTCCTGCGGCCAGGGCAGCAGGCGGAAACGATCCCAGCTTAAATCTCACTGGAGCAGACGGCGCGATTGCCGATGAAGACACGACGCCATCCGATGAATTCAAATGCGCGGGCAAGCGGACATGCGAGCAGATGGACTCGTGCGGCGAGGCGAAATTTTATTTGCAGAAGTGCGGCGTCAAATCGTTAGACGGCGATCGCGATGGTGTGCCGTGTAATTCTTTGTGCCGGTAGTTGCTCGGAAAGAAGTTCAAAAAGGGCTACATGAGGTTTTCGCGACCAATAGTCATTCCGGATGCCGCCAGTAATCGCGCCCTACTGCTTCCTGTAACCTGATTACGCACCATAGTCAGCCATTTTCTGGCCACGCGAATCTTCGATTTCTGACGTCTTCGCAAGGAGATGTGGCATGGCACGCAATCGGGTTCAATTCCAGAAGGGCCTCTCGGAGGCTAATTTC
>JANOKW010000409.1:0-12558 GCA_031419475.1 Hyphomicrobium sp. | reverse complement strand
CGGTGCGCGGCAAACAACGCTTGCTCGCGAGATCCTTTTGACAGGCACGGGGGTGCACAGCGGAGCTCCGGTATCTCTTACTTTGCACCCTGCAGAGGCAGATACTGGGCTCCGCTTTCTCGTCACCAAGCGTGGCAGGGTTACTGCGGAAATTCAGGCTAGTATCGCCAACGTCAAAAATCTCACGCTCTGCACAGTTATCGGCGACGACGCCGGCGTCACTATCGGCACTGTTGAACATCTTCTTGCGGCCCTGCGCGGCCTTTCTGTCGACAACTGCTACATCGAAATCGACAGCAAAGAAGTGCCGATCATGGACGGCAGCTCTGCCGTTTTCGTGGAAGCTATCGACCGCGCCGGTATTCGCGAGCTCTCAGAGCCGCGCAAGTTTATCAAGGTTCTGAAGCCGGTTCGCGTTGAGGAAGGTGATTGCTGGGGAGAACTCGTTCCCCACGCCGGTTTCCGTCTCGACGTTGAAATTGACTTTCCAACACCTCTGATCGGCCGTCAGCGTCTCAGCTTTGAAATGAGCCCCGGGGTTTTCCGTCACGAATTGTCACGCGCCCGCACGTTTGGTTTCATGAGCGACGTTGAGAAGCTTTGGAAAATGGGCCTCGCACTTGGTGCGGATCTCACCAACACCGTTGCGATTGGCGAAGGCAAAGTCATGAATCGCGAAGGACTACGTTATCCGCAGGAATTCGTGCGCCACAAGATGCTGGATGCTGTTGGCGATCTGTCGCTTGCAGGTTCGCCGTTGCTTGGCGCGTACCGGTCTTACAAGGGTGGGCATCGTTTGAATTCGCTGGTTCTGCAGGCTCTGTTTGCAGATGAAGCGAATTGGACGACGGTACACGCACCACGCACACGCCCGGCTCGCTCTCCGGTTGCCGTTGCTGCCCGGTCGTCTGTGGCCGCTGCTGAATAAACGTCAGGGCTACAGCACGGTGAATTCTCGGCCCGGCTCAATCTCATCGAGGTTTGGTTGGTTGCCGAAGTCGGAACACATTTGGCCGTTATCCAAATGTAGTTCGAGAGTCTGCTTGTTTTGGCACGAATTTCAGTGTGTTGCGCCTTTTCTGAAACGGCGCAGGTGTGCTGAGAACTAAGCCTTGTCCTGGAGCGCCAGCGCACTGATGCAGTGTGAGACGCGAACAGACAAACAATTTGGGGGTCGCTCAGGCGGCGTTTGGCGCAAACTTCGACGCAATCTTCTGGGGCTTAGCGAGAATGAGCAAGACAATGGGCAATCGGTTGCGGGGCTTGAGGGGCGGATTGCTTCTCGCGGCCGCAGTTGCTGCCGGCCTGCTTCAGGGCTGTTCGTCCTCGTCCTTGTCGCTCGACTCCACGCAAGCCCTCAATCCCGATCCGCCAACAAAAATGTTTGCCGACGGCGACAGCTTAATGTCGCGCGGGAAGTTCGCGGATGCGGCGCAGAAATTCGAAGCTCTCGATCGCGAGCATCCCTATTCGCCCGAAGCGCGCCGCGCCATCGTGATGGCTGCATACGCCTATTATCGCGGCGGCATGTCGCCTGAAGCCATTGCCTCTGCCGAACGTTATGTCGCGCTGCATCCCGGCACGAAAGAAGCGCCGCTTGCGCACCACATCATTGCGTCGGCTTACTTTGACGAGATGAAGGGTCCGAACCGCGATCAGGGCGCGACGCGCAAAGCGCTCGAACAATACAAGACGTTGAAGACGCGCTATCCCGAGAGCGAGTACGCACGCGGCGCCGACAACAAGATACGCGTTGCCGAGGACAACTTGGCGGCATCCGAAATGGAAGTCGGCCGCTATTACCTGAAACAAAAAAATTACGTGGCTTCGATCAATCGCTTCAAGACGGTTGTCAGCGATTATCAGACAACGGCGCATGTCGAAGAAGCTTTGATGCGTTTGACGGAGTGTTACATGGCGCTCGGCATCACCAAGGAAGCGCAGAATTCGGCGGCCGTTCTCGGGCACAACTACCCGGATTCGAAGTGGTATAAGGACGCCTACTCGCTGCTGAAGTCCGATGGCTTGGCGCCGCGCAACGACGGCGATTCGTGGCTCTCCAAGGCCTGGAGCTCGGTGCCGAAGCTCAGTCTCGGCTCGAATTAGGCTCGAATTAAACGGGCTGAGACAGCAGATAAATTAGCTAATTCGAGCGTGGCCGGGTTCTCCCTGCCGCGCTCTTTCGTTATTGAGGGATGAGTGATCCCAAGGTGACCGCATGGCAAAGAAGCCGAAAGCAGCGCAGGACAAAGTTCTCAGTGCGCCAAAGCAGGCGTCGCCAACGGTGTTTGGCGCCGAGCAACTGGATGCGGCATCGGCTGGTGCGGAGCTTGAGCGCTTAGCGCGGGAAATCGCGCGCCACGATGGGCTCTATTACCGTCAAGACTCGCCTGAGATTTCGGATGCGGAGTACGACGCACTGCGCTTGCGGAATGCAGCGATCGAAGCGCGTTTTCCCGATCTCGTGCGCGCCGATAGTCCGTCACACCGCGTCGGGGCGCTACCGGTTGAGGCCTTTGGTAAAGTGCGTCATGCGGTGCCGATGCTCTCGCTCGGAAACGCCTTCGAGGACGAGGACGTCACAGACTTTGTGGAGCGTGTGCGCAAGTTTTTGAAGCTCGATGAGCTTGATCCACTTAATCTGACAGCGGAGCCGAAGATCGACGGGCTTTCCATTTCCATTCGCTACGAAAACGGAAAGCTTGTCCAGGCCGCAACGCGCGGCGACGGCGGGGAGGGCGAAAACGTCACCGCCAACGTAAGGACTATCGAGGAAATCCCGCACACGCTTAAAAGCCAGGACGTGCCCGACGTCATCGACGTGCGCGGCGAAATCTATTTGAGCCATGCCGACTTCGCGAAAATGAACGAGGCTCAGGCAGCAAGCGGCGAAAAGATCTTCGCCAATCCGCGCAACGCTGCAGCGGGATCGCTACGTCAGCTTGATGTTTCGATCACTGCCAAGCGCCCGTTGCGGTTTTTCGCCTATGCATGGGGCGAGGCTTCCGAAGTTCCGGGGAACACGCAGGCTGACGTCGTAAATAAATACGAGCGCTGGGGCTTGCCAACAACCGCGTTGATGCGGACCTGCGTTAGCGCGGCAGAACTGCTCGCGTATTACCGCGACATGCAGGAGCGCCGGGCCGGCCTCGGCTACGACATTGACGGCGTGGTCTACAAGGTCAACCGCCTCGACTATCAAGAGCGCCTAGGCTTCGTTTCGCGCTCGCCACGCTGGGCCATCGCGCACAAGTTTCCGGCCGAACAGGCCACCACGATCATTCGCGATATCGAAATCCAAGTCGGCCGCACCGGCGCGTTGACGCCAGTTGCCAAATTAGAGCCTGTCACTGTCGGTGGCGTGGTCGTATCAAACGCCACGCTGCACAACGAAGATGAGATCGCGCGCAAAGATATCCGCGTCGGCGATACGGTTATCGTGCAGCGCGCCGGCGACGTCATCCCGCAGGTCGTATCGGTCGTTATCGAAAGGCGGCCGAAGGGGACAACAGCCTTCGCCGCTTTGGAAACGTGTCCCGTTTGCGGCAGTCACGCGGTGCGCGACACAGACGAGAATGGCGTTGCCGATGTTGTGCGGCGATGCACGGGCGGGCTCATCTGTCCGGCACAGGCAAAAGAGCGCCTAAAACATTTCGTTTCGCGCAATGCGCTCGATATCGAAGGCCTGGGAGACGAAAAGATTGAGTTCTTTTTCGACAGTGGGCGCGTCAGGACACCGGGCGATATTTTCACGCTTGCAAAGCGCGACGCGGCAAGCGCAGAGCCCCTCGCAACGCTCAAGGGTTTCGGCAAGAGGTCAGTCGAGAAACTCTCTGCTTCGATTGATGCCTGCCGGAAAGTGCCGCTCGACCGGTTGATATTTGGGCTCGGCATTCGCCATGTGGGGGAGACAACAGCCAAGGACCTAGCCAAAGCTTATGGCTCATGGGCGCCATTTCGCGCGGCTGTAGAGGCGGCAAGTCAGGGCGGGCGCGATAGCGAAGCGTATGAGGATATCGATAGCATCGAAGGCATAGGCGCGGTAGTTGTCGATGCGTTGGCGGGTTTCATCGGCGAGTCGCACAACGTCGAGGTGCTCGATGCGTTACTCAAAGAAATCGAGGTGTTGCCTTATGAACGGGTCGCTGTTTCGGCATCACCTATTACCGGCAAAACCGTCGTCTTCACCGGAACCTTGACGAAACTGACGCGAGGCGAGGCAAAATCTCAGGCCGAGCGTTTCGGCGCGAAGGTCGCTGGTTCCGTTTCCAAGAAGACGGATTACGTCATTGCCGGCACGGACGCCGGCTCCAAGCTCGACAGCGCGCGCGAGCTTGGCATCACGGTGCTGACGGAAGACGAATGGCTGGCGCTGATCGGGCAAGGCTGACGCCAGCCAAATCGGATAGTTCTATTCGCTTGGCGTCAAGTCGCGTGGAGCCATGGCGCAAACGATGTGCAATTCGCCATTCAACTCGCGAACGGTAATATCGTGCAAGCCGCACAAAGTTGACATGAAGTCGCTCAAGGCATTTTGATTTTCGCGCACCGGCGTGGCCTGCAAAGGCCTTGGAAAATGCGGCGCGGCACTGATTTCGGCAATATCCATCATGATAAATCTCCAAAGTTTGACCTACGGGTCAACCATGGAGCAGTGCACGCTCGTGCGATGTTACATGAGGAACTGCGGCGGACTAAAGCGGGTGATCGGAAGCGTGGCGTCATAAAGCCAAGCCCGCGTCGTGGGATCGAGGCTGAGCGCCAGCGTGGCATAAACTCTTGCGTGATAAGCGTTGAGCCATGCGCGTTCACTCGCCGTCAGCTCTTCGGGGATAATGAGGCGCCGGTCAATCGGCGCGAGTGTCAAGGTTTCGAACGACATCATGGCGCGCCCGCCGCCGGAGGGCACGGCACTAGGTTCATTGACGAGCACGACGTTTTCTATACGAATACCGAACGCGCCTTCCTTGTAGAAGCCGGGTTCATTCGAGAGCAGCATGCCGGGTTGCAGCGTGGCCATGCCGCCGCGCGAGATGGATTGCGGACCTTCGTGGACCAATAGGTAACTGCCAATGCCGTGCCCGGTGCCGTGATCGAAGTCGGCGCTCATGTCCCAGAGTGCGCGCCGCGCAAACGGATCGAGATCGATGCCGCGCGTGCCTTTCGGAAAGTGCGCCGAGGCGACGGCGATGTGCCCGCGCAGGACAGCCGTAAAGCGCTGGCGCATTTCGTCAGTTGGTTTGCCGATGGCAATGGTGCGGGTGATGTCGGTCGTACCGTCGCGGTATTGGCCGCCGCTATCGACGAGAAACAATTCTCCAGGCTCGATGCGACGGTTGGTTTTGTCGGTCACGCGGTAATGGACGATGGCGCCGTTCGGCCCCGAACCGGAGATGGTCGGAAACGAAATATCGAGAAGCGAGCCTGTTTGACGGCGGCACTCTTCGAGTTTTTCGACGGCCGATATTTCGTCGAGTATGCCGTGTTCTGCGGTATCATCAACCCAGGCAAGAAAGCGCACGACGGCTACACCATCGCGCAAGTGCGCGGCGCGGCTGCCTGCGATTTCGGCCGCTGACTTGATGGCTTTGGCCTGAATGCAAAGATCGGGGCCGTTGGCGACGTTGCCCGATCCAAGTGCCTGTTCGAACCCGTAGGCGGCGGTATTAATATCGAGCCGGACGCGCCGTTTCGCGGCTCGCAGTTCTTTGAGCCTGTCGCGCAGGTCCTTGAGTTGTGAAAGGCGCGCAATGGGCGCGAGATACGCTTTTACGTCTTTACCGATTTTTTGCGCGTCGATGAAGAGCTCAGCCTTGCCGCTGGCCGGCACAACGGCAAACGCAAGCACAACCGGATTGTGGGCGACATCCGTCCCGCGAATATTGAAAAGCCAGCAAATTGAATCCGGCAACGTGAGGATCGCTGAATGCTGACCCTCGTCCTTCAGCTGTTTTTGCAGTTGTGTGATTTTGTCTTGTGCGCTGCGTCCAGCGAGTGTGGCGGGCTGAATGGAGACATGGCCGCTGGGCGGCTTTGGCCGTGCTTTGCCCCACAACTGGTCAATTGGATTTTTTGCCAGCGCTTTGGTCTTGATGCCTTTGGCACTGAGTGCTGCCGTGAGACGCGAGATTTCAGAGCCCGTGTGCAGCCAGGGATCGAAGCCGAGTGTTTGCCCCTTGGCGAGATTTGCCGCGATCCAATCGGCGATCTTGGCGCGAGGCGTTAGCGAAATTTCGAATGCGGCGACATCTGTTTCGGCTTTCGCCTGAACCGAGTAGCGCCCATCGGTGAAGAGGCAGGCTGCTTTGCGGGTGACGATTGCAAGACCGGCCGAACCCGAAAAACCCGTCAGCCATTTAAGGCGTTCGGCGGAAGCAGGGATATACTCGCCCAGATGCTCGTCGGCGCGGGGCACGAGAAGCGCGTCAATGCCAAGTGCGGAAAGATGCGCTCGCAGCGCCTTAAGGCGCTCGGCGACATGGTCGGGACCACCGGATGTTTCAAAAGTCTGGAACATGGAGATGCGTTCTAGGGGAGGGGGCGCACAACGGCAATGGTGTTTCGACGCTCGTTCCGTTCAACGACGCTGCAAGGTGAGGGTCGACCAGCCCGTTAACCGTTCATGACGAAGAACATGAAACCCGCTCGCCCGGTAGGCCGCGATGACCTGGGGGGCCTGGGGAATGAGCAGGCCGGAGAGCACTAGCGTGCCGCCGCAGCGCACCGTGCGCGACAGATCAGGTGCGAGGCGGATCAAGGGGCCAGCCAGGATATTAGCGATCACGAGGTCGAAGGGCTTGGATTGGCGCAGCCAGGTGTGTCGGACGCCGTCCGCCTGACAGATCGCGACGCGTCCGCCGACCCCGTTCAGCTTCATATTGTCGGCGGCAACCTTGACGGACTGAGCATCGAGATCGGTAGCGATGATCTCGGCCGTGGGCAGAGCCTTGGCGGCGGCGATGGCGAGCACGCCCGAGCCGCATCCGAGATCGAGAATGGTGCGGAAGTCCTCAGTGCGCGTCAGTCTATCGATGGCGAGGAGACAGCCGAGCGTCGTGGCATGATGCGCCGTGCCGAAGGCCTCGCCCGCGTCGATCAGGATCGTGGATGGACCCCTCGGTACGCGATGGCGGTCGTGCGTGCCGTGCACGACGAAGCGGCCGGCAACGACGGGCGGAAGGGCGGCTTGCGAAATTTCGACCCAGTTAAGATCAGGGACATCTCCTGAGATCAGTTTAGGAAGCGGCCCGGTGATGATGCCGGAAAGTTCGGCGTTGAGGTCGCGGCCGTCGAGCCCGCCATTGAAATAAGCTTCAAGGCGCCAGCAGGAGGCGCCGTTCTCAAAAACGGTCAAGGCATCGGGCGCGGGTTCGATGAGGTCCTGGAGCGCATTAGCCGTCTGCATCGCAAGGTCGCGGTCTGCGAAGTCGGCCGTCAGTTTCTCTATTGCCATTGGTTCCAGTAATATGGGTTCAAGTGACATGGTTCAGGTGCCAGAGCGTATGCGGCTGCCACTGAATTCATAGCCCTCGGCGCTGGCGGGATCAGGCAGTTGATCGAGGAATTTGTCCCACATGTCATCGATGTGACGGGCCGCGTCGGCAGGAGGCAACGTGTTCAAAGACCCGTCCGCGCCCTCGCGCACAATCCCGTCGCGCACCAGCCGGTCGAGTGCGTCTTCAAGATCGAAATCCACGTTGGTGCCGAAAGTACGCAGCAAATACTGCTCGATCGCGCGGTCGATGGCGGGGAGATCGGAGCGGCGCGCCTTTTCCTTGGCGAGCACGCTGTAGAGCAACATTTCTTCTTTCACATCTTCCTCGGCTGCGCGGGCGGCAATTTTCAGGATGACGCCGCGATTGTCGGCCATCGCGTGAAAGTAAAGGTTCTGCGCCATGACGACCATGTACTTCTGCTTTTGGTTGACGAAGCTCATAGCCTGACGGAAGGCGATAGTACCAAACCCGACGACGGCACCAACAGCCGCTAGCGGATTTGTTGCCAGGAGCGCGATCTTTCCTGCGGCACCCACCGCACCCATGCCAAGGCCGCCGCCCGCTGTCGCGCCAAGGCGCAGCTTGTCGAACATGCGGAACTTTACTAGCGTGTTGGGAAACACCATCTCAAGATCAGTGCGAGGGATGTTCTTGAAGAGCTTCAAATATATGTGGTTATCGTTGACACCGGCCGGCATGTGGCTGCGCAATTTCTTGACGCGCTTTTCGGCCTTGTCGCGGTCGAGCTTTTCGCTCGTCATAATATCAGTGACTCGTTCTTCGAAAGGCTTCAGCTTGAACAGCACGAACAAGCGCTGAAAAATCGGAACGTCGAATTCCTCTTTGCGCATGAATTTCTTGTAGCTGCGCCGCTCATGGCGCTTGTTCGAGGCGCCGCGGTAATAGATGAGGACTTCATCGAACGCGTCCATATCGACGTACAAGTCGAGCCCGTAGTGGCTGTCCTTGGTCAGGATTAATTTTAGATCGTGCGGGTCGATGCGCTCGTAGTTGGCGCGTACGAGCAGGCTTTCGACGCCGGCGACGAGGCGCTGGCGCAGCGTGCGCTTTTCGCTGGGCGTGAACTGGCGCGTCATAAGCAAATCGCTATCGGGCGAGAACGGCTCGTAGGTTTGTTCCAGGTCCAAGAGCTGGCTGTTGTATTGCTGCTGGCGCCAATAATCGAGGTAACGGAAGAAGCGGCGCGCATCGTTCGCTTGTCCGGCGGGCCATGCAAGAGGCTGCGCAAGACGCTCCAGAAGCGCGTAGCGCGTGACGGGAATGAAGCGTTCGCGCTTGCGAGCGGCATCGGGTTCGAGAACGTCGGGTGTGGCCGGGGCAGTCGCGCCGGCGGCGGGTGCAGCCTGATCGCCGTCGCGCTTTGTGCGCATGCGTTCAAAAAAGCCAGCACGGCGCTCAGACTGTGTTCCAGGCGGTGCTTGCGATACATCGGCCGAAGTCATGACGCCCACTCTCCCACGCGCGCCGCAACGCGCAACCCGATTACATGCTGCAGTCTCGTCACTGGCCTGAATGGCACCCATACCGGTTTTACGGGGTCGCGCGGCTTGTTGTCGAGCCTAAGCTGTTCATTCGCCGTCTCTTTGGCCCGAATTACCCGATTTGAGGCATCTATCCGCCATCTTAGCCCGGCTCGCCAACGGCCTTAGGGGAAAATATGCCCGTCTTGCGCCGGGGCAGCATAACGGCGCTGCAAAATTCAATTCAGTTCATAACTTTGGAGGCTGCCACAGTCGCGCCCCCGTTCGGCTAAGAGTTGTACTCGTAACGAGGGGCATCTCAGGGGGCGGCGGTGGGATTGTTTTGCAAGCGTTTGTCGTGGGTGTTTCTGGTTGCAACGGGTTTAGCCCAATCGGTGGCGGCGGATGAGTTGGTGATGCCGTTTGCCTGCACGGCAGCTGGCGGGGCGGTTCAGCTGACACCTTCGGCCGAGACGGCCTACAAAGTGATTGGCGCCAGGCACGAACAGATCTTCGCGGCGTGCCGCGGCGCCAAGTCCGCGACGTGCGAAAATGTTATGGTGCACCGGTTCGCAATTCAGTGTGGCGGCGCAAGCGTCTCCTGGGCCCACGTCGTGCAGGCCGCAAGCCGCCTCGGTATCAAGTTGCCGCACGGACTGCCAAACGGGTTTGCGCCGGCTGGCGCACTTAAGGCGCGGTTTGTTTTTCCGGCTCTTGCACGCTTCAGTTCGTTCCGATCTGAAGTTGAGATGCAGCAACTTTCTTCTGACGCAGTGACGCCGGAGGAGGACGAAGATCCCAATACCGGCGTCGCTGCGTGGCATACAGAAGTGCGCGCCGACATGGCGCCGCGAGAGACAAGTGGCGCTGTGCGTGTCGGTGTGACCGTTTCATTTTTGTTGGCGCTACTGTTTGGCGGGAGTCTCATCGCGGCAGGCCGTTGGCGCATTCCGTACTTGTCCATTTACACACTGCGCGGATACTCACCGGATTTTTTACAACGCTTCGTAAGTTGTTCGCGTCACCGCGTTGCACGGGTGCGCGTGAGGGTAGGACAAACTTTCGGGCGGGCGTGGGACTGGATGCGTGGCGAGACGCTAGATCCGGCCGATACCGAATTGACCAATGGGGCGGCCGTCGCGATGGCGCGGCTGACAGAGGCCGAACTTCACGTTGCAACATTACCGGCAGGATTATTGCTTCGTGAAGTTTTGCTTTCAGAGCTTGATCGCGTGCGCGGACGCTTGAATGGTGTGACGCGCAATTTGGAGCGGCGGCCTAAGGATAAGTCTGCGGGACAAATCCGCGCCGTATTGAGAGAGCTTGAGCGCATTGGCAGGATTGCGCAAGGCGCAGACCAAGATCAGCGATATGAGGCGGGCAGCAGCGAAGGCCATGCGGCGGGCATGCCGCAGTCTGTTACCGAAGCCTACCGCTTGCTCGGCATCAATGCCGCTGCGGAGCCGGCCGTCACGAAGAAGCTGGTCGATGCGCTGCGCATGAGCTGGCATCCCGATTACGCGCGCGACAATGCGGATCGCATCAAACGCGAGGATCGCATGAAGCAGATCAACGCCGCCTGGGATTTAATAACAGACGGCCGCAAGGCGGCGTGAGTGCTGGGGCGCGTGTGGGTTGGTGTCAAGCGTCAGCGCAGACCCAATGGATAAGCTGCCCCGGCTCAGGGCCGAGCTTGACTGCAACCTAAGTTTCGTCGCGGTGTGACACCCCCACGCGACTTGCCAAGCCGTTTTTCCCGCCGCGCTTATTGCCCAAAAAAGGACAGCAAACCTGAACTCTGGGCTGGCGCCTTGAATTCCGCCATAGCGGACGCGACTTCAGCGTAAAGCTTGGGCAGCCACTCTGGTTCGCCCAGTTTGGCTGGCGGCAATCCGTCGCGGCGGAAGTCCGCTGGGGCGATGACCAGTTTGACGTTTGGCAAGCCAACCTTGGCTGTGAGCACGAACAGTTCTTCAGCCGCTTCGTCGCCGACAGCGAGGCAACCGGCCGACAATGCCTTGCCGTGTATCATAATATCGCCGCCGAGTTTCTTGCGGCCGTCCTTCTTCGCCATCTCGCGGTCGAAGGCGTTCGGGTAGTTCACGCGTAATGCCACGTGATACTTGCTGTTCGGGTTGAGGAACGAAATTCCATACACGCCTTCCGGCACTTGCTTGTCGCCTTGATTGAGCTTTGGCCCCGCCTTGCCGCTTGCTGCGAGCACTGAATAGCGATGGATGAAGGTTATCGTTCCATCCGCCGCGCGGGCGTGGAGTTCGAGCGTTTTTTTGTCCTTGATAGCAACGAGGCTGACGCTGGCTGGCGGCCATGCGGCGTTGGCGGTTGCAAATTTTTCAGCGAGACGCTTTGTTGCACGGAGTGAGATTTCCGCAAGCCGTTCATCCAGCGCGCGCGGCGGCGGTGCGATCACGGGCGGCGCATTGCGCCACGGAAAAGCTTCGGGCCTGTTGATCGTGATGCGCAGTGCGGGCTGCGGCGGTGTCTCGACGTGTTCTTCCGTTGTCCAGTCGTCGGGCGGTTCATTTGCCGGCTCGTCGACCAGCGATTGAAGCCGGAGCGGCAGTGCGTCGGGCGCGACGAAGGCGAGACGCGCGGGGGCAGTGTCTGATTCCCGGTCGCGATCGGGTATCGATCCCGTCTCAATGAGCGACGGCTGTAACGGGAGAAGGGCAGCTTCGGGTGCGTCACTGGTTTCGGGTTCTACCTCCGCAATCGCATGCGGGTCGATCACGCCGAAGACGTCGAGCACATGCACGGCCGCCGCGCCCGCGAGAGCCGCTGCCGTACATGCCGCGATAAGTGTCAGTCGTGGAATCAAAACCGGTCCCTGGGTTGGCCAACTCTACGCACATGATGCCCGCAGCGGGGCGCTCTCTTACGCGTTGTCACTGATTCGCGAGGCTACGCGTACCCTGATGAGCCGAATCACTTGTGCGAGATGAACATTTTTGTGGGGCGGAATGTGGGAGGGGGCGGCGGATCGAGGTGTTGCCGTAGGTTGGGTTAGCGCGACCATGAATGTGGAGTTATACTCCTGGCGTCTCATCCGCGCGTAACCCAACGGCTCTCCATGCGATACCGCCGAAGCGTCGAAGCCGGGGCCTCATATTTCTTCACGCTCGTGACTTATGAACGCGTGTCGATTTTCAGGAGCCCACTGAATTGCCAGTATTGGACCGATGCGATCCTCAAAGTTCAAAGCAGATGGCCGTTCGAGGTTGAAGGGGAAGTCATACTTCCTGATCACTTGCACATGATTTGGCGATTGCCTGAGAAAGACACGGACTATACAACGCGTATTCGTCTTGTGAAGACCGCGTTCACGAAATCGCTTCGACTCGATTCGAGTGGCGATGATTCACCATACAGCCGTGCGCTCAAGGGTGAGAAGGAAGTTTGGCAGCGCCGGTATTGGGAGCATTTAGGGAACCTCTGACTAACTGCCGGACTATGGCACACTGATCTCGATGATTCGAGGGGGTGTCCGATGGCAGAGAACCAGCTGAGTTTTTCGTCACTCGATTACGCGTCGAAGAAAAAGACGACGAAGCGCGAGGTTT
>JANOKW010000408.1:0-6593 GCA_031419475.1 Hyphomicrobium sp. | reverse complement strand
AATTGAGGAGGCGCGGATTGACGGCCGGCTCATGCTCAAACACGTCGAGACCTGCGCCCGAAATAGCGCCAGACTCCAGTAGCCGGGCCAATTCATTTTCGTCGATCACTTCGCCGCGCGCCGTATTCACAATATAAGCCGATGGCTTCAAGAGCTTGAGCCTTCGCGCCGACAAGAGATGGTAGGTCGCGGGTGTGTGCGGGCAATTCACCGACACGATATCGACGCGGGTCAGCATCTGATCGAGGCTTTCCCAATAGGTCGCCTCAAGCTCCTGCTCGACTTCGGCCGCGACGCGGCGGCGATTGTGATAGTGGATCTGCAGTCCAAAGGCTTTAGCGCGGCGGGCCACAGCCTGACCAATGCGGCCCATGCCAATGATCCCGAGGCGCTTGCCATAAATGCGATGCCCAAGCATCCACGTCGGCGACCAGCCCGTCCACTTGGTATCGGGCGACTTCAAATAAGCTGCGCCCTCGTAGAGGCGGCGCGGCACCGCGAGGATCAACGCCATTGTCATATCGGCGGTATCCTCAGTCAGGACGCCGGGCGTATTGGTCACGAGTATGCCGCGGTTGCGGGCGGTATCGAGATCGACGTTGTCGACGCCGGTGCCGAAGTTGGCAATGAGGCGCAACTGGACACCAGCCTGCGTTAGAATCGAGCGATCAATACGATCGGTCACCGTTGGCACCAAAACGTCTGCTATTTTGACTGCTTCGGCCAAATCGGCCTGAGACATGGGCTTGTCGGTGACGTTCAGCCGGGTATCGAATAACTCGCACATCCGCGTTTCAACAGCGTCAGGCAGCTTGCGCGAGACGATCACAATGGGTTTTCTTTGAGTGCTCGGCATATTAATTCCAAAGAGGGTAGAGCTTGGATGAATCGAAGAAACGGCAGGCCTTCATGGCGCTGATGTCACCCGTGTCTAACAGATGGCCTTGGCGATGACAAAGTGCTCATTAGGGTGGCGAACCGCAACATACCGCTTCGAACAACTGCCATGTCCTACTTTTTGAGAAATGAGCGTAACGCAGCCGTGTCAAAGCCACCGCCCAGCCCATATTCCCGGATCGAGCGCTCAATTGCCAAGCGCTGCGAGGACTTGCCTGGACAACGCCAGACGTTCAATTGGCGCCGAACGGCCGCAATAATGATGGTAGTTGCCGGCTTTCTGGCCTGTCCATCATTGAGCGAGGCCCAAGAGCCAAGCACAGAACCAGGACAAGAGGCTGAGCCTGCACCGCTCGCCGCTACACCATCTGGAAGCGGCCTTCCGGTGCCCCGCTTTGTCAGTCTCAAGTCGGACCGGGTTAACCTGCGCAACGGCCCGAGCACCGAATATCCAACGGGATGGGTATTCCGCCGGGCCGGTTTGCCGCTCGAGGTCATCAAGGAATTTGAAGCTTGGCGGCAAGTCCGCGATGCGGAGGGCGCGACAGGTTGGGTGCTCCAGTCGCTGCTATCGGGACGCCGCACGGCGCTCATTCTGCCCTGGGAACTCAAGGCCGGCGCGACGGTGCCGCAAGTATCAATCCGCGTCAGTGAAGGCGATAACTCAGGAGTCGTGGCGAGCGTTGAAGCTGGAGTTATTGCCAATCTGCATGATTGCAACGGCCGTTGGTGCCGCGTCACCATCGACGCTTACACCGGCTATATCGAACAAAAAAAGCTTTGGGGCGTCTATGAAGGCGAGACGCTGAAGTAGCTGCTGTTACTTCCTGGCCAACCGCACGACCACATCGATATGCGTAATTTTCAAGCCTTCAGGTGGCTCAGGCAAACCCGAAACTTGGATCGCGTCGCCCGGAATGTCGGTCAGACGTTCATCCGATTCGAGCAGGAAATGATTGTGGTTGGACGTGTTGGTGTCGAAATAGGCTTTGGAGCCGTCGATCGCGAGTTCGCGCAACAATCCAGCACGTTTGAACTGATGCAGCGTGTTGTAAACCGTCGCGAGCGAAACATGCTCACCTTGAGCCACAACCTCGATATGCAATTGCTCAGCTGTAACGTGACGATCTTCCCCCGCGAACAAAAGAGTCCCTAGCGCAAGCCGCTGGCGAGTCGGGCGCAGCCCGGCTTTACGCAACAAACCACCTATTTCAGCGGCACCGCGACTGGCATTGGAGTGTGCCGTGATGTCGGACATTTGGACCGTTTTCCAGTTACGTCATGAAGCTTACGCGGGACGTATCCCCTCGAAAAAGGACTGAAATACGATGCCCTGCACTGATTTCTATCATAAACATTCCGCAGGTCATTCGCAACTAACGGCTAAACCATAGTTTTTTAGTGGTTATTCTGGCGGGTTGTCGCACCTTCGGCTGGACAGGGCCGCTTTCAGACCCTGGGGTGTTGTGTTAGACAGCGGCGCAAAACTGAGGCACCGGCGGCCCGCACCTAGATGAACCAGACTTAATCGAAAATGGGCACGAACTGGGAAACGAGGACCATAATGGCGGATCGCCGATCAAGTTTTGAGTTCGAGGACCTGCTGACGTGCGGCAGAGGCGAGCTGTTTGGGCCGGGCAACGCCCAGCTGCCGCTGCCTCCCATGTTGATGTTCGACCGAATTTCCGAGATTTCCGAGACGGGCGGCGCACACGGTAAGGGCCTGATCGTGGCAGAGCTTAAAGTCGCCGGAAACCCCCGCTTAGACTGGTTTTTTGATTGCCACTTCAAAGGCGACCCGGTCATGCCCGGTTGCCTGGGGCTCGACGCGCTCTGGCAGCTCGCTGGCTTCTACCTCGGTTGGCTCGGGGCCCCAGGCCGTGGCCGGGCTCTGGGTGTTGGCGAGGTCAAATTTTCGAATATGGTGCTGCCGACCACTAAGAAAGTCGAGTATGTCATTGATTTCAAGAGGGTGATCTTGCGCCGCTTGAAGCTCTGTATCGCCGATGGCATCGTCAAGGCCGACGGAGAACCGATTTATCATGCGACGGACCTGCGAGTCGGGCTTTTTCAAGCCGGGGAAGCCCCGACCGTAACTGGTGCTTGAGCAAGCCCCCAAATTTCGGATAAACGGGACAACCCCGTCCATTTTGCCGGACACGAGGGTTAGTGATGCCATGCGCCGTTAAGAGGGCGCCAGGAAGGACTTTCGATGAGGCGCGTCGTCGTCACGGGAATGGGAATCGTTTCCTCGATCGGAAACAACACCCAGGAGGTACTTGCGTCCTTGCGCGAGGCGAAGTCAGGGATAACCCGGTCGGAGAAATACGCCGAGCTTGGGTTCAAGAGCCAGGTGCACGGCGAACCCAAGATCGAGTGGGAAACGATGGTCCCGCGCAAACCAAAGCGTTTCATGAATGCGGGCGTCGGCTGGAACTGGATCGCGATGGATCAGGCGATCCGCGATGCAGGCCTCGAGTCCGCAGACGTCATAAACGAACGCTCCGGCATCATCATGGGCTCAGGTGGTCCCTCGACGCGGGCCATCGTCGAAGCTGCCGAAACCACGATCAAATCCGGCGGCCCGAAAAAAATTGGTCCCTTCGAAGTTCCAAAGGCCATGTGCTCGGGTCCGTCGGCCGCTTTGGCCACAGCATTTCAAATCAAAGGCACGAACTATTCCATCTCGTCCGCTTGCGCGACCAGCGCGCACTGCATCGGCAACGCCACTGAGCTCATTCAATGGGGCAAACAAGACGTGATGTTCGCGGGCGGATGCGAAGAATTGGATTGGACACTGTCCAATCTGTTCGACGCCATGGGCGCCATGTCGAGCGGCTTCAACGCAACGCCGTCAGCCGCAAGCCGCGCTTACGATAAAAATCGCGATGGCTTCGTGATCGCAGGCGGCGCCGGCGTTCTTGTACTCGAAGAACTTGAACATGCAAAAGCGCGCGGCGCCAAGATCTACGCCGAAGTCGCCGGATACGGCGCGACGTCAGACGGGTTCGACATGGTCGCACCATCGGGCGAAGGCGCAGCACGCTGCATGAAACTCGCTCTCGCAGGCTTCGACGGCAAAGGCGTTCCCAAAGTTGATTACATCAATCCGCACGGCACGGGCACGCCAGTTGGTGACGCCAAGGAAATCGCTGCGATCCGTGATGTATTCGGCGCCAACGCGCCAACGATTTCCGCGACCAAATCTCTCACCGGACATTCCCTCGGCGCCATCGGCGTGCAGGAAGCGATCTTCTCGATTCTGATGATGAATAATGGGTTTGTTTGCGAGAGCGCGCATATCGAGGATATCGATCCGGCTTTCGCGGATATGCCAATCGCAAGAAGTCGCATAGACAATGCATCCCTTAACTGTGTGATGTCGAATAGCTTCGGTTTTGGCGGAACAAATGCGACTCTCGTGCTCCGCCGCCACGATGGTTAACCGACAAGCCGGTGCGGTTGTTTACTGGTTCCGCGCAACGGCAGACGGTATGACGATATGACGGTATGACGGTATTGAGTGTTGCAAGTTTATAAGCGCGGGGCCGGCTGGTTTCAGGTTCACGAACGTACTTTTGGCAGGAAGACGAGGCGCCCCATGACGGATTTCGATATCGCAAAGCCAGGCCCGTTGATGGCCGGCAAGCGCGGCCTCATTATGGGTGTCGCCAATGATCGCTCTATCGCTTGGGGCATTGCCCGCGTTCTCGCCGGCCAAGGCGCCGAATTGGCATTCACATATCAGGGTGGCGCGTTCGGCCGGCGTGCACTTCCGCTCGCGCAATCTCTCGGATCCAAAATCATCGAAGAGTGCAACGTTCTCGATATACCGAGCGTCGACAACGTTTTCGCCCGCATCAAGAAAGAATGGGGCAGCCTGGACTTCGTCGTCCACGCGCTGGCTTACTCCGACCCGAAGGAACTGAGCGGCCGCTACGCCGATACGACACGCGAGAACTTCACCAACACCATGGTGATCTCTTGCTTTTCGTTCACCGAAATTGCAAAGCGCGCCGCCGAACTGATGCCCAATGGCGGCTCTATAATCACGCTCTCTTACGGCGGCGCGACCAGATGGGTCCCATCCTATAACGTCATGGGCGTTGCCAAGGCGGCGCTGGAAGCGTCGGTCCGATACCTCGCGGCCGATCTCGGGGGCCAGGGTATTCGCGTCAACGCGCTCTCGGCTGGTCCGATGCGGACACTTTCTGGCGCCGGCGTGTCGGACGCCCGGGTAATCTTCAACTTCCAGCGCGAGAATTCGCCCTTGAAGCGCACGCCAACCCTCGATGACGTTGGCGGATCGGCGCTATATTTGCTCTCGCCAATGTCGGGTGCTGTTACGGGCGAAGTGCACTTTGTCGATTGCGGCTATAGCACTGTGTCTATGCCCAACTTGCAGTCGCTCAAAGAGCACGATAGCGAAGCCAAGGAAGCCAAGACGACCGCAGGGCGTTCCCCTTCGGAAGCGGCGGAGTAGTCTTCAAAATTCGCTTTGCCCCGTTGACTGACCGAGCTTCGCCGCGCGAACACTCACCCATGATATATGGGGCCCATGATATAGGGGCCATGATATAGGGGGGCCATGATCGGTGTCTTTGATTCTGGCCTCGGCGGCCTCACGGTGCTGCGCGAATTGACCTCGCGCTTCCGGCACGCGGATTTCGTTTATCTCGCCGATCATGCCAACGTCCCCTACGGCAACCGCGCCTCTGACGAGATCGTCGAACTGACACGCGCGGCAACCGAGGATCTGTTCAAGCGCGGCGCCAAGCTCGTGCTCTTGGGGTGCAACACAGCAACCGCCGTGGCGCTGCGCCGTCTGCAGCAGCAATGGCTTGCGCACAGCGAGTGGTCCGGCACGCACAACGTGCTCGGCATCGTGGCACCTACTGTCGAGGCGGCCACGCAGACGCCCTGGGCGGTCACCTCGCCCCAGTATCCTCAGAAGAATAACACCGACACGATTGCCGTTTTCGGCACGACGCGCACCGTTTCGGCCGGCGTCTATCCGGAGGAGATCCGCAAGCGCTGTCCCAAGGTGACTGTCGTGCAACAGATCTGCTCGGAGCTTGCTGGTGCCATAGAGGACAAGCGTCCCGAGGCCGAACTCGACCGGCTTGTCGGCGAAGGCGTTGCCGGCGTTCTGGCGCAGACTGCAAACATGCCGCCGCACCGGGCGATCCTCGGGTGCACGCACTTCCCCCTCGTCGAACATCTGTTCCGCCGCCATTTGCCGCCGTTCACGCGCATTCTCTCGCAGCCTGACGTGGTTGCCGACAGTTTCGAGGATTACCTGCATCGCCGCCCGCATTATCTGGCCGGCAATGAGGGAGGTCGGCTTACGCTTTTGACCACGGGCGATCCGGCCGGCGTCAGCGCCAAGGCGCGCGTGTTTTGGCCGGAAGTCCCGAAATTCGCCAAGGCGTGACCGCGTTGCATTGGCGCCCGCCCGGCGCCATCCCTCAATGACCGGCTAACCTAATCTTAGATTGCGGTATGCTTTTGCGATGGCCGCAATAGCACTTCTTTATGGAGCGGCGCACGCGGGCCTCTAGGTCATAAACTCATAAACTGGATTCCCAAACGGCGCGAACAGTGATTCACAGTCTCAACTGAGGAGGTTGAGATGGGACAGCTGCGCCGTTACGAGCTCACAGATTCCGAATGGTCGATCATCGATCCACTGTTGC
>JANOKW010000407.1:0-7271 GCA_031419475.1 Hyphomicrobium sp. | reverse complement strand
TTCAACGCCCCATTGCCACTCCCAGAGGGTCGCGCGCGATCCGCCTCTCCCCTTGGGGAGAGGCCGGCGCGGTCAAGACTGCTTCATTATTCGCGACTGTTTCTGCCGCGCCGGGTGAGGGGGCGGGCTGTCGAAATAAAGGCAAGTGACCATCCCCTCACCCTGGCCCTCTCCCCTAGGGGAGAGGGAACTCACCTCAATCCTTAAACGGGTCAAATTCGCCCGCGCCGGCCATAACGACGGCAAAGGGGGTGAGCCGATGCAACACGCGCACGCTCGTCCCGTGAAACGCCAGCACCTCGTCCAAGCGCCGGTAGGCCATCGGGCTCTCGTCGAGATCGGCGCCGACCAATGTCACACCGCGCCGCCGAAGCCAGGCGTCCATTTCTGTCCGCGAAAACCGCCGCTTGGCCTCGTTCCGCCCAAAGAGCCGCCCGGCGCCATGCACCGTCGAATAGAGCGAGGCCTTGGATTCGTCGCTATCAACGCCTTCGAGGATCACGGCATCGTCGCCCATTGATCCGCCGACGAACCCGCGCTGCCCCGGAAACGCCGGCGTCGCGCCTTTGCGCACGACCCAGAGTTCCTTTTCCACGCCACCGATGTCGTGCGTCTCGCGCCAAGCGTAATTGTGGTGGTTGTGAACCATGTCCGTCATCGTGCCGCCGATGATCCGGCGCACGCGCTCCACAACCCACTCGCGCCCTGCATACGAGTAGCGCCCAGCAAGCTCCATGGCTGCGATGTAGCGCTGGCCGAGTTCGCTGTCCTCATCAACCACAGCGGGCGCGACGTTCATGCCGTCCTTGCCGCCAGCCGCCTTCAAATAGCGCGTGGCGCTCGTGTGGCCTAAGCCGCGCGACCCGAAGTGTACGCCGATCCAGACGAAGCCTGCTTCGTCGCGCAACAAATCGACATAGTGATTGCCGGAACCGACCGTGCCGAGCTGGCCGGCAGCCTTCTGCCGGTACGCTTCCATGTCAGAGGTTTTCCACGCGTCGCCGTCGTCGAACAACGCGTGTTCGGCACGCTCGGCGTTTGTTCGCCCAATGCCGAACGAAATCACGCGCGCAACATCTTTCGCGATATCACCCACGCGATGCTCGATTGCGGAAAACGGAGTATCGAGCCTGACCGCCATGTTTCCGCAGCCGATGTCGAAGCCGACGCCGGAGATGCTGATCTGCTTTTCATACGCGATGACGCCGCCGACAGGCTGGGCATAGCCCAAGTGCCCATCGGCGCAGATGACGCCCGCCACTGCGTTGCCAACGCTCATGCAGTTGCGCATCTGTTGCACGGTTGCGGCGTCATGCGCGCCGATCACCTTGAGCGGGCTGTTCTGATACGCGGGCAGCTGCGGGCGCATGTTGGCGGCGATGTCGGCGCCCGCTGCCGCAGTTTCGCGCGCCATGTGTTCCTCGCGCGCGGCCTGGCGGAACTGGCACCACGCCGGCCAGGGCTTTTGGCCAGGCCGGTCGATCTTGATGTCGGGGTCAACGTAACCAGATGCAATCGCCAATTCCCGCGCACGTTCTTTGTAAGGGTCTGATCGTTCCATGACATTCACCGTCGTCAAACTAGGCATTGAAAACAAAAAACCCTCCGCAGCGGGTGCTGGGAGGGCCTGCATCGAGGATTGCTGGAATTGGATGCTAACTTAATGCCGCTCCATTCATACCAACCCTGACGCAGGCCGCGCGCGGTTGCAGGCTGCCCGTTGCCGGGAGCTTGTCTGCAAAACAATTGTTGCGCGCGAACATCATGATCAGGTCTCAGAAGCGAATTCGGTCCGTATGCGTGACGGCGCCGCGCTTGTCAAGCGGCGCGCTCGTCAAGACGACAACCCGCCGCCCAGCGTCGGCACGTCGAGCATCGAAAATCCGTAGTGCTTGAGCCAGCGCAAATCGCCGGCGAAAAACGCGCGCAAATCGGGAATGCCGTATTTCAGCATCGTCAAGCGATCGAGGCCAACGCCGAAGGCGAAGCCTTGATACTTCTCCGGATCAAGCCCGCAATTGAGTAAGACATTTGGATGCACCATGCCGCAACCCAGAATCTCCAGCCACTGTCCCGGCTTGCCGATGGCCTCCGCGCCGATATCAACTTCCATCGACGGTTCGGTGAAGGGAAAGTGCGACGCGCGAAAGCGCATTTTCACTTCATCGACTTCGAAGAACGCCTTGCAGAATTCTTCCAGCACCCACTTCAAGTGCCCCATGTGCGTCGTCTCGTCGATCACCAAACCTTCGATCTGGTGGAACATCGGCGTATGCGTCTGATCGCTGTCGCAGCGATAAACACGCCCCGGCGCGATCACGCGGATCGGCGGCTTCTGCGAAACCATGGTGCGGATCTGAACCGGGCTCGTATGCGTGCGTAATAACAGCCGCTTGCCGTCCGCATCGGGGGAGAAATAAAACGTATCGTGATCCTGGCGCGCGGGATGATCGGCTGGAATGTTGAGCTTATCGAAATTCATTTCATCCGTTTCGATATCCGGGCCTTCGGCGACCGCAAACCCCATGTCGGCGAAAATCTCGATCACTTCATCCAACACCTGCGAAACGGGATGAATGCGCCCCTCGCCCTGCGCTCCACCGCGCACAGGTAAAGTGACGTCGGCCCGCTCGGTCGCGAGGCGGTTGTCCAAAGCGGCCGCTTCGAGAATGCCTTTGCGCGCATCAATCCCGCTCGTGATTTTGTTCTTGAGCGTATTCACCGCCGCGCCGAAAGATTTGCGCTCATCCGCAGGCAAGCTGCCAAGCTTTCCCATCAATTCGGAGATGCGCCCTTTTTTGCCCAAAGCCGCCACGCGCACGGCTTCCAATGCTGGAAGACCTACAGCTGCGTCGATCTCCACTATGAATTCGCCTTCGAGTTTAGACAGGTCGGTGTTTGTATCGCTCATGAGGCACCTCCTAAGCGCGTCGCGATGTGACTCTGGAATGAGCCTTCGCGCAATGACGCCGGTTGGCTCGAATTCCCCTCCCCAGCGGGGAGGGGAGAGGGGTGGGGAGAAGAAACAGAACCGCCTGCTGAAAGTCCGCTAATCAATGTCCGATTGCCAACCTAAGATCAGTCGTTACGTTACCATTCCACCAAGCTCGTCACCCCACCCCTAACCCTCCGTCGACGCGAAGCATCGCTCCGCGATGACGAGGGGAGGGAACACGCGGGCGCCAAACTTTATGTATCCAACATTAAGCAGCCTTCTTCGCCTTGGCTGCCGCGTCTTTCTTGGCAACCGGAGTGCCGGCAGCCTTTGCAGCTTGATCGACCAGCGCCTTGAAGGCTTCCGGATCGCGAATGGCGATATCCGACAGCATCTTCCTATCGATCGTGATGCCAAGGTTGGTCAGACCGTTGATAAAGCGTCCGTACGTCAACCCGTGTTCGCGGGTCGCCGCGTTGATACGCTGGATCCAAAGCGCGCGGAAATTGCGCTTCTTCAGTTTGCGGCCGATATAAGCGTACTGCTGCGCCTTTTCGACGGCTTGCTTCGCCGTTTTGATCAGGCGGCTGCGGGCGCCATAATAACCTTTGGCGGCTTTGAGAACTTTTTTGTGCTTGGCGTGGGCGGTAACGCCACGTTTGACGCGGGCCATGGGAGGTGTCTCCGGATTGTGTGCTTCAGAATTCTAGGCGTGAAAGGTGCGGGTGTTGCCGGGCAGTAGGTAGTTGGCAGTTGGCAGTAGGCAGTAGGCAGTGGCCGCGCGTGTATCGCGATCCTCAATCCCAGTGCTGAAACCTTCCCTACTGCCTATTGACCATTGCCGACTGCCCTACCTTGCGTACGGCATGTACTTCTTGACGATTTTGGCGTCGCTATCGTTCAAGATCCCCGTGCCGCGCGCCTTCTGCACAAACTTCGCCGTGCGCTTGATCATGCCGTGACGCTTGCCCGCTTGCCCGGCTTTGACTTTGCCGGACGCGGTCATCTTGAAGCGCTTTTTGGCGCCCGATTTGGTTTTCATTTTAGGCATTTTGCTTGTGTCCTTCTTTTCGCTCAACGATGTCGCATTGATCGCATCAGCTCACGCTAATCCGATCTGGCCCTCCGCATGATCGCGCTTCCGGCCGGCTCCCCACAGGGGAGTCGGAAGCGCAAACCAAAATGGGCTATGTGCGATGGAGCTGCCTGAAATCGCACGGCACTTCGGCCGGGCGGCCTCGGAACACTTGGCCCGAGGCATATCTGGCGAGCTTCAAGGCGCTGCGTGCCCAGGCCTGTTTCCAGACCTAAATGCGGATCACACTTACCGTGGCTTGCGGCCGGCTCCCCACAGGGGAGTCGCAAGCCGCCAACCAAAAAATGCCACCCACACTCTCGGCCGCCTCACGTTTTAAGCGTGAGCCAGCCGGTCCTGCGAAGGGATGCTTTTGCGACAATCCGTATGGATTTCAAAGCATTAAGAACCGCCACGGCATGCCTCGCCGGGCGGTTCACGAGAGGGTTATAGGGGAAAGGGGGAGTGTGGGCAAGGGGGGGCGCAGCGAGCGAAGTAGTGGGGTCTATCGGTAGACCGTAGTCTAATCTCGGTGCCTGCGAATAGTTGTTTCGTCAATATCTAAGAGTATTAGGGACGGTGCTTGTCCGCTGTGGTCAATGACCTTCAGGAATTCGCCCATTACGGTTGTAACGTCCACCTCCATGCTGCTCAGCACTTTGGGCTGTAGTCCGATCTTGCGGTCAGCCGTTACGATAAAATTTAAAACTCGGTCGAATTCATCTGAGCTGACTTTGCCAACTCCAGCATCTCGATCATAGCTTTTTATCCTGCACCTAATCCGTTCAGGATCCTCAAGGGTCTTTCGGCTTTCTAGCGCTGCAATTCTCTTCGAATCAAAGTAGGCGAAGGCGTTGTCGTTTGCGGCTGCAGCAACCGTAAAGTAGTCGGATGACCTTCGAAGCGGAAGTCCCATTTCGCCGATCATGGGACGAACTCGAGATGTCAATTTCGCTATCGCGGCGGGGGAGGCTTTTCTAATTTGATCTTCGACTTTTGAAATTTCTTTCTGTCGTTGTAATTCTGCCTCTAATTCGCGTGCCATATCGATATACACGGCCTTGTCATCGTTGAGTCGAGCAACTGCTCTATTCTGAGTTTTTACAGCATATCTTGCAAGGTCGAGACTCTGTTGGGTCGTGGCGCTTTGGGTCTTTACAATATCCGCCAGGGTCTCAAATTGTCGGGTGATTTGCTGACCTTGCGCAGTCCTCTCCTTCTCCTCGGCCAACCGAATTTTAGCTAGTTCAATGGCGTTTTCGTCAGTTGTGGCGCTTCTGGTTGCGACCAATTGAAAGATATATGACATTATCGCTTTGAGAGGCACGGTTGCGAGGTCAGGAATTACAGCCTTGGCTGTAGGTATTACTACCTCAGTGATGAAAGAGCCCTTTTGGGGTGCCGTTACGAGTAGTTCTACATAATTTTTGTTGCCAATTTTTTGCGCGACTTTGCCCGTCTTGCGAAAGTGTTCGGCCGTAATTAGCATTCGTGCAAAGCCATAACTAGCCCGGCTTTGCTCATAGAAATGCAATTGACCATGTTCGGCAATGCCGCCATGATACGCAATGGAAAGGCGGTTATTTTCGCTCATTTGTGAATTGCCGCACCCTCAATCAATTACGGAATCGAATAAGCTGAGCATGCAGGGTGCTGAACAGTAGAGCAGCTGTCGAGTCGTTAGTCTGGGGAGGGCCTGTTTCTACACACATTTTCCAATATCTACCGCGAATCACAAATAGCCCCCATCCCTCTCCTGCAAAACGAAGAAACGTAGGTTGGCGTCAACCCCGGCCTTGAGCCAGGGGCAGACCCAACACCTCACGCACCGCTTGCAAAAAGAATGTGTTTCCACCATCACTGGGCTTGGTTGTTGGGTCTCGGCCGAGTGCAGAGCGGCCTTGACGCCAACCTACGTTTCCCGTTTTGGCGCCACTCACCCCACACCCGCATTCCCGTGCGCGATGCGGCATCATACATGCCGTTTCTCAGACACGGGACCTTTACCTTTCGCATTGGGACACATCATCAGCCGCGAAAGATCCCGCATCTGCGGAGCGACGCTTGCGCGCCGCTCCTTCGTCCGGCAAAGCGGGCGGTGAGGGAGTTGCGCGGCGCTACTCCCTCCGCTTGCGTTCCCGGGCGAGCAACGAAGCGCGGCGCGGTTGCAGGTGGGCAACCGAAGCGCAAGAAAAGCGCTGAGTTGCGCAGACCCGGGATCACGTCCTCGGATAAATTGCACGGACGCGATCCCGGATAGCCGCATTGTCTCGCTCACGCGTCGCCCGCAGCTTCCGGGAACGCAATTGGAGTGAGATGCGCGCACTGCCCCCTCTCCCCTTGGGGAGTGGGTTGGGGTGTGGGGATGTGCAGTACGCAGTTAAGCTCTAGCCCGCCCCCTCACCCGGCGCGGCCTTGTCCGGCTCACACAATTTCAAATACATGGGCAGCGCCGGCCTCTCCCCAAGGGGAGAGGCGCATCCAGCGAACCCCGCGAGCCTCCGATTGCTTGCTGCCTCCTGCCCGCTCCCGCATGCCTAACGCCGTTTCCAGATCGCCCAATCCAAAACCCCATCAACCAAACCCCGAACTTCGCGTTCCCCTGTCGCTTCAATGCGCGCATAATACACCTCAACCGGACCCACACGGGGCTTGAGGCGAGGCATCGCTTTAAGCCGGGTCCGGGTCGAACTGCTGGCGCGCCGCAATGCACGGCGGGCCTGAAAGCACCCGCCGTCCGCCTCATGCGGAACGCATGCCTTCGGCATGACTGGTGAGACGCTCACGTGGAGAGCAGCCTCCTATTAGAAGTGGCGGCGCAGAAACTTGACACCAGTTCTTCGTGGCGCGGACGTGTGGCCGCACTTTTTTTGATTTAGGCAGAACCCGGCGCACGTTCGCTCCGCTTCCGTCTTTTGGGTTTTTTAAAGCGCCGGAGCGTTCGCTCGCGGCGGTTGAAATCGTGCGCGAGATCGCGCGTTATCATTTGCCAAGCCCGCAAATTCAGTTTTGCGATTGCCGATTGCCCGCACACCTGTGAAGGAGCCCGCCCAAATGTCAAAAACCGCCGTGTCCCACACGCCGCCCCAAATCCCACATCCCGATGCCGCGCGGTTATCTGAAACCTGATTACGCACCATAGTCAGCCCACTTGAGGTCATAGTAGGTGACCGGGGGTGTTCTGACGGCGGCGAGTGTCAGCACGGATATCATGGCGGCAAGATCGTAGCGATGGTTGAAGCGCCATTCGAACTCGGCGAG
>JANOKW010000406.1:0-2564 GCA_031419475.1 Hyphomicrobium sp. | reverse complement strand
GTGATTATGGCGGGGTGGCTGCACCCGATCCCATTCCGAACTCGGCCGTGAAACGCCCCTGCGCCGATGGTACTTTGTCTTAAGACATGGGAGAGTAGGTCGTTGCCAGGTCTGCAGAGCCGTCATGTGAATTTATACCAGCGCGTTGCGGCCGGCTCCCCAGCGGGGAGTCGCATCGCGCAATAAAATAAGTCAATCATCCTCTTTATGATCTCAATGCACAGACGCGCCGCGTGGGCTTCCCCCACCGGCGCGTTTTTGTTTGTGGACTAAGCAGTAAAGTCCTGTCTTACGGTCAGCGTCGCGCCTAATCTGATGTCATGCTCGATCCTGTCTCGATCCTGTCGAAATCGCCCGTCTGAAAATCACGCTGGACCATATCCAGCCAGCCGTGATGCGGCGCGTCGAAGTGCCGGTGTCGATCCTGCTCAGCGATCTTCATCTCGTCATACAAGTCGCGATGCCGTGGTGGAACTATCATATGTATGAATTCCGAGCGCGCAAATTGCACTGGGGCTCCCCCATCCAGGCGGCGGCGGGTTTGGCGGGCCACCCGTGCTTCCGGCTAAAAAATCGACGTTGGCCGATCTCATAGGCGCAACCGGCGTGAAGGCTTTCAAATACGTTTACGACTTTGGTGACGATTGGGAGCACACGATAAAAATCGAAAAAATCGTGGCCACTGAGTCCGGGGTTGCGTATCCGCGACTTCTGGATGCGGCTGGACGCTGCCCGCCGGGTTATGAACAGTATCTCGAAGCGATCGCTGATCCCAAACACGAGCAGCACGGAGATTTGGTGGATTGGCGGGGTCCGGGTTTTGATCCCAACACCGTCGATGAGGCGGGTATCCGCAAAGATTTGGCCAAGCTCGCCAAAAAATGGGCGGGGAAAGGAGCAAAGCCCGCAACGCCGCCGCGCAAGGTGGCCAAGCCCGCAAAGCCGACGCGAAAAATTTGGACTAGGTAGGCGTCAGCTGCAGCGCCGCTGCGGCTTGCCCCAGCGACGCGTTTTTTTGTTTTCAAAACACTGCGGGCGCCGGTGGGTTTGCGCTTTCTGGAGTTTGGACATCGAAGAGCTTGTAGACGCTCTGGCGAGTATCGTCATGGCAAAGCCCGAGCGGATCGCTCGAGTTTATCACATTTCCCAAAACTGCTATCGCGAAAGATCCCGGCTCTGCGCGTCGCCGCCTGCGCGGCAACGCTTCTGCCGGGAGCGCGGCTAGAGTGGCGCTAAGTTACCCTGCCGTGTCCGCTAGAAGTTCCTTGAACTGCTCCTCGTTCGGTGCGACGTCGAGCTTCTTCATGCTTGGATCCAACATGCTCCACTGAGGTGCGCTGCGTGTCCACACATTGATTTGCGGCTTGAAGTTGCTGGCGTCATCGAGGCTCCCGGCCCACAGGCCCTGCAGATCGGGCACGAGCTCCGCGAGGATGAAGAGGTTGGACCCGCAGTTGGTGCACAGGCCCCGGTCAACCCATCTGCCGCTCTCCGCGATCACGCGTGCGTACTTGGGGCTGCCTGTCACCTTGAGCGCGTCCTTGGGAACATACATGACGGGGCAATAGGCTGCGCCGCCCGCATGCTGGCAGTCCTTGCAGTGACAGTTCCAGGAAAACGCCGGCATTGCCGAGCATTCGTAGCGAATGGCGCCGCAGGCGCATCCGCCGGAAAACGGAAGTTCCATGGTATTCTCCCTGTACGTGTTCGCTTCTTCGGGCCCATTTTTAACACTGTCTGGCCGGCGGCGATATTCTTCGTCCGCATCGGTTAAATGCGAAAGCGGCTGCGGACCATCGATGCGGCCTAAAGCGACATCACCTGCGTGGGCAGAGCCGGGAACGGGGGCGACCAGCGGACGGCTCAAAACAAATGCCGGTGCATCACAACCCCAACTCGCTCAGCCCCGGATGCTCCTTTGGCCTTGGCCCCTGCGGCCAGCGAAATTTACGGGTGTCCTCGCTGATCGCCAGATCGTTGATGCTGGCGAAACGCAAGGCCATCAGTCCCTGCACATCGAATTCCCAGTTCTCGTTGCCGTAGGAGCGGAACCATTGGCCGCCGGCGTCGTGCCACTCATAGGCAAAGCGCACAGCGATGCGGCTCTCCGAAAAGGTCCAAAGCTCCTTGATCAGACGGTATTCGAGTTCACGCGCCCACTTGCGTGTCAGGAACTCGACAATTTGGGCGCGGCCAACAGGAAACTCGGCGCGATTGCGCCAGCGGCTGTCTTCCGTGTAGGCGAGCGAAACGGCGACCGGATCGCGCCGGTTCCAGCCATCTTCGGCGGCGCGGACTTTTTGGATCGCGGTTTCGCGCGTGAACGGGGGAAGCGGCGGGCGATCAGCCATAGGATCGGCCATGGGGGCAACTCCTGTTTTCTTGAAGCCGGAGAGGTTGTGGTCTTGACCTGTCTCGCAAACGGCTAGGTCATAAACTCATAAACTGGATTCCCAAACGGCGCGAACAGTGATTCACAGTCTCAACTGAGGAGGTTGAGATGGGACAGCTGCGCCGTTACGAGCTCACAGATTCCGAATGGTCGATCATCGATCCACTGTTGC
>JANOKW010000405.1:0-6389 GCA_031419475.1 Hyphomicrobium sp. | reverse complement strand
GGGGAGAGGGTTGGGGTGAGGGGGCTGTTAGGTTCTCAGATCTTGACATAACTACGGGATACCCGTATATATGCAAAATGATCGCTTCGAGTGGGACGAAGACAAGGCCAGAGCCAATCTGGCGAAGCATGGTGTTAGCTTTGAGGAAGCGGCTCTCGTGTTTGACGATCCTGATTATGTTGTCGAACCAGACGAGAGCGTTTTTTTATGAAGAGCGATGGCGGACAACGGGTCTTTCCTTAGGCCGCGTATTGTTCGTCATTTCCACGGAGCGCAATGACAATGTCATCCGCATCATCTCGGCCAGAACGGCGACCCGCCATGAACAAGATCGTTACTACCGGCAAGCGTTTCCTGAAGGATGACGTGTGGCACGACGCCAATGGTCCACTTCCCGGACATCCCGGTCTATGGGAACCGCCGATGACTGAAGACGAAATCATGATTGCGGCTCTCTCCGATCCAGATGCCCAGCCATCAACCCCCGAGCAACTGGCGCGCGGACGCCGCGTTTCGCTCGCCAAGTTCACGCGCTTCAAACTCGGCCTCTCCCAAGAACAATTCGCCGAGCGCTTTGGCATTCCCATCGGCACGCTGCGCGATTGGGAACAGCACCGCTCCAAGCCCGACGCGGCCGCTGAAAGCTACCTCAAAGTCATCGCCAAAAATCCGAAAGCCGTGATGAAGGCGCTGGAGAAGGCGGGGTGATGCATCGGACGCGAACGTCGTACATCGTCTGGTGGCTCGTGGTGCTGGTGCTCTACCTCAGTGCCAACGTCACCGCGCGTGCTCATTCGCCCTACTTGGACCAAAAGGGTCTACGCACATTGCTCAGTGAGGACGGCCGCCGCTATCAGGTCGGAATGTTATACGGGGATGGTATTCTCTTCCCCGATCCCGGCCGGCCAGTACTCTTGAATGACCAGGGGCTGGTGGTAGCATTGGGTCCCCGTGCTGGCGATGGCATCGTTAGATGCGCAAACAAGGCCGCTTGTGCTATACTGCTGGATAATGGCGAGAAGATCGTGCCCGATCCAAAAAGTTTTGGTCCGCCCCGGATTCCCAACTTCTATCCAGAGCACGAAACCGTGGAGTACGGCTTCGCGGCTGCGCGCTGGACCTTAGTTGATCACCTCGTGTCCTGGACCGCTGTAATTCAGCGCTATCCCCCATGGGCGGCGGCCGGAAGCACCATGTTTATCGGCCTCGGTGCATTAACAGCCTGGGTCGTCCGGCGAGCACATCGCAACATCGCGATCCAAGGCGTGTCCTTGGGCTCCGCAATCGTGTGGGCTCTTGGCAGCGCGTCACTGCTGGTCATAACGGCAATCGCGTTGTTGGCTCTTGAATGGCTCTCAGGCAGCATATTCACGCTGCGGCCAATGCTCTTCATGCTAACACTTGGTGTCATCGCTGGATTCCGCCTCGTGCAATTCCGCTAAGAATGTTGTCGGCAAATGTGCGATTGGTCGAATTCTTTGCCGCCAAACAGCACGACAGCAACCCTGAAAGATCCCGGCTCTGCGATGTGCTTTCAGCACATCTCCGTCCGGGACTGCGGGTGGGGAGTGGTTAGCACAAACCATAAGGCTTGCCTTCCCGGACGCCGCGACTACGCGCGAAGCGCGTGCGCGGCGATCCGGGATCGCGTCCCATCCGCAAGAGCGAAACTCGCGCCTCACGTTCGTGCCACAACGCCGAGGACGTGATCCCGGCTCTGCGTGCTACGCTTCGCTCTGCACTGCGGACACCCTCCGTCCGGTAACGCAAGCTTGGAGATTTGCGCGCAAGCCCTACAGCTTGCATTCCCGGAAGCTGCGTTGAGCGTCACGCGAAACAATGCGGCTATCCGGGACCGCGTCCCATCCGCATGAGCGAGAAGGGCGCCACACGTTCTTGCCACACATCAATCGACGTGATCCCGGGTCTGCGCAACTTCGCTGTGCCGCTACGCCGCTCGCCCGGGAACGCAAACGGAGAGTGTCGCACTCCACTCCTCCGTCGGGGAACGCAAGCTTCGATTTGCGCGCAAGCCCTACAGCTTGCATTCCTGGAAGCTGCGTTGAGCGGCCTGCCTGTCCCACGGGAGAGGCGACGTGAGTAACCCGCGCATCGCCGCTACATCGCCGAGACGTACAGCATCGCCATAATCACGCAGACCAGCGCAAACTGAGCGACGACGCGAAAACGCATGAATGTTTGGCTGCCGTCGGCGCTGCGTCCTGACGCCAGATTCCAAACACCAAGTAGCAATCCCGCCGCAATCGCACCCACGAGCATAATCAATGCGTAAGGCGCGGCAGCCTGCAAAACCTCTGAGGGGTTCTGCGCCATTGCCGCGGCGATGTTGCTTTGCAGGCGATCAAAGCCGAAATACATAGCTATCGCCGCAAATGCTGCAATTACACCCGTCATGCCAAGGACCAGAACGTAGCGGACGTTGTGTCCCGTCGTGCCGCCGCGCGCGTCCTCGCCGGAGATGACGGTTGCGCGTGTTTCGTCATAGGGGGTAGCCATGACATGAATTCCTTGTGCTGACAGTTCCTTATACTGAGCCATCTGGAGAGGCGCGGAGAGGCCGGCTAAATATCGTGATCGCGAACTACGCCGCAGGTGCTGGATGTCTCCGGCTGAGCGACCCTAGCACGGAAACGCGGCATTGGACGTCTAGCCGGGTTCACACTTCCGCGACGACCAGATCTTCACGCCTCGAGCGCCTTCACGACAGCCTTCGTGATAGCGGCGATGGGCTCCTTGGTCAGATCCTTGTCGAGCCACGCAACGATGCGCGGCGCCAGATCCTTGCCGGCGGCTTTGCGCATTTCGCCAAGCGCGACCGGCGGCGCGATGATCACCGCATGTTCGAACGCGCCGTCAGACGCGGCTTTCGCCAGGTCGGCCATGATGCCTGAGACGAAATCATCCTCGGCGCGCTGATGCAAATCGGGCACCTCGGCGGCCGAGCGGCGGGTGCCGGTCGATTCAAACGTACGCGCGGGTTTGTCCCGGCCCTGGTCGCTGGTCTTGGGGTTGTCCTGCGCGTAATTGCGCACAACACTGAGTTTTGGCTCAACCGCTGTGCCCTCGTTGACCAAAATCAATCCGCGCCCGCCGTCTGCAACGACGACCCAAAGTCCGGTTTTGAGTTTCATACCGCTCCTCCCAAAAAAACGTCCGCCACATATCTGTGAATATATAGGTGCTCGCCGTGGTTTGCGGGAGGCCTCGCCCGATCAAAATGGCACACGACGATCGCCGCCGCCTGACACAGCGCTGATCGAGGACGCCGGGATCTTTTAAGGTTATTGTTTGGGGAAAGCGGCAACGGATGTAGGGCCCGGACGCCCCCCAACGCAAAAACGCCAGATCGCTTAGCGAACCGGCGTTCTTGATACCTCTCGGCACTGTACAAACTTTACCACGAAACAGCGTCACGCTGCAAACGCTATCAGCGTTAACATCAGCGGTTCAGCAGAATTTCTGCCAACAATCGCGCCCGGGTCAGTTGCCGGTTGATCAGACACCGGTTTAAAGATGATCACAACATTCTCAAATGCGTCGAAAAATACGCTAATGCCTCGGCGGCGACGCCCCAAACGCCAAGTCCAAATCGTCCCGAATATTGCGCGCGGCTTGGCGCCAGTCGGCACCAGTTCCGTTAGCGCCCTTTCCATCGGCACCATGGCCGTTTGTGCTGGTGCCGGCCGCTCCGTTCAGTGCGTCGGCGATCTCGTCGGCAACGTCCGTCACTGCCTCGTTCTTCGCGAACGACGGGCGATCAATCGCGGCCTTGATGGACGAAGCCGGCCGTGACGGCAGATGACACATGCGCTGCGCCAGAACTTGCAACTCTCCCAGAATTGTTTCCCGTCTCAACTCGTGATGAAGAGAAAGATTGCGCAGCTCGCGCAAGGTCTGGTCGTCCACCTGGCGGATGGCCCCGGCCAGCGCGCGGATGAGATTGAGTTCGGATTTCGAGCTAATCTCCAGCCGTTTCAACATATCTTCGACGTTGTGAGAAAGTCCGGTCATGAATATCCCCCTGCGGTTTAGCGTTGTCCCGCAACGGTCTCGAATTCGCGCGATTCTGATGGCCGAAAAAAGTTCGCCGCTCAGCGGGATATATGCTCAAGCCGCCGCCATATCCGCCTCCATTCTCGCACACCGTCCGGTCTGCCGCTGGCGTGATGCGCTGTTTCACCCATTGTCTCCCCCCGCACAGCCGGGCTATGGGTCACTCGCCAATCGGTCACAGAGCGTCTGTCCGGTGCGACACTAGACGTCAACAGCAAGGCACCACCACATGAGCAGCGGACTTCTGGCACTACTCGACGACGTCGTAGCCTTGGCCAAAGTCGCTGCCGCGTCACTTGATGACGCCGCCTCACAGGCGGTACAAGCGGGCACCAAGGCGGCTGGCATTGTCGTTGACGACACCGCCGTGACGCCGCGTTATGTTGTCGGCTTTGCCGCCGAGCGCGAGTTGCCGATCATTGGAAAAATCGCCAAGGGCTCGCTCAAGAACAAACTTCTTTTTCTTCTCCCAGCCGCGCTCGCGCTGTCATTCTTGGCGCCTTGGGCCATCACACCTCTTCTCATGCTCGGGGGTGTTTATCTCTGTTTCGAAGGATACGAGAAAGTGCATGACTGGTTTTCCGGTCATGATAGCGCGCATGAAGGCGCTGGCTCCTCGTCCAGCGCCGCAGCGGTGGATGCACAAGCGTTAGAAGACGAAAAAGTTGCGGGCGCCATCAAAACCGATTTCATACTCTCGGCCGAGATCATGGCCATTGCGCTGGCTAGCGTCACCGCGCCCGATCTCTTCACCCAGGCTTTTGTTTTGCTCGCGGTTGCGCTTCTGGTCACCGGCGGTGTCTACGGCGCTGTTGCGTTGATCGTCAAAGCGGATGACGCGGGCGTCGCACTGGCGCTCAATGAGCGGCCGGCAAGCTCAGTCCTCGGCCTCCGCCGCATGGTCGCAGATATGGCCGCTGATGCCCCCGCGCGCAAACCCGGAGCGCTCGACCGCGCGCTGGCGCCGCTCACAAAGGCGATGGGCCGGGGCCTCGTTTACGGCATGCCGCCATTCCTGAAAGTGCTGAGCGCAGTTGGCACGCTCGCGATGTTGTGGGTCGGCGGCGGCATCATCATCCACGGGCTGGCCCAAATGGGCATTCACGAACCCGAGCATGTAGTCCGCGCAATCGGCAACGCACTCGGAACTTATCTGCCGTTCTTCGGCGGCGCCGTGACGTGGCTCGCGGAAGCATTAGCCTCTGCCATTTTTGGTGTCGCAATCGGCGCTGTTGCGGCGTCGATCCGGGGCTTGGTCGAGCCGCTCTTCAAACGCAAATCGGGCCAGATTCATAGCGCCTGACCCGGGTTTGAGTCAGATTGCGGCGCGAGAATAAGTTCCAGGCTTTAAGCGTCCGTGTGTTTTCTCGCGGTCGAAGCGTCGAGGGTGCGCCAATCGCGAAAATTGATCACGGCGCCGTTTTGCACACACTCAGGCGAAGCCAGTTCCAAGAAAAGCGGAACCATTTCTTCAGGCGCCGGCAACGTCATCGGATCTTCGCCCGGGAAAGCTTTCGCCCGCATATTGGTCCGCGTCGCGCCAGGATTGATCAGGTTCGCACGCACTTTGGTTGTTTCGATTTCGTGCGCCCATGTTTTGACAAGCGCTTCAAGCCCGGCTTTAGCCGCCGCATACGGTCCCCAGTACGCGTATTTGCCACTTGCCGCGCCCGAGGTCACGAAAACAGCGCGGCCCGCATCCGAGCGCTGTAGCAGCGGATCGAGGGTACGGATCAATCGCCAATTAGCGCTCAAGTTGATATCGAGCGTCGAGGCCCAGCCGTCGTCCGTCACGTGCGCGAGCGGCGAGAGCGGTCCGAGGATGCCGGCGTTGGCGATCAGGATGTCGAGCTTCTGCCAGCGCTGATAAATCGTCGGGCCCAGCTGATCGATCTGTGCGCCCTTCTTGAGATCGAGCTGCAACAGCGTCGCGCCGCCGCCGAGGTTTTGAATTTCATCGTCGAGACTTTCAAGTCCAGGCAATGAGCGCGCCGTGATGATGACGTGCGCGCCCGCTTTCGCAAGACCAAGCGCGACCGCACGGCCTATCCCGCGCGATGCGCCGGTGACGAGTGCAAGGCGATCTTTGAGGGGGAGGTCGGTTGTCACGTCATTCGTTCCGAATTCCGAAAGTTGCTTGAAGCCGGCCCGGAATCTCCCTCCCCGTCATCGCGGAGCGATGCTGCGCATCGACGGAGGGGTTAGGGGTGCGAGACCAATCACCCAACTTCCGCGAGCAGCGACAACTGACGCGGCAGGCTTTCGCCGTTCTGGTCCGTCAATTCGGTAGGATAGTCGCCAGTGAAGCAATGATC
>JANOKW010000404.1:0-6459 GCA_031419475.1 Hyphomicrobium sp. | reverse complement strand
GATCTCGCGGGCACGAAATTGGGCGGCCGCTGTCGATTTTCCCGTGCCGATCGATCCTGTGAGGCCAACAATCAGCATCGGTGGCCCTCAATGTCAGCGACAAGGATTTGTCTGAGTTCGTCTGTGACTTCAGGCCGGACTCCGAACCATTTTTCGAACCCAGGCGCAGCCTGATGCAGCAGCATGCCGAGGCCATCGACTGTTGTCAGGCCGTGCTCGCGCGCCAATTTGAGAAATGCCGTTTCTAACGGCACATAGACAATGTCGGCCGCGACACAATCGGTTTTGTGTTGAGAAAAATCGATGTCCGGATCTGCGTGGCCCTTCATGCCAAGCGTCGTCGCATTGACGATCATGCTTGAGTGCCGCGATCTCTCATTTCTCTCGGACCAAGCAAGCGCTTTTACTTTTGGACCGAAGTGATCGGCCAATATTTGTGCTCGCTCAAGCGAGCGGTTGAACACCTGCACGCTGGCGACGCCCGTCTGAAGGAAGCCATAGACGATGGCGCGCGCCGCTCCACCAGCACCCAGAACGGAAACGGCACTATTATGCGCCTTCCAATTCGGCGCTGCCCCCTGAAGATGCGTCATAAAACCGTAAGTATCGGTATTGGCGCAAGCAAGTTTTCCGCCCTCGAGCCAGAGCGTATTTGCGGCGCCAACTGCGATCGCGGATGCATCCTTGATCTCTGCTGCGGCAAAGGCCGCCTCTTTGTGCGGCACGGTCACGTTGCAGCCCTGGAGGCCACGTTCTGAAAGTGATTTCAGAAACGACGCAACATCCTCAAGTTTCACTGGCACTTTAGTGTACGAACCGTCGATGCCGTATTTCTTCAACCAATGCCCATGAATAAGCGGCGAGCGCGAATGCTCGATAGGCCAGCCAATGACACATGCCCGCTTCATGACATCACGACGCCGATGCTGCGCAATTCAGCGAGCAACGCCAGAAGCGGCATGCCTAGAATCGTGAAATAGTCGCCTTCCACACTGTCAAAGAGTTGCAACCCAAATCCCTCAAGTTCGTAGCACCCGACAGAACCAAGAATGCGGTCACCCGCGTGATCCAAATACATCGTCAAGAATTCGTCGGAGAAGTTGCGCATGGTCAACTCGGCACTGTCGATCGACTCCCAAAAAACTTTTCCGCCTTGGGCCAGTGCCGCGCCCGACACAAGTTCATGAGTTCGCCCGCGCAATTGCTCGAGCACGCCTTTGGCCTCACCCAGAGTTGCCGCTTTCGAGAAAACGCGGTTTCTAAGCGCGAGCACTTGGTCAGACCCGATAACAAGTGCCTCTGGAAATTGCGCTGACACAGCCATAGCCTTTTCGGCTGCGAGCCGAGCCGCTATGTCACTTGCCTCAATGTTGGGCGTCTCGCGCAGCATCTCAGCCTTAATCGCTGCTTCGTCAATTTGAGCCGGCACACAATCGAAATTCAGGCCGGCCGCCGTCAACATCGTTTTGCGCGCGGCACTTGCCGACGCAAGTATGAGGCGAACCGCATCAGCCATTGTTGGCCTCGGCGTCCGCTTCAATGCCTGCTTTACGATCATGAAGCAACTTGAGAATCATCGTTGCCGATTCTTCAATCGACCGCCGCGTGACATCGATAATGGGCCAGCCGTTCTTGGCCGCGATGCGCCGGGTGTAGGCGATTTCAGCCGTTATGGCATCGCGGTCGACATAAGATTCAAGGTCGCGATCCGCCATCAGGACTGCGCGATTGCGTCTGACTTCGGCAAGACGATCGACGTTGGCGACCAGGCACACGACAAAAGCAGAATGAGGTTCGGTCAATGCCACTGGCAACGCAATCTGCGGCACGAGCGGCAGGTTCGCTGTTTTATAGCCGCGCTGTGCCAGATATATACTGGTCGGTGTCTTGGACGTGCGCGAGATTCCCAGCACGATGATATCGGCATGACTCAGATCTGCTGGCAGCCGTCCATCATCGTGGGCCATCGTAAAATTCATAGCGTCGATGCGGCGAAAGTAATCTGCGTCCAACACGTGCTGACCGGCAACCGTCGGCGTTTGCGGGGCACCGAGATAGCTCTCAAAAATCTGCATGAGGGGCTTGAGAACCGCATGGCACGGTACGTTTAAGACCTTGCAATGCTGCTCAAGCTCGTCGCCGAGGCCTTTGTTGACGACGGTATAGAGAACGATTCCCGGCTCTTTGCCGATCTCCGCAAGGACACGCTTGAGTTGCCGCTGTGTTCTGACGAGAGGATGCATGTGCTCGATCGGGCGCACGTTTGGATATTGCACGGCCGCCGCCTTAGCGATGGCCGACAGCGTCTCCCCGGTAGCGTCTGAAACCAGATGCATATGAAAGAGACTGGGTGTAGGGCTCGCCATGTCGGTTCGATTTGTCTCCTCAGAAAACACCCTCAGTGGTGTTGATAAGTTAAGAGGTTATCCAGCCTGCTCGCCTTGGCTCCTCGCCTTGAGAGAGCAACTTATCTCTTATCCACTGTGATACCCACATTTCGGCGAAAGCGAACTCTTTTTTGCCCAGGATGCAACGCCAGCGGATGAACCCATCAATCCCATCAGGTTGTCCAAAGGCTATCAACAGACTGTTCATTCAGCTTGCCGCTGCAGCCGCGCTCTAAACCCTTGAATCAAAGGTTGGAATTCAGGCTATTGCGCCGACTTGCGGCAACGGTCTAGACCTCGTAGGCAATGGGCGGGGGCATGTATTGCGAACGCCATGACCCTGGACAACTCGGGGATCCCCGTTAGCCACAGCACTAAGAGTCAAAACAGTAATACCTTAAAGAATCTAATTTAAAATCTGAAGTGCAGGGAAGTTAGGCGATGCGAGTGGATGCTTCAACGCAAGTGGTGCGGCGGTTCATGGAGCCGTTTAAGGGTCACGCCCTGTCACCGCCGCCGATTTGGCTAATGCGGCAAGCTGGCCGATATCTACCCGAGTATCAGGCAACGCGCGCTCAGGCCGGCGGATTTCTCAAACTTTGCTACACGCCAGCGCTTGCCGCCGAAGTCACGTTGCAGCCCATCCGGCGCTACGGCTTCGACGCGGCGATCCTGTTTTCCGATATCCTGGTTGTGCCCGATGCGCTTGGGCAACCTTTGAGCTTTGTCGAAGGAGAAGGTCCGAGGCTCGATCCGATTCGTGATGTCAACGGCTTGCGCCGACTCGATTTGAAGTCTACGGCCAGCAAGTTCGCGCTCGTTTGGGAGACCGTTGCGCGGCTCCGGCAAGACTTACCGCGTGAGACGGCACTCATCGGATTTTGCGGCGCACCGTGGACGGTTGCGACGTACATGGTCCAAGGTGAGGGATCGACCGATCAGGCGCAAGCGCGTTTGTGGGCCTACAGGGACGAAGCTGGCTTTACAAAATTGATAAATTTGCTGGTTGAAACGTCGATTATATATCTCGACGGACAAGTCAAAGCGGGGGCCGACTGTCTGCAAATTTTCGATACATGGGCCGGGAGTTTGCCAGACGACGAGTTTGATCGCTGGGTCGTTGAACCGACAAAACGCATTCGTGAAGCGCTCCGGGAAAAACATCCCGATGTCCCTGTGATCGGATTCCCGAAGGGCGCGGGACCAGCCTCTGTTTGGTACGTGTCTGAAACCGGCGTTGATGGCATTGGCTGCGATACCGCAACGCCGCCATACATGATGCGCGAAGCCTTCGAAGACGAGAACGTTGTGGTGCAGGGAAATCTCGATCCGCTGTTACTCGTTGGGGGTGGCGATAAACTTGATTCTCGCGTCGATGAAATTTTGGAACTGATGGACGGCCGGCGCTTTATTTTCAATTTGGGTCATGGAATCGTTCCCCAGACTCCGCCGGAAAATGTCGCGCGCCTCGTTGCACGCGTTCGCGGTCAGGCCTGACGCATGGAATCGACATCGAAAAATCCGGTTTCAAATGCTGCGATTGCCCTCGCCGTGACAGCTATTCTTGCTTTGGGTGCAATAATGCTTGGTGGTGCCAGTGCATATCTCTGGATCAAGGCGTTGCATGTCATGGCCATCATCGCCTGGATGGCGGGCTTGCTCTATCTGCCCCGTCTGTTCGTCTACCACTGCGATGCGGAAAGCGGTTCCAAGCAGTCGGAAACCTTCAAAGTCATGGAGCGACGCCTGCTCCGCATTATCATGACGCCTGCAATGGCCCTGGCGTGGGTCCTAGGCTTGTGGCTAGCTTGGTCAGGGGGGCATGTCACGGCGCCGTGGTTTCTGGCCAAGCTTGCGCTGGTGCTGGCACTCTCAGCCGTCCATGGTTACTTCACCGGTGCGGTGCGGCGTTTTGGCGAAGATCGCAATGATAAGCTCCAGCGGCACTGGCGCATATGGAACGAAGCCCCGGCCGTTCTCATGATCCTGATCGTCATTTTGGTCGTCGTGAAGCCGTTCTGAGGCCTTTGCGGTAGGGGATGGATCTGTTATATGGCTTGTGTCTCAACAACGGATCGTAGCCCGATGGCCAACGAGCCGTCGGCGGGTTGACGGGCACTTCGGCCGCCAACCTACCGGTAGGGTGCCCTGCCTTACCCCCGCGAAATTCCCATTTTTAGCCCGGCTCCATCGATAGGTCCCACCCCCTTAGCCGAGGCACATTCGGAGTTATCTATGAAGGAAATGAAGCTCGAGGACCTGAAGCGGAAATCTCCCGCTGAAATGGTGACCTTCGCTGAAGAAGCGGGCGTCGAGAATGCCTCGACCCTGCGCAAACAAGAATTGATGTTCGCGACGCTGAAACAGCTCGCAACCCAAGAAACCGATATCATCGCCACGGGCGTTGTCGAAGTTCTTCAGGACGGTTTCGGATTTCTGAGATCGCCAGATGCCAATTATCTTCCAGGCCCCGATGATGTGTATGTTTCTCCCTCGCAGATCCGCCGTTTCGCGCTGCGCACGGGCGATACTGTTGAAGGTCAAATCAGAAGTCCGAAAGACGGCGAGCGTTACTTCGCTTTACTTAAAGTCAATCAAATCAACTTCGAAGATCCAGAAGCAACCAAGCACAAGAGCCATTTCGACAACTTGACGCCGCTCTATCCGACACAGTGGCTTAAGATGGAAACAGAAGATCCGACGATCAAGGATCTTTCGCCGCGTGTTATCGACGTCGTGGTTCCGCTCGGAAAAGGCCAGCGCGCTTTGATCGTTGCGCCGCCGCGCACGGGCAAAACGGTTCTGCTGCAGAACATCGCCCACTCGATCACGGCCAACCATCCCGAGTGTTACTTGATCGTGCTGTTGATTGACGAGCGGCCGGAAGAAGTCACCGACATGCAGCGTTCGGTGAAGGGCGAGGTCATCTCATCGACCTTCGACGAGCCGCCGTCACGCCACGTGCAGGTCTCGGAAATGGTGATCGAGAAGGCTAAGCGCCTGGTTGAACACAAGCGCGACGTGGTCATCTTGCTCGACTCGATCACGCGCCTTGGCCGTGCTTACAACACCGTCGTTCCGTCTTCCGGCAAGGTTTTAACCGGCGGCGTCGATTCAAACGCTCTGCAGCGCCCGAAGCGATTTTTCGGTGCTGCGCGTAACATCGAAGAGGGCGGATCGCTGACCATCATCGCCACGGCGCTGGTCGATACCGGCTCGCGCATGGACGAAGTCATCTTCGAAGAATTCAAAGGCACGGGTAACTCGGAAATCATCCTGGATCGCAAGGTCTCGGACAAACGCGTATTCCCGGCAATCGACGTTGCCCGCTCCGGCACGCGCAAGGAAGAGCTGCTCGTCCCCAAAGATCAGCTTAAGAAAGTCTATGTTCTGCGCCGCATTCTCAATCCCATGGGCACCATGGACGCCATCGAATTCCTCATCGACAAATTGAAGTCGACGAAGACCAACGGCGAATTCTTCCAGAGCATGAACACTTAAAAAAGGGCCGCGCATCTGCACCCCTTTCCATGATCCTGGCAATTGTCGAAAAAGCTTTTTAAACCTCGGCGATTATGCCGCCCTTCATTATGGAATCATTTCGCTTGTAGCCAAGCCGCGGAGCAGCTGATGAACCTTCATCCGGTTCAACGTTGCCAATTCGGTCTAAACGAAACAACTTCCAGTGCTCTGGTTCACCTGAGGCACTTGCCCCAGCGACTTGATAGGCTCTTAGCAGGATTTGCGAATCTTTGCCTCGACCCAATGTGTGAGGTTCAATCAGTCTCACGCCCGGCGCATAGAAGATTTTTAGGCAGCGCTTGTGGCGGATCGCTTCCGCTATTTGATCTTTCATCGATCAATACCTCTTGAAAAGAAAGAGGCTGGTCTTGACTGCCCAAGCGAACGGATGACAATAGCGCTGTCTACACAAGACCCCCGTTGCCAGCCTCAAACTGGCGGGGTACTCGGGCGCCGCAAGTGTTCAGACTCGCGGCGCCTTCTCCATAGAACTCTTCATGAACGTCTGCAACCTTGAAGAGTCGGTGGTAAGTGATTCAACCTACTTGAC
>JANOKW010000403.1:0-11642 GCA_031419475.1 Hyphomicrobium sp. | reverse complement strand
GAACTGTCGAAATCGCAGCCGATGGTCATTGAGGGAGAACCCCTCTCCGTGGGCATTGCGCTGGGCCACGTCGTTCTTCACGAGCCCCGCATCGTCGTCACGCAGTTGATGTCCGACAATCCGGCCGTTGAGATCGAACGGCTGGACGAAGCCCTTGAAAAGCTGATTACGCATATCGACGACATGTTCGAGCACGAGCAACTGGCGGGCGCTGGCGAACATCGTGACGTGCTCGAGGCCTACCGGATGTTTGCGCACGACAAAGGCTGGCACCGGCGCTTGCGGGAAGCCGTGCAAGGCGGGTTGACGGCCGAGGCTGCAGTTGAACGCGTGCAAAATGCGATGCGCACGCGCATGCTGCGCCAGCACGACACCTATTGGCGCGAACGCCAGCGCGATCTCGATGATTTGTCGGATCGCCTCATGCGCGTGTTAGCCGGGCGGATCACGGGGGCCGACGAGCTGTCCGTTCTTCCGCCCGACGCCATTCTTGTCGCGCGCACCATGGGACCGGCCGAATTGCTCGACTATGATCGCACGCGATTGCGCGGGCTCGTCGTCGAAGACGGCTCCAGCCAGAGCCACGTTGCCGTTGTTGCGAAGGCGCTTGGGATCGCGGCCATCGGTCAAGCAGCGGGTGTCGTTGAGCGGGTCAATGCCGGCGACGCAGCGATTGTCGATGCGGTTACTGGTGAAGTCCATCTGCGGCCGAGCCCAGAAGTCATTAGCGCCTATTCCGACAAGGTGCGATTCCGGGCGCGCAAGCAAAAGCGCTATCAGGCTTTGCGCGATCGCCCGGCCATCACAAAAGATGGCGTTAGAATCGCATTGCACATGAATGCGGGCCTGCTTGTCGACATGCCGCATTTGGCTGAATGCGGGGCCGATGGAGTCGGATTGTACCGCACCGAATTGCAATTTATGCTCTCGGATACATTCCCGCGCCTCGACAAGCAAACGCAGCATTACAGCGCCGTGCTCAAGGAAGCCGGCAATAAGCCTGTCGTATTCCGGACGTTGGATATCGGCGGCGACAAGGTTCTGCCCTATCTCCGGCAACCCAAGGAAGAAAACCCAGCCATGGGCTGGCGCGCCATTCGTATGGCGATGGACCGGCCGGAACTGTTTCGCATTCAGATCCGCGCCATGCTCAAGGCCGCGCCAGGGCGTGAGCTGCGCATCATGATACCGATGGTGTCGTCGGCCTCAGAATTGAAGCCGCTGCGCGACTTGGTGGAGAAGGAAAAAACCTTCCTTGCCAAACACGGGTACAAACTGCCGGATAAAGTGCTTATCGGTGCCATGTTCGAAGTCCCGTCGCTGCTTTTCGAACTCGATACATTTATGCCCGAAGTCGATTTCATTTCCGTTGGTTCGAACGACCTGATGCAGTTTCTGTTTGCCTCCGATCGCACAAACGCGCGCGTTGCCAGCCGTTTCGACGTCTTGGCTCCGGCCCCGCTTAGGGCCCTGCGGACCTTGATCAAATCCGCAAAAAAGCATCGCGTACCTTTGAACCTGTGCGGAGAGATGGCGGGACGCCCGCTGGAAGCAATGACGTTGATTGGGCTTGGACTGCGCTCCATCTCTATGGCACCAGCCTCTATCGGGCCCGTGAAGGCGATGATTTTGTCTCTCAACGCAGAACATGTTACCGATTGTGTCGAAGACTTGATCAAAAAAAGTGCACCAAACATTCGTGAATTTTTGCAAAAATTCGCCGCCAAAGAACGCATTGAGATCGAAGGTTGAGCAAATTTCCACGCGCACTGCGGCGGGCTTTGACAAACAGTTTTTTTTGATCAAAATGGAATGGTAGCCCCGGGGGGGTCTGCAGTTCAGTGTGCTTTGGTTGCGTTGGGGTGTTGAGCGAGTGAACACGTACGGGGTCGAGGCCAGAGGCAACCGTATGATACAGCGCGGTGGAATTGCGCCAGACGCTCAGCGCCAGCAGACCCAGCAGACCCAGCAGACGATGCCCGTCCATAGCCAAGTTGCTATGTTTTTTCAGGACTTGCGAAAGTTTCTCGGCATCACGCAGCAGCAGGCAGCCGTTCAACTCTTGACGCACGTGCAAGTTATCGACGCTCTAGAAAACGGCGATGTGCGCTATCTGCCGCCGTGGCCGGAAACCACGCGCATTGTCATGGGATATACAGCTTGGGCCAAAATAGATGGCCGGCCGATCCTGGGCGCGCTCGCTGCCTTGCAGAACGGCACAGTGCCGCGCCGCCCGTTGCCAGATAGAAATGCCGCAGCTTATGCTCACATGCAACAGTCGGTCGTGCGATTGCGCCAAGCCGGAGTTGTGCTTGTTGCGGGTGCTAAGCGCCTGCCGCAGGAAGCCATGAACCAGGCCCGCGACCGCCCCGCACGGACATTTTATGCCGTTTCTCTGCCTTTGTGTATCGTGTTGATGATGTTGAACACCTCGGTGCTGCAGGGTGCGATTAGTGTTGTGAGCGCACCGGTTGCCAAGGTTGCAACTGGGTTACGCGATACGCTGGCCGTACAATTCGCGCCCGTTCGAGAGGGCCTGCGGTGGATCGAGGTCGACGATCCGCGTTCGCGCCGAAGCGATAAAGCGACACCCGCCGAGCGTTAGCGGGCCAAAATAGAGCCAGTCTCGCAGGACATGCTGCAGGCATAACTGGCGTACCAGCTCAATCGCTGGCAAAATCGTTTCCCCATCAAATCCTGATTCCCGTTGATTATTGGCGCAGAACCTATGACCGGACTACCGACCGAAAAATTGGACCGTCTCGTCGAACGCTGGATGTCCATTCAGGACGAGCTGAACTCCGGCGTGCCGCAGGCAACCTTCGTCAAGTTGAGCAAGGAATTTTCCGACCTCAAACCGGTCGTCGCGGCCATTCAAGAGTTGCGCAAGACAGAAGAAGAATTGGCCGGACTCGATCAGATGATTGCGGACCCTGCGGCCGGAAAAGATATGGTCGAGATGGCTTATGCGGAGCGCGCCGAACTGCAGCCAATGTTGGAAGCTCTGACAAATCGGATGCGTATCGCGCTGCTGCCCAAGGATGCGGCCGACGAAAAAAGCGCCATCCTCGAAATTCGCGCCGGCACTGGCGGCGATGAAGCGGCCCTTTTCGCCGCCGATCTTTATCGCATGTACACGCGCTACGCAGAACTCAGAGGCTGGCAGGCCGAAGTCATTTCGATTTCAGAAAGCGATCTTGGCGGATATCGCGAAGTCATTGTATCGATCACGGGACAGGGCGTGTTCGCCCGGCTGAAGTTCGAGAGTGGCGTGCACCGGGTGCAGCGCGTACCGGCCACCGAAGCGAGCGGGCGCATTCATACCTCTGCTGCAACCGTTGCGGTGCTGCCCGAAGCCGAAGATGTCGATGTTGATATTCGGCCAGAGGATGTGCGCATTGACACCATGCGGGCAGGCGGCGCTGGCGGCCAGCACGTCAACAAGACGGATAGCGCCGTTCGTATGACGCATTTGCCTACCGGAATTGTTGTCGTTTCCGCGGAAAAATCGCAACACCAGAACCGGCGCTTGGCGATGCAGGTCTTGAAGGCGCGCGTCTACGAGCTGGAGCGATCAAAGCTGGCGAACGAGCGCTCCGAGAACCGCAAGTCGCAAGTCGGTTCGGGCGATCGCTCGCAGCGCATCCGGACCTACAATTTTCCGCAAGGGCGCGTGACCGACCACCGCATCAACCTGACGCTGTATAATCTTGACGAGGTTCTGCAGGGCAATGCCCTAGATCAGTTGGTCGACGCGCTCATCACAGATCATCAGGCGAGCCTGATGGCGGAAGTGAACGCCACGTGACGAGGGGGCCCAAAGCACGGCCGGGGCAGATCGTGTTTGAGCGTCAAGACAAACTCAGTGCCGTTGTGCGCGGGCTGAGCAAGGTCTTTGCAGCTGCTTATCTCGAGACGCCGGAGATCGATGCGCGCTTCCTCGTGCAAGGCATATTGAAATTAGATGCTGCAGAGGTCCTGAGATCGCCGGATAGGGTCGCTGGAGACTTCGCAGAGGCGCTATCGGCAGCGGCGGCCCGGCGCCTGATGGGTGAACCCGTATCGCGAATTCTCGGGCAGCGCGATTTTTATGGTCGCACATTCAAGATTACGCCGGACGTTCTTGACCCGCGGCCAGACACCGAAACACTCGTCAATGCGGTTCTTGAAATTGCGAAATTGAAAAACTGGCACGAGCGGCCTATTCGCATTGCCGACGTTGGCACCGGCTCAGGCGCCATTCTCGTGTCGCTGCTAGCCGAGCTGCAGCACGCAAGTGGAGTGGGAACCGATGTCAGCGCCGCAGCGCTCGATGTTGCGCGGCACAATGCAGAGCGGTATGGTGTCGCTGGACGTGCTGAATTTGTGCAAACCAGCGCGCTCAAGGGCGTGGGTCAGCCTATTGATTTGGTCGTCTCGAATCCGCCGTATATTATTACAGCAGAAATCGGCGGCTTGGACCCGGAGGTACGCAACTATGATCCGCGTGTAGCCCTGGACGGCGGGGCCGACGGTTTCGCAATTTACCGCGAAATTGCCAAAGATATCAGCAGTATCACGGGGAACATTGTTATCGTGCTCGAAGTTGGGGCTGGCCAGCATGCCCATGTTTCAGACATTTTTGAGCACCAGCTACGGGGGATGCCAGTCGGCTCGCCTGAACTGCGCGTAGATCTCGGTGGCCATATCCGCTGTGTAGCATGGGAGATACATTCTTAGGTTAATCTGCGAATTGTATTGGAACGGCCACGGTTCCGGGATATGGTGAGGTTTGGCGGTTTTGATCGGGCACGGTCAGTCAAAGGGACGCTCGCAGGGTCGAGCAAGTTGACAATTTTCCCGGCGCTGAAGGTACCGGCAGAGATTGCGCAGCGCGAAGCCGGCCCGCCGTGTGGTGGAACAGGCAACGAAAATAGGCCGTAGGGTTTGTCCACGGCTTCCGCGCTAAACGCCCCACTTCCGATTGGATGGACATACTATTCTGTTTTCAAGCGTCGCAACAGATACTGGCCGCAACTGGCTTTGTGCCGGGCAAACAAAGCGTCGCGCAGCTAACTCGGGCAGCAACACTATTAATCCAAAACTGAAACCATCGACTTGTAAGAACGGGAGCCAATGAGGCAAGGACAGCAAAATCGCCGCGGCCGCGGGCGTAACACCAATAACAACAACAATAATAGCAACCGCAAGTCGCAGAACCCGATGACTCGTAGCTTCGAGAGCACGGGGCCGGACGTTAAACTTCGCGGTACGCCCTCCCACGTCGCCGAGAAATACATGTCTCTGGCACGCGACGCTCTCTCGTCCGGCGACCCCGTGCTTGCTGAAAACTATATGCAGCACGCCGAGCACTACAATCGCATCATCATGACGTTTCGCGAACAGCAAATGAGCGCGGGCGGCAGCGATCCCTACACGACTGGCATGGGCCGTCCCGCAACGATGGGCGGGCCCGATGCCGATGGCGATGATTTCGGTGATGACGAGGGCGATGATTTTGCCGGCGATAACCGGCCGATGATGGGTCAGCCAGATATGCCGCCGCCGCTTCAGCCGATGCATCAGCCGCGTTCGTTTGATCAGCCGCAGCGCTTCGACAATCGTCCGCAAAACCAGCAGCAGCGGCGCGACCAGCAGCGCAACCCAAACAACAATCAAAATTATCGCAACGACCGGGGCGACAATCGGTTTGACCGGGGCGACCGCCCAGAACGTCAAGATCGGCAGGACTCTCGCTCAGACCGGGGCCCAGATCGCAATCAAGATCGCAATCAAGATCGGGATCGCAATCAGGACCGCGGAAACGACAGAGGCCCAGACCGAAATCAAGACCGAAATCAAGATCGCAATTTCGAACGAAATAGCGGCGGCGAGCCGCGCGGTTTCCGAGATGAACGCCCGATGCCTCCTCCTCCTCCGCCCTTTATGCCGCCTGTAGCCATCGAACCAGTGAGTGAGGTTGCTGTTGCACCGCGGCGCCGTGAAAGACCGCCGGTTGTGGCAACCGAACAGCCCGCGCCAGCAGCGTTGCATCTTGAGCAGCCGGAGTTTCTGCGCCGTCCGGTGCGCCGTCCTCGTGTCGAGAAAGAAGTACCGGCTCCACCTGCCCCGCAGGCGGCCGACGATCAGGATTGATCGGGCTCTACGTATCTTGAAATCTGGTTGTGAGAGCCGCAGTTCAAGCTGCGGCTCTTTTTATTTTGGATGGAGTTGATCGCATAAGTCAGTCGAAAACTGAGATCGTATCGCTCGATTTCAGTTGGCCGCTCCCAATCACTCGCGCATAAACGCCGAAATCCGAGTGTCCAAGATTTCGCGATAAGAACGACGGTATGTTCAAGTCCCGCGCGCCCGTGACCGGATCGACGTTGGTTGCCGCGCACCGCTCGGTGCGTTTAAAAATGTTGAGGGTGGCGTCTCCCGCCTTTAAATTCCGGCCAACAAGGTCCAGTTCCGACCAGGCTGGCCAGCCCGAGATGAGCACGTTCGGCCTGAAACGCATCGGGTTGACCCTGGCGCCAAGTGCCGTCTCAAGGTCCCGCACGCTTTCGAGATTGACGATGTGAAGGCATCTGGCAGCGACGTCGGAAAAGCTATGGCCTGGGCTCGAGACGACACGCGGCGCGCCTCTGAGCGATGGACCCATATAGCGGCTGATGAAGGCTTCAATGGCCTCTCGGCCCGTGGCCGTGCGCAAATCACCGCGCGCCGTATCAGGCCCGTTGCGAGTAAGGGTCAGGGTGTGGGTGTCATCCTCAAATTTGCTATTCAAGGCGGCGAGCTGCTCGTTGCGCATCAGCATGACGAAATGGATTTTGGGTAGGTGGGCTGGCGCCTCGGAATCGAATGGCCCCGGACCATTTTCAATGGCATAGGCCCGATCATGCGGGAGGGTCGCGCCCTCTGAGAGGCGGACGCTGGCGAGCGCTTCGCCGCTCAATCCCTTAACGGGGTAACGATACAGGGCGGAAATTGACGCCAATCCAATGCTCTCCATTGATCTACAACTCCCAACATCTGCGACAGGCCAGCCTTGCCCCTTTTGCTCGCCCGGCGTCGCACTATATCTGTGTTGGTCCTATTGCCAGGGTACTCATTGATGCCTTCGGTGCTTGGAGGTTTTGGGCACCAGTTCGATTCTAAGCACAAACTTCCGACCGATTGTGCCACATCAATGTACAACGGCGTCTTTTGCCCTCTAGGGCGGGGCAGGCGCGCTGAGGAGTGGACGATATGAATTTCGAGCGTTACACCGACCGTGCCAAGGGCTTCGTGCAGTCTGGCCAATCCCTGGCGCTCAGGGAAAACCACCAACAATTCGCGCCCGAACACCTTCTAAAGGTCCTGCTCGACGACCCTGAAGGGCTCGCCAGTGGCTTGATTCAGCGTGCCGGGGGTGATGCCAAGGCAGCTTTAAGCACAACAGAACGCGCGCTTGCCAAGCGGCCTAAGGTGTCGGGCGGCAGCGGGCAAGTTTATGTGTCGCCCGAAACGGCGCGAGTTTTCGAAACGGCCGAGAAGGCGGCTGACAAGGCCAGCGACAAGTTCGTCACTGCCGAGCGGTTGCTCTTGGCCATAGCGTTGGAAACGGCAACGGACGCGAGCAAGGCCTTGCGTGACGCGGGCGTAACGCCAGAGAAGCTCAACACTGCGATCAACGACATCCGCAAGGGCCGCACGGCCGACAGCGCATCCGCCGAGCAGGCCTATGACGCCTTGAAACGATACGCGCGCGATCTGACCGAGGCCGCCGCAGCCGGTAAACTCGATCCCGTGATTGGCCGCGATGAAGAGATCCGGCGCACCATCCAGGTGCTCTCGCGGCGCACCAAGAATAACCCCGTTTTGATTGGTGAGCCTGGCGTCGGCAAGACCGCGATTGCCGAAGGCTTGGCGCTGCGCATCGTCAAGGGCGACGTGCCGGAAAGCTTGAAAGACAAAAAGCTTCTGGCACTCGACATGGGCTCGCTGATCGCCGGCGCCAAGTATCGCGGCGAGTTCGAAGAGCGCCTGAAAGCCGTTCTATCGGAAGTGCAGGCCGACGCGGGCGGCGTGATCCTGTTTATCGACGAACTGCACACCATCGTCGGCGCTGGAAAATCCGAAGGCGCGATGGATGCGGGTAATTTGCTGAAGCCTGCGCTGGCGCGGGGTGAACTGCATTGCGTCGGCGCGACGACGCTTGATGAATACAGAAAGCACATCGAAAAGGATGCGGCGCTCGCGCGGCGCTTTCAACCGGTTCTGGTTGATGAACCGACCGTTGAGGACACGATCTCGATTTTGCGCGGCCTCAAGGAAAAATACGAATTGCACCACGGCGTGCGTATTACCGACAGCGCACTCGTCGCAGCTGCAACGCTGTCGCATCGCTACATCAGCGACCGGTTCCTGCCCGACAAAGCCATCGACTTGATGGATGAAGCGGCGTCACGCCTCAGAATGCAAGTCGACAGCAAGCCCGAAGAACTCGACGTCATAGATCGCGACCTCATGCAGGTCATGATCGAGCGCGAAGCCTTGCGCAAAGAAACGGACGACGCGTCGAAGGATCGCCTGCAAAATCTGGAGAAAACGATTGCCGACCTCGGCGAGCAGTCCAAGGCGCTGACGCAGCGCTGGGAAGCGGAGAAGCAGAAGCTCGGCTCGGCTCAGAAACTGAAAGAGCAACTCGATACCGCCCGCATCGAACTCGAACAGGCGCAACGCCGCGGCGACTACAATCGGGCGGGTGAGCTGAAATACGCCGTCATCGATGCCTTGGAGAAAAAGCTTGCTGTCATCGAAAGCCAGGACGGCAAGGGCGCGATGCTCGAAGAGGCGGTCACCCCCGATCAGATCGCGGGCGTCGTCTCGCGCTGGACCGGTATCCCAGTCGACAAGATGCTCGAAGGCGAGCGCGACAAACTGTTGAAGATGGAAGATGCACTCGGCAAGCGCGTCGTTGGGCAAAAGGAAGCAGTCATTGCGGTCTCAACCGCCGTGCGGCGTGCGCGGGCTGGGCTTCAAGATCCGAACCGGCCGATCGGCTCCTTCATGTTCTTAGGTCCAACAGGCGTCGGCAAGACGGAATTGACCAAGGCACTCGCCAATTTTTTGTTCGATGACGACACGGCGCTGATCCGCATGGATATGTCGGAATACATGGAGAAACACTCGGTCGCGCGACTAATTGGTGCGCCTCCGGGCTATGTTGGCTATGAGGAAGGCGGCGCCTTGACGGAAGCCGTGCGGCGGCGGCCGTATCAGGTTGTGCTGTTTGACGAAATCGAGAAGGCGCACCCTGATGTGTTCAACGTGCTGCTGCAAGTGCTCGACGACGGGCGCCTGACGGATGGGCAAGGGCGAACGGTCGATTTCAAGAACACGCTCATCATTATGACCTCGAACATTGGTTCGGAATTCCTCGTCAACCAGAAAGAGGGCGAGGACACCGACGCCGTGCGTGACGATGTAATGGACGAAGTGCGCACGCGCTTTAGGCCCGAATTCCTCAACCGGTTGGACGAGATCATTCTGTTTCATCGTCTGCAGCGCGCTGACATGAGCCGGATTGTCGATATTCAGATGATGCGGATTGCGAAGTTGCTTGTTGATCGCAAGATCGTAGTCGAATTGGACGACCAGGCGCGCAGCTGGCTCGCCAATCGCGGCTATGACCCGTCCTATGGTGCGCGGCCTCTAAAGCGCGTCATCCAGCGTCATATTCAAGACCCTCTCGCTGAGCAAATCCTGGCGGGCGGCGTCAAGGATGGTGACAGAGTGCTCGTCTCCGTGCGCGATGGGGCGCTGACTATTAATGGCTGGCCGGTGAAGGCGGCGGCGTGAATGTGTGGCGAGCGGAGACCGGAATGAGCCCAGCCTCCGCTTCTTCAGCAACTCATCGTACTCGATGACTGGCGCGTCACGCGCAAACCTCGCGTCTTACTTTTCCGGGGCTGCCATCGCGGTGAGCTCGGCAGCCACCTTCGCCGCCTTCTCGATCTCTTCCTTAGGCATTGCGATCAATCCCTTCTTGACGAGGTAGCCGTCCTCACCGATCGCCTTGGTCGAGACGAACTCGGCAAGGAACTCCTTCATTCCCGGAATCACGCCGACATGGGCTTTCTTCACGTAGATGAAGAGCGCGCGCGAGGCGGGATACTTGCCGGTCGCGATGTTCTCGTAGGTGGCTTCAACGCCGCCGACCAAAACGCCCTTGATCTTGTTCTTGTTCTCTTCGAGAAACGAGAAGCCGAAGATGCCGACAGCATTGGGGTTCGCTTCGATTTTCTGCACGATCAGGTTATCGTTCTCACCAGCTTCGACGAAAGCGCCGTCCTGGCGGATAGATTTCCAAATCTTTTCGTAATCCTTGGTGCCGTTCTTCTCGTCCGCTTCCTTGATTTCCCGGTACCCGCCAATTCCCTTGGCGGCCCTTTCCATGATGAGTTCAAGGAAAGCATCGCGCGTGCCGGAGGTCGGCGGGGGACCAAGAACCTCGATCTTGCTATCGGGGAGCATCGGATCGACATTTTGCCAAGTCTTGTGAGGGTTCGGGATGAACTTCAAGTTCTCGTCATGAATGTCCTTGGCGAGGGCCAGGAAGATCTCCTCCGGCATCAGGCTGAACTCGGGTGCGTTCTTAGCGTGTGCGAGTACAATGCCGTCAAGACCGATCTTGATTTCGACGATGTCCTTGACGCCGTTCTTCTGGCAGTCCTCAAATTCGGCCTTCTTCATCGGGCGCGACGCGTTGGAAATGTCGGGTGTTGCCTCGCCGACGCCGGCGCAGAACAGCTTGAAGCCGCCGCCCGTGCCGGTCGATTCCACGACCGGCGTTTTGCCGCCACCCGTCTTGCCGAATTGCTCGGCGACTGTGGTCGCAAAGGGATAGACCGTCGACGAGCCAACGGCGCGGATTTCGTTGCGCGCGAATGCCGCGGTCGAGAGAGTCGAAGTGGCCGCGAATGCTATCGCAGCGAAGGTAAGACCATTCTTGAAATAGGGTATCATGGGGCCTCTGAGGCTTCAACGGGTTGTGGCTGGGGAGCGCTTTATTGCCAGCCATTTTTTGCGCTCGGCACCTTTTCTAGAGAGCCCTAACAAAGCTTTTATGACGGTTCCGCGCATTGATCGGTCCCGGCGCGCAGCAGCCCGCCCAGCTCGCCCGCAATGACAGTGGCCCAATGATCTGCAGAGCCAGCGCGGCGTGACAATCCGGCCGACGCTAATGCCGCAGACTTGGGGTGCGCGGGACCAAGACCGAATTGTCTGTCCAGTTGTCATGTGCCCGTCATGCAAGTTTCGCAGAAGCATTCGCGAGCTTGCGGGGAGGCAAATGCGGAAACCGTGGGCTCTTCCGTAGTGTTAGAGAAAGAGGAACACCCATGAACAAGACAATCATTCTCGCAGCTTTGTCGGGCCTGACTTTGGCATCGTTTGGCCCGTTGTTGACATCGCCAGCTTTTGCCGGCGAATGCATCGTCCATACCATCCGCACCGCCTGCCCTGGCAAGGAGGCCGAATCCTACAGCAAGTGCGGTGGCTCGAAGTCATGCGACAAGGAAGCGGACGTGTCCACGGAAGCGGCTTGCATTGCAGCTGCAAAGGAGGGTTGCCCGAATTCGCGCCTGGAAATCACCAAGTCCAAGGTCGTCAAG
>JANOKW010000402.1:0-2115 GCA_031419475.1 Hyphomicrobium sp. | reverse complement strand
CCTCGCTGCGCACGGCGCCTCGTCCGGGGACGCAGGCGACCGGTCGCGCGATGACGACGGCGGCGCACACTCTCTCCACCTGCGTTCCCGGCCAAGCGCGGCCACGAACGCAACGGAATGCGCGAGGCACAAATGCCCGCGCGCGAGCCGGGATCTTCACAAGCCCGCTAGGGGTGAAGACCCCGGATCTTCGGGCCCTGCTGCGCACGGCGCAGCGTCCGGGCGACTGTGTTGTTTTGTCAAGACCGTTCCACGTGATTTTTCTCGAACGTGGCGTTAGCTTTGACGAGAGCGTTGGCGATTGTAAGGAGTTTGCGTGCGACGGCGACGAGCGCGACTTTTGCGGGTTTTCCCTTAGTTCGCATATCGGCGTAGATCGCCTTGAAGCGCGAGTTTGATCGAACGGCTGAGAGAGCTGCCATGTAGAGCGCGGACCGCACGCATGGCCGTCCGCCGCCGATTTTGGCGCGGCCTGGCATCATGCCGCTTTGGAGGATTTGGGGCGCGAGGCCAGCCAGACTTGCGGCGGCTTTTTTTTCGAGTGTGCCGAGTTCGGGCATGTCGGTTGCGAGCACGGTTGCAACTTGCTTGCCGATACCGGGGATCGAGGTGAAGATCTCGCGGCGGCGCACCGCATCAGGATCGCGGGCAAGTGCGGCATCGAGTTTTTCTTCGATAGCGCAGCGCTCGGCCGAGAGAATTTTGATAGCCGTGCGATGGCTTTGCGTAATACCTGGATCGATCGCCTGTTTGAGGCGGGTTTTCTCCATTGCGATCATCTCGACGAGCTGTCTGCGCCGTGTTGCAAGGGCTTTGACAGCGATCTGTGTTTCGGAGGGCAGCGGTCTGATGGCGCCGGTGATGATGAGAGCAAAGCGCGCAATGAGGGCAGCGTCCAGCCTGTCATTCTTGGCGCGGCGTCCCTCGGCATCGAGGCAGGCCTTGATGCGGCGGGGATTGACGAGGCCGACGCTGAATCCCTTAGCCGACAGTGCCCGCACCAGCGGTTGGGCATATCCGCCGATGGCTTCGAGAACGATGCGGGTTATTCCGGCGCGCTTGAGGCGCGTCAGAATGATTTTTATGCCGGTTGAGGAGTTGTCAACGCGGAACGTTGTGGTGCTGGGTGCGAAGGCGACGTCGAGGAATGCTTTGCCGGCATCGATGCCGGCGGCGGCGGTGAGTGTCATGGCTGGGTCCATGGGCTGGGTCCTTGGGCTTGATCCTGTCCTGTATGCGGGCTCGCGCCTTGGCGGCGGGTACCGTGCGACTGTCCGGACGAAAACCTAGAGCAGCCGGGCCCATGCCCGGAACACGAGCTTGAGGGCTCAGGAACGCGACGGGCTCCGGCTGCGAGACCACCCTACCAGAGCGGCCAAACCACATACAGGAAAGCGGGTGGCTGGGCGCGCGACCCGCCATTCCATTAGAAACAAAAAGACTCTACCTAAACGCTTTCGCGAAAGCGAAGCGGGTGTACTTCGCGACGTAGTGGCTGGCTATCACGCTGCCGCGCCGGATATGCCCCGCGACGCTGCGCGGTGGCCCGCTCTGGCGATGATGCGCAAAGCGCCGCGTGGTCTTCCCCGCAGAATATAGCCACACGATGTTCGGGCTGTTCGGCAACCGGGCCGGCCAGAATCGTCGTGACGCACGACTGCTTTTCGAATGCGTGCGCTATGCAGTCACGCGGCCGTCACGCGCCGCCGCGTTGTCGTGCCTGCACGCCGGTGTAGATCAAAAAAATCGCGGAGCCGGATGGCTCCACGACTTTTTCGCAATAGATATTAGGCAACCGCTCAGTTCTTCGGTGTAGCGGTTGGGTCCTCGACCGTTTTAGTCACATCCTCGGGGGCCTGCGTGTCTTTCGCTGCGCCCGCCGTTGATGGCTGTTCGGCCTTCTTGGTCAAATCCGTCTTTTCGGCATTACCCGGAGATTGGGTGTTGGTGTCTTCCTTGGTCTTGTTTGTTGAATTTGTATCGCCGACACCCGGTTCCTGTGCTTTGGCATTGCGATCCGGTGGTGTTGTACCTTGAGGGGCTGGCGACTGGCGGTTGTTCTCTGTTTCGACGGCAAGCGCGGAGCCAGCCACTAAGGCTAGTTCATAGACTCAT
>JANOKW010000401.1:0-6370 GCA_031419475.1 Hyphomicrobium sp. | reverse complement strand
GTCGCCTGCGTCCCCGGACGAGGCGCCGTGCGCAGCGAGGCCCGAAGATCCGGGGTCTTCACCCCAAGCGGGCTTGTGAAGATCCCGGCTCGCGCGCGGACATTTGTGCCTCGCGCATTCCGTTGCGTTCGTGGCCGCGCTTGGCCGGGAACGCAGGTGGAGAGAGGGTGCGCCGCCGTCGTCATCGCGACACCTCCGCCGTGCCGGAGGCACGCACTTCCCAAGTCGTTTCGATTTCGCTCTGGTCCCCCTCCCCATCTCGCCGAAGGCGAGCCTTCGGCGAGATGGGCAGGGGGATTCTGAGCGCGATCGACAGACAGAACCAAAGTGCCAATGCTTTCTGCGACAGGGAGAGGGGATCAAGGCGCCACCCACTTGTCGCGCATTGTCACGAGTTCCTCGGCAGCACTTGGATGCAAGGCCATGGTGCGGTCGAAATCGGCTTTAGTGGCGCCAAGGTTCAAGGCGATGGCCGCGACCTGCACCATCTCGCCGGCGTCAGGTCCGAGGATGTGCACGCCGAGTACTTTTTGCGTTTTGCCATCCACAACAAGTTTCATGAGCATGCGTTCTTGCCTGTGACCCAAAGCCGATTTCATCGGCCGGAAGCGGGTCTTATAGAGGTCGAGCAAAGCGTGCGTGGCGCGGGCTTCGGCCTCCGAAAGACCGACGGTGCCGATCTCGGGAGTTGAGAACACAGCGGTGGGGATCGCCTCGTAATGCACGGACTTGGAGACCTTGCCGAATTCGCGATCGGCAAAGGCGTGGCCTTCACGAATGGCGACGGGTGTGAGATTGACACGATCGGTGACGTCGCCAACCGCGAAGACAGATGGAACGGACGAGCGCGCTTCATCGTCCACGGTAACGGCGCCGTTGGCTTTGAGCACGACACCCGCTTCTTCAAGACCGAGTCCGGCTGTGTTTGGCGCACGGCCGATGGCGAACATGATGGTTTCTGCGTTGATCGAGCTGCCGTCGCTCAGGATTGCACTAAGGCCTTCCGCGCGTTTGTCGATTTTTTCGAAGACAGTGCCGGTGACGACTTCGATGCCGCGCGCAACGAGGTCGTGTGTCAGGCCGTCGCGCAAATCCTCATCAAAGCCGCGAAGTATTTTTTCTCCGCGATAGAGCAGCGTGACGTCGGACCCGAGCCCGTTGAAGATCGAGGCGAATTCGACCGCGATATAACCGCCGCCCGCGACGACGATACGGCGCGGCAGGGATTTGAGATGGAACGCTTCGTTGGATGTGATGGTGTGTTCGATGCCGGGGAGTTTGACATCCATGTTTGGTTTGCCGCCGGTTGCGATAAGGATTCTTGCTGCTGTTACAGTCCTAGCGGACTTGGAAAGACGAACGGAATTTGGGCCAGCGAGAGTTGCTCGCTCATGAAACATTTCAACGCCGGCGCGGCCCAGTCCCAAGCTATAGAGGCCTTCCAACCTCGCAATCTCCTTGTCCTTTGCGGCGATGAGTTTTGACCAATCGAACGTGGGCTCGGGCACCGTCCAGCCGAAATCTTGCGCGTCCTCAAAATCATCAGAAAACCGGCTGGCGTAGACGAGAAGCTTTTTGGGCACGCACCCGCGAATGACGCATGTACCGCCGAAGCGGTACTCTTCAGCGATGCCAACCCGCGCGCCGTATCCAGCGGCGATGCGCGCAGCTCTGACGCCGCCCGAACCGCCGCCGATAACGAAGAGATCAAAATCCATTTTGGTCATTGCTTTCCGGCCGGCGCTGCGCCCGGCGCGCCCATCTCCTTGACGATGCGCTCGCTGTACTTGATGCCAATCTGGGCACCCTTTTGCATCAAGACCGGCATCGACTGAATGAACTTGGCGCCCGTTCCGCCACGATAGAAATCTGCAATCTCTTTCATTTCGGAGGCCGTGAATGATTCAGCATAGAGCTGCGCGAAATCAGTCAGCATCTCGTCCTTGTAGCTCATGAATTTTTTGATAGCCTCATCGAACTCGGCCGCAGCTTGCTTGCCCTTCTCCGAGGCATCTGCGCCAGCACCCTTGGCGAAGCCTTGGCTCATGGCACTGATCATGCTTTCCATCTGCTTTGCCACACCCGTGACCTCCATCAGATCGCGGGCGGCAGCAAGTGCGGCAGGATCGGCGGCCGGTGTTGCGTCTTCGGCTACTCCGGATGCAACCGGCAACAGGAGAGCAAAAAGGCCAGCGAGGAGCCCCAATCTCAGTTTCATGACAAATCTCCTTCGAAATCATAGGCGTCTGATGAAATAATCGACACACCATCGGGACCGGCAATGATCGCAAGATCGGCGATGCCGAGGAAAAATCCATTCTCCACCACGCCCGGCACCAGTTTCAAGGCGTCGTCCAATGTCTCAGGATCTTCGATGGAACCGAAGGCACAATCGAGAATAAAGTTACCGTTATCGGTGACGAACGGTGTGCCGTCTGCTTTGGCGCGCAGTTTAATTTGCCCCGTGCAGCCAGAATCCGACGCCAGGCTCTCGATGAGGTTGCGCGTGGCTTTCAGGCCGAAGGGCACAACTTCGATGGGCAAAGGGAACGCGCCGAGTGTGGTGACAAGCTTGGTATGATCGGCAATAATGATCACCTGCCCCGACGCTGCGGCGACAATTTTCTCACGCAAAAGCGCGCCGCCGCCGCCCTTGATGAGGCGCAGAGCCTCGTCGATCTCGTCGGCGCCGTCTACCGTTAGATCGAGATAGGGCGTCTCGTCCAGCGTCGACAAGCGAATGCCGAGAGCCGCCGCCTGCAGCCGTGTGGCTTCGGAGGTGGGAACACACAAAACGTCCAAGCCGCCTTTTACTTGCCCGCCAACCAGATCGACGAATTTCGCCGCCGTCGATCCCGTGCCAAGCCCAAGCTTCATGCCCGGCTTGACGAAGCCCAAGGCATGTTCCGCGGCAAGCCGCTTGAAGTCATCTGTGCTCAAGATTGCCTGCCTTCCTGTATCGATATGTAGGATTGCGATTTGAGGAGAGGTATAATTTTCGTATCCATAGTATCCTGTTCCGTCCTCTTTCCCCGGCGCCTGACTTTCTCTAAGCCTGCATGTGCCGCCTTTCAAGGCAGGTTTCAAGGCAGGTTTCAGGACTGGGGCTTGTCACAGGTACGGCATCGGCGCGCAGCACTTGAAGTCACCACTTACGGAGACACCATGCGCGGCTGGACACTCGTTTTCGATCTCGACGGCACGCTGGTCGATACCGCGCCCGATCTTGCGGCGGCGGCCAATCATGTGCTCGCGCGGGCCGGACTGGCAGCTATCAATGAAAAGGAGATCCTGCCCTTCGTCGGACACGGAGCCATGAAAATGATCGAACAAGCTCTTGCCGCACACGGGCAGTGTTCGAGCGCATCAGAAATGCGCGAACATTTCGACGTCTTCATCGCCCACTACAGTGCAAATATTGCCGCCTTGAGCCGCCCTTATCCTGGCGTGATCGACGCCCTCGCATCGTGTCAACGCCAGGGTGCCACCCTCGCCGTTTGCACCAACAAGACGGAAGTGCAGGCGCGCGCGCTCCTCGATGAACTCGACATGTCGAAACACTTTGCGGCGCTGACCGGCGGCAATAGCCTTGGCGTCTCGAAACCAAATCCTAAACATTTGACCGGCACGATTGACCTTGCGAAAGGCAGCGCAAAGCGCGCCATTATGATCGGCGACAGCGAAACCGACATCCGCACGGCCCAAGCGGCCGGCATTCCCGTCATCGCCGTCAATTTCGGCTACAGTGTTGAGCCGGTGAGCAGCTTTGCTCCCGACATCATCATTGGCCACTATGACGAATTGCACCACGCCATTTCGAAGCTCACTTAAAGCTGAGGAGCGCACGTCCCATCTAATAAGTCAGCACCTTGCTTTCGCCGGTCATGATCTCTTCGATGAAATGTGCGGCGCCAACAACGCCTGTGCACTCGGGGATAAGGTCGGACTTGTGCATATCGAAGATATCGAGGCCGGGTGCGCAGCAATAAAACTTTACCCCGGCGGCATGGGCATCTTTGATGAAATCGTAGATAGAGTGCGCGTCGCCTGCTTTGACGAAAAGCTTCTCTGCCACGCCCTTTTTCATGAGCTTGGCGGCCGTTGCCGTGCAAATCACCTCCACCTCGTATTCCATGGCGGCGGCGACGGAGGCCTGAAAGATCGGCGCGCCGAGTTCCTCGCCGTTGCGGGGATCGGTGTTGGCCATGATGATCACGAGTTTCTTGGCCATGGGATAAGTCTCCGCCGTTGCTTGGTTGCGAATGATACCGCTTTGCCCAGGTGCACTCAACTCTTTCGCGGTATGTACCGGCGGTAAAGCGCAATCGAGGCTGGAAGAATAACCAGCTGGGCAAACAAGGACGCCACAAGACAGACAGACGTTAGCTGGCCAAAACGGCGCAGAGACGGCAGGTCCGATAACATGGTGACGCCCAAACCCATTGCCAGCACGATCGTCGTCAACACGACGGCCGGCCCAATGTGATGGACTGTCATTCGCAAAGCTTCGATCTCGGTTCCCGGCCCGCCGCCGAGCCTGTCCTCTTCGAGCCGAAAGCGGTTCAAGAAGTGGATGGTCGAGTCGATGGCCAGCGCAAAGGCCACGGTGATGGCGATAATCGAGGCAAATTGCAGACCTTCGCCAGCCGCCCATAACAGCGCGCCGGTCGAAAAAATCGGCAGCATGGACGGCAAAATACTGGTGACGCCGGCCATTGCCGATCGCAACACGATGGCGAGAAAAATGAAGATGACGAACATGTCGCCAACGAGACCCCAATTCAATTCGCCGATGAGCTTGGCGGAATTGCGCGCGGCAATTGCGGGTAAGCCTGTGACAGCGATGTCGTAACCTGGGTGAAGCTTGCGAACCGTCTCAAGTTCGCGATCAAGTTTATCGACAATCGGTAAAATTTCGCTGGCGTCCACGTCGGGCAGGCGCGCCGTCACGAGAACAGCGTTCTCTTCCTTGGCGATAAACCGGCGCACAAGATGCTCCGGCAATAGCCCAACATATTTCTGCACCGTTTCGATCCGGTCGTCGCCCGCCTCCCTGAGCCAGCGGCGTAAACTATCGAGCGACCACGTGTTGGCGAGACCGGCTTTTGCTTCAACAACGGTATGAGCGTCGGCAATGACCGCGAGCGTTGCCGGGTCAAAGAGGGACGCCTTGGCCGTCGCTTTTTCGGACGTCCCGCCCCAGCTGATCATGACGTGCACGGGATTGGCGCCGGTTAGCTTCTTGTCCAGGCGCCCGGTTGCAGCGAGCGCTTGTTCCTTATCCGGCACTTGATCGGCAAGGCGGTACATCGGCGTCAATTGCGTGTAGGCCCAACCGGTCACCAGCACAGCCAGCACCCCCGCAAGCGTATAAAACCATGGCCGCTGAATGACGTGTCCTTGAATTGCCGTTGTGACTTTGTGAAGGAAGCCTATACCGCCCCCCGCCTCGTCGCCTTCGTACACAAGTGGGCCGGTCTCTTTCCTGATTAGAATGGCAGCGAGCGTCGGCACCACGACGGCGACAGCAATATACGAGATTGCCACGGCCAGGAGCGCCGCAGTCCCGAACGTGCGAATAAGTGCCGACTCGGCGAATGAAAATGAGATGAGCGCCAGGCACGCGTTCATGGCGGTCAGAAGACAAGCAGGCGCGACGTCCCGCACCGCGTTACGCGCGGCTTCCACCCGATCGATGCCCGCCATCACGTCACGACGGATCGCGAACACGAGATGCATCGAGTCTGAGAAACCCGAGACAAGAATGAGCGGCGTGATGACATTGATGAACAGATTGAGCCGGTAATCGAGCCCCCCAATGACGCCGAGTGTCCACAGAATAGCGATCGATGGTCCAGCCACTGCAATCAGCGTGAGCGACAGCCGGCGGAAAAACAGGAATGCCATCACGAACCCGGCAAGAAAACCAAGTCCGTTGTAAACCAGCCGGTCGCGCTCTACTGCATTGCGGATCTCAAGCTGCATGACCGGAGCGCCCGTCAACTTGACCGACAGCCCGGCGGCGTTGAGTTCTTTTTCGGCTACATCTTTGATATTGCCGATGACGGCTTTGGCTGTTTGTTCCTCGACAACCTGCCGGTCGAGCGCCAGAACCATCAACGCAAGTTCGCCGTCATCGGACAGGAACTTACCTTTGACGATGTCATTGGATTTAAGCTGCGCCATGAGTGCGGCGAAGCCCGCGCCTTCGGGAAGCTCTTCCGGCACGATCGGCGCCGAATAGCCGTTGGCATCGGGTTTGCCGCGCGCCGACAGCATCGACACAAGGCCCCCCACGCCGTCGGTGAGTTGCAGCTCCTGCGTGGCACCCGCAAAGGCTTGCAGACCTTCGCGCGTCAAGAGTTTCTTC
>JANOKW010000400.1:0-5487 GCA_031419475.1 Hyphomicrobium sp. | reverse complement strand
AAACCTCGCGCTTCGTCGTCTTTTTCTTCGACGCGTAATCGAGTGACGAAAAACTCAGCTGGTTCTCTGCCATCGGACACCCCCTCGAATCATCGAGATCAGTGTGCCATAGTCCGGCAGTTAGTCAGAGGTTCCCTAAATTTCCTGTCGAAACAGCCGCCGTCCGAGTAGGGGGCCCGCAACCAGCGCCGCGCGCGCCTCACAGCAGGAAGTCGGAGACGCTGAGCAACGTGTTGTTTGTCGTATAGATGCTCACCGAAAAATCGACGACTTTGTCACCAGTCACTTCGACTTGCACAATGTTAAACATTCGCCCACTTGCATCGAGGCCCGATGTTACGCGCACCTGACCTGCTTCGCTGAAGCCCTCACCTCCAATAAAGTTGAAGGCCTGATTGCCTGTGGTTCCGGCGCGCTGATTGGCGTCAATAGCCGACAAATCGATAGTATCGCCAAGGACCAAGCCCGTGGGCCGCAAAATGTCGCGTGTGAAATCTTGAATAAGGTCGCGCTGCTTGAACGTACCATTCGAGTCAAGCACACTGAAGAACGTGAACGAATCTGCGCCAGCCTCTCCATACATCACATCCCGGCCGGCGCCACCCGCAATCGAGTCGATACCGGCCCCGCCCTTGAGTGTGTCATTGCCGCCGAGGCCGGATAGCAAGTCACCGCCATTGCCACCGCGCAGTTCGTTTCGATCATTGTTGCCGATGAGCGTGTCGCTGTAGCTTGATCCAATCAAGGCCTCGATATTCAAGAGCGTGTCGCCGGCTGCATCGCCGAACTGTGCGTTGGCGTAGCCGAGGCGGGGGATGCTCACGTTTACCGCGGCGGACGAACTCTGGTAGCTCGCGAAGTCAAAGCCGGCTCCGCCGTCGAGGATGTCCGCGCCGTAGCGGCCTTCCAGCAAGTCGTTGCCGCCATCGCCATAAAGAGCTTCGTTACTCGGCAAGCCGCCACCGCTTTTTCCGCGCAGAATGTCGGCAAAGATCGAACCGCGCAGTTCTTCTATGGAGACCAGTCTATCGCCTGCTGCATCGCCGTTGGATACGGTGACGCCGTCGCGGACTGTCAATAGAGTCTGCGTTATCCGCGCCATATCGACTTCGACGCCGCTTGCCGCGCTTCTATATTGGGCAACATCGTGTCCCAAGCCGCCGTCGAGCGTATCTGCGCCGCCACGCCCCTCTAGAACGTCGGCATTAGTGAGGCCCCGAAGGCTATTAATCCCGTCGTTTCCATAGAATTCATCCCGGTACTCGCCACCGATAATGTTTTCGACACGGGTTACCGTGAGAAGTCCCCCCAAAGGCGTTTCACCGATAAGGGATTCGAGATCGAGCAAGTTCGTCGGCAGGCCCGATGGGGGCGCGCTCGGCCAATCGTTGGTCTGCTGGCTGAAGTCGATGGTATCTGCGTCGGCTCCGCCGTCGATGGCGAGCTGGCCGTTGAAAAAGACATCAACACGAAATGTGTCGTTGCCGCTGCCTCCATCCATGAAGCCACCAAGATCGAAGATTATGTCGGACACCGCCGCAATGGACATGACTGGATTGGCGCGGCTGTTGATCAGAAGGTCGTGGCCGTCTCCACCGTAGAGTTGATCAAGTCCGGATCCGCCGATAAGCTTATCGTTGCCGCTGCCGCCGAAGAGGTTGTCGGTGCCGGCGCCTCCGTAAATATCGTCGTTGCCTGTTCCGCCGGCGAGCCAGTCGTCACCGCCCGCGCCAAACATCGTGTCATTGCCCGAACTGCCAAACTGGTATTCGTCTGTATCGAACCAAGCGATCCAATAGTCGTCGCCTGTGCTCAGAGTGTTCAGAAACTTGATTCCAAAGGGGGTCTGAAACGCTGTCAATGTCACCATCGTCGCCTCCATTCGTTTGAACCGGAGCCGCTGCGCCACGGTCTGGGGCGCGGCGACGTCCAATTGCCTTCACGAGCGAAGGCCGGAAAAGAGGTGCATTATTTCGGTTAGCAGTGATGTTTCCTGAGGAACAGAAGCTGGTCGATCGATGGCAGGTATGGGTCCGAATTGACGCGGCTAACACTCGGCGGTAGAAGCGATCTGAAACCGGTCGAAGATCAACCGCTTGGTCTTGGCGGCGGCGCCGACGCGATACCCCATTCAGCAGACCTCTTTGAAGACGGTCATTGCGTCGCCGAATACAACACGGCTTCGTGCCAAGTTCGAGTTCATACCTCCCGCAAAACTCCCGCAAACGAAAAACTGAAACGCACCGGTTCCAGCTGGCGCGTTGATGGAGTTGGCTGGGGCGGGAGGGTTCGAACCTCCGCATGACGGAATCAAAATCCGTTGCCTTACCACTTGGCTACGCCCCAACAGTCTGGTCCGCTTCGCGCGTCGTCAAAGCTGACGGGCCGCACCATAGTCAGTCCATCGGGCGGCGGCAATGGCGCCATTGCGCTCTCCCTGCGACCAAATCCGCGTTCTTATTAAGCCCTGAAGTTGCATCAAAAAGTACCCAAAATGAGCTTCTTGATCACATCACCGCGACAGCGCTTGCAGCCTTGAGATGTCACCGCTATAAAGCCGCCTCGCCTGCGGCCGCCCCTCGGTCGTCACAGCAGGCGATAAGCCAATCAAAAGCGCCCATTCACTGGCGTAGGCTGAACGGTCGGACGGAGCGTAGCGCAGCCTGGTAGCGCACTTGCTTCGGGAGCAAGGGGTCGGAGGTTCAAATCCTCTCGCTCCGACCATTGGTTTTTCGTGAATTGGTTCTTCGTGAATTGGTTTTTCGTGAATTGGTTCTTCGTGAGTGGCTTATCTGCGGTCACAACTTACACCTAGCGGGGACTGAGCCCCCGCGATGACCCAATCGCCAGACGCGCGTGCAATCGCTGCGCCGCAAGCCCCGGGATATTGGCATGGACGACCACTCTTCCAAAACCGGCTTGTGTTTCAAAACCGGCATGGCTTTCGCGTATGGAGAGCCAGCACCCATGGGCCCGGGCATCGTGCGCATCGTCGCAAACAACCCAAGTCCGTTCACGTTCAAGGGCACGAACACCTATCTGGTCGGATCGACGGCACTAGCCATCATCGATCCGGGCCCAAGCGACGACGCGCACCTTGAGGCAATTATTGCGGCCGCCGGACCGCGCCCTATCACGCACATCTTCTCAACGCACGCACACCGCGATCACGTCGATGGCACCGCCGCGCTGAAGGCCGCAACCGGCGCTGTCGTCCACGCCTACAAACGTTCGGCGGCCGACATCATCCCGATTGAACAAACGCCGTCGGGCCGCGCTTTCGTCGACCTCGCATTCGAACCAGATGTCCACCTTTCCGGCGGAGACGTGATCGAAGGCCGCGATTGGGCACTGACCGCCATTCACACGCCCGGTCACGCACCCGACCACCTGTCCTTCGCGCTCGAGGGCCGCGACACCGTCTTTTCCGGCGATCATGTCATGGCCTGGAACACGACGGTCGTCGCTCCCCCCGAAGGGCGCATGTCGGATTACATCCGTTCGCTCGAAATTCTGCTCGACCGCAACGATACGGTGTTCCTGCCCGGACACGGCGGGCGGCTGGAGGAACCGCAACGCACCGTCAAAGCGTACCTGTTGCACCGGCGTTGGCGCGAGCAGGCCATCCTTAAAGCTCTTAAAGATGGTGCCGAGAGTATTCGCCGCATCGTGCCCGAGATCTATCAGGGGATCGCACCTGAACTCGTTCCCGCCGCTACTCTAACGGTTCAGGCGCACGTCGAGTTCTTGATCGAGAAGGGTTTGGTTTTGAGCGGGCACCCGCTGACGGCCGATCACGCGCTGCAGGCCGTTTGATCAGCGCCTTGCCATCCTTCGGCGCCCCGGCAGCCGGCTTCTTGTCGCCACTCGGCACCGTCGCTTCGAGACGGCCGACAATCTCTTTCAGGATCGATCGTACACGCGCAGCGTTCCGCCCGAAATCGTGGCGCCCAAAACGCGACGCGCTGCGAACGTCGATCCGCGCCGCATTCGTTTCGCCCGTGCCGTCGCCCGCAACGCGAATGGCGATATCGTCAACAAAACCGAGAATAAGCGTGTGGTCGGACAACTCGATAGAGCCAGCGCCGTCGGTCGCTGCCGAAGGCGGCACCTCGCTCAGCGTTTTGAGCCGCAGTTTCCCCAGCGCCTGCAGCACGATTTCAAAGGCGTCGTCTGGAGTACGCTCTACCCTCAGCGGCTTCAAGTCAGGATAACTCGTTTTTTGTAATGTCGCGAAGGCATCGCCCGCGTATTCGGCCGTATTACTGCCCGTTTCGCGTAGCTTTGAAATTTCCGCGAACTGCGGTGGGGCCGCCATGTCGGTCGACACGTCATTGATTGCCGGCCACTCCCGGCTGACAACCAAAAGCGACATCGGAATGGCAAGGAGCCCAAGCGCCACCAAGGCGCCGGAAATAACGCGTGCCGCGCCCTGCCGTCCCGTAATCCAAATATCGATGCCCGCAATCAAAGTCATGACAAGCACAAGTGCAGCGCCCGCGAACGCGGCAAATGCGATATTCAAGACGACCGGTGTCGATAACGCAAAAAGCCGATGAAGAATGAGCGCCACCAACAAGAGCACGGCGCAGAAAATCGCTATTCTGCTGGCCCAGCGCGCCAGAAATGTTGGTTCCTGATCGGCTGCGTATTCGATGCGGGTCATCGCGTTCACGGTGCGCACATGCCTTCATTTTCTCGGATTGCAGCTGCGGTCGGCAAATCAGCTCTCTTGCCATCCGAAGTCTAGCCGGAATTCAGTCAAAAAGACGGATTGAACGGGTAGCCTTAAATTATCATGGGAAAAGCCGCGATTTCGTCCATGATTGCGCAGCTTCTGCTCGCTCAAAAACCACGCGGTCGTGCAGCCGGAAAGGGCGGCACATCCAAAATTCGATTTGCAGCGGCGTCACGCGAAACCCCGACCAGTAGGGCGGGCGCGGAATGGCGCCAACCGCATACTTCGCCGAATATTTTGCGACCGCTGCTTCGAGCGCAAACCGGCCCTCAAGCGGGCGCGATTGCTGTGACGCCCACGCCCCGATCTGGCTGAGGCGCGGCCGGGAGGCGAAATATTCGTCGGCTTCGGCCGCCGATACTGACGTGACTAGCCCGCGCACGCGCACGGACCGCTCTAAGCTTTTCCAATGGAAACAGAGCGCCGCCTTTTTGTTTTCGTGGAGTTCGCGGCCCTTGGGACTTTCATAGTTGGTGTAGAAAACAAAGCCGCGGTCCATCGCGTCGGCCTTGTCGAGCCCTTTCAACAACACCATGCGGACATTAGGAAGTCCGTCGCCATCGACGGTCGCAAGCGCCATGGCGTTCGGATCGTTCGGCTCTGTTTTCTCAGCAGCCGTCATCCATTCGCCAAACAAGGCGAACGGGTCTTGCGCTTGGACAAAACCAGCGTCCCCTTGTGCCATTTCCTTCTGGACCAAATCTTTTTGCGCCACGTCTTCAGCGTCCGCCGCCATGATAGGGCTATTC
>JANOKW010000399.1:0-8934 GCA_031419475.1 Hyphomicrobium sp. | reverse complement strand
TGGCGGTGGCCTTATCCTTGGCCGAAACATGGACGATGCCGTTGGCGTCGATGTCGAACGTTACTTCGATTTGCGGCACGCCGCGCGGCGACGGGGGAATGCCGACGAGATCGAACTGACCAAGCATCTTGTTGTCGGCCGCCATTTCGCGCTCGCCTTGACTGACGCGAATAGTGACGGCGCTCTGGCCATCTTCGGCGGTCGAGAATGTCTGGCTTTTCTTGGTCGGGATCGTCGTATTGCGATCAATGAGGCGTGTGAATACGCCACCCAGCGTTTCGATGCCGAGCGACAGCGGCGTCACGTCGAGCAGCAGCACGTCCTTGACTTCGCCTTTCAAGACGCCGCCCTGAATGGCTGCACCGATGGCGACGACTTCATCCGGGTTCACGCCCTTGTGGGGCTCTTTCCCGAACAGCTCCTTGACCAGCTGTTGGACTTTTGGCATGCGCGTCATACCGCCGACGAGCACGACTTCGTCGATCTCGGACGCCTTGAGTCCGGCGTCTTTCATTGCCTTTTCGCACGGACCTTTGGTGCGTGTGATGAGATCGTCGACGAGGCTCTCGAGCTTGGCGCGCGTGAGCTTCATGGTCAGATGCTTCGGACCGGACTGATCGGCTGTGATGAACGGCAGATTGATTTCGGTCGCTTGAGCGCTCGACAATTCGATCTTGGCTTTTTCGGCCGCTTCTTTGAGACGCTGAAGAGCGAGCTTGTCGTTCTTGAGATCGATGCCCTGTTCTTTCTTGAACTGGTCAGCCAGATAGCCAACGAGCTTCATGTCGAAGTCTTCGCCGCCAAGATGCGTGTCGCCGTTGGTCGATTTCACTTCGAATACGCCGTCGCCGATTTCGAGGATCGACACGTCGAACGTGCCGCCGCCGAGATCGTAGACCGCGATCGTCTTGGCTTCTTTTTTCTTGTCGAGGCCATAGGCAAGGGCTGCCGCCGTCGGCTCGTTGATGATGCGCAGCACTTCCAGACCTGCGATCTTGCCGGCGTCTTTGGTCGCCTGACGCTGGGCGTCGTTGAAGTAAGCGGGAACCGTGATGACTGCCTGTGTCACCGGCTCGCCGAGCTTGGCTTCAGCCGATTCTTTCATCTTCTGGAGAATGAACGCCGAGATCTGCTGGGGCGAATACTGCTTGCCGTGGCTTTCGACCCAAGCGTCGCCAGTCGGGCCCTTCACGATTTTGAACGGGACGAGCTTGAGGTCCTTCTGGACATCCACGTCATCGAAGCGGCGGCCGATAAGGCGCTTGATGGCGAAAAAGGTGTTCGTCGGGTTAGTGACGGCCTGACGCTTGGCCGGCTGGCCAACGAGGCGTTCGTCATCGGAGGTGAAAGCGATGATCGATGGCGTTGTATTGGCGCCTTCGGAATTCTCGAGAACCTTTGGCTTGCCGCCTTCCATCACGGAGACGCATGAGTTCGTTGTGCCAAGATCGATTCCGATAACTTTACCCATATGTCTCGTCCTTTTTCCGTTGCGGCAGACCGGCTTGGCCCAACTATCTTGACCCAATCAACTTGACCCAGAAATCAGGCACCAAGCGCTCGTTACCAAAAGCGTTTCCGCCCGGCCCCCAAAGTTTCATGTGTGGCTGATGGGTTATATAGGGAGGGTCTTCACGGCTGCAACGGTTCTAGATCACTCGGCTGTGATCTATTTTGGCCCGTCGCGGATAAATGACACCATCTCCTCAATGGAAAACAAAAGGCTACATTGCCTGCGGCATGAACGCCTTAGCCGACAATCACAGCGTTTACTGTCCAGTTGCTCCGCTTGCTGGAGCAGAATCCGTTGAAGGCGTGTCCGCTGGCGCGTCGTCTAGGGACGCCGGAGTTTCTCCCGGTGCCAAACCCTGGTCGTGTTCCTTCAGCCAACGCTGCATGAAGCGGATTTCCTTGCGCTGGGCCGCGATAATGCCGAGAGCAAGGCGCCGAAGCCTTAAGTCCTTCGTGTATTTCAGAAAAATATTGGCCTGGTCGATGGCACCTTGGTGATGCGGTACCATTCCGCGCACAAAATCCACATCCACGTCGCCCGTGTAGGAAATCGTCATGTCCTTGTGCATTTTCATCATGGCCTCTTCGAAGGCCTTGGAGGCTTCGGAGAGTTCAGCCTTATTGCCGACGCTTGCCGCGCTCGGGTCGGGTTTGTCGGCCTGGTGCTGACTGTGGTCTTGAACTTGGCCGCCTTCAGGATTTTCCGCGAATACGGCATGCGATGCGGCGAGCACCATCAGCAGCGCGACGCTGTATTTCAAAGTCGATGTGCGCAGGCGCCTTTTAGAATACATGGCAAAACTCCAATCGTCGGTTTCAGCACGAAGGTGCCCGACATATATGTTCATCGATAGGCGGCGTTTACGCCTTTTCGTTGTTGGATTGCGTTGAGGGCGGCGCCTCTGGTTCTGGCGACTTGATGGCTTTTGGCCCGCCGCGCGAAACGACGACCATTGCCGGTCTCAAGCACCTGTCATCGATCAAGTAACCGGTCTGGAAGACCTGGAGCACGGTGCCGTTGGGTACACTTATGTCTTCCTTTTCCATCACAGCCTGGTGGTGATGGGGATTGAAGACCTCACCGGCGGGATCGATGGTTCGCACACCGTTTTTCTCAAGCGCGTTCTGGAAGTCACGTTCGGCAAGAATGACACCTTGAAGAAAACTCTTAAGCGCTGGGTCTGCGGCTGCGGCTTCAGCCGTCACGGCGGAAATGGCGCGCTGGAAGTTGTCGCCAACTGAAAGAATGTCTTTGGTGAACTTACTGATGGCGTACTTCGCCGTCTCTTCCTTTTCCCGCTCAAGGCGGCGGCGCACGTTCTCGGTTTCGGCCACAGCGCGCATGTACGAATCGTGCTTTTCTGCGATTTCGGCGCCTTTCTTGTCGAGTGCGACCTGCAGGGCCTCGACAATGGCCTTCAACTGATAAGTGCCAACCTCCGGCTCGCCGCCGGGTGGCCCACCCTCCGGTTCGCCGCCTGGTGGCCCACCCTCCAGTTCGCCGCCGGGTGGCGATGGCATGGGCGGCATCAGATCATCCGCTGAAAAGTCGATGCCAATATCCGCATCTGCTTCAGTTTTTTCGCCGCTCATTTGTGCTCCGCTTCACACGCGCTTTGCTGCGCGCTCGATATCAGCCTCAGTGGCCCAAAAATCAAGGTTTTATGATCACGTTAGAATGCGGCTGATCAGCCGCGCTGTATAATCCACCATGGGGATGATGCGGGCATAATTGAGCCGCGTCGGGCCAATCACTCCGAGAACGCCAACGATGCGGCGGGTCTCGTCGCGGAACGGCGCGACAACAAGCGACGATCCCGAGAGCGAGAACAATTTGTTCTCAGAGCCTATGAAAATCTTGACGCCTTCGGCATGTTCGCAATCCCCCAAGAGTTGAACGATGTCGCGCTTAGATTCGAGATCGTCGAACAGCTGCCGGATCCGCTCCAGGTCTTCGATGGCCGTCAGATCCTTGAGCAGATTGCCTTGTCCGCGCACGATCAGGCTTTTGCGATCATCTGAAACGCCGGACCATTCCGCGAGACCCGCCTTGATCACTTTTTGCGTCAGGATGTCGAGTTCGGCCTTGGCGTGCTTGAGGCTCTTTTCGATTGCGGCGCGCGCTTCGCCAATCGTCAGCCCGCGAATATGGGTGTTGAGGTAATTTGAGGCTTCTTGCAACGCCGAGGGCGGCAGTCCGGGCGGGAGTGCGATGATGCGGTTTTCGACGTTCTGTTCTTCGTCAACCAATACAACCAGCCCTTTGCCCGGTTCCAGCGGCACGAACTCGATGTGCTTCAGGCGCGCAACCTGCTTTTCGGCCAGAACGACTCCGGCACAATGCGAGAGACCGGAGATCATTTCGCCGGCTTCTACGAGAAGCTGATCAACGGATTTCTCGCGCTGGAAACCGATCTGCGCTTCAATTTGTTTGCGCTCGTCCTGCGAGATATCGCCAATTTCCAGCAGGCCATCGACAAACATGCGGAGACCGAGTTGCGTCGGCATCCGGCCGGCAGAGGTGTGCGGCGAGATGATGAGGCCCAAGTGCTCGAGATCCGACATGACGTTGCGGATCGAGGCTGGCGACAGGGTAATGGGAAGCGCGCGCGCCAAATTGCGCGAACCCACAGGTTCGCCGGTCGTGAGGTACGATTCAACGATGCGCCGCAGAATGGTGCGCGAGCGCTCGTTCAACAGCTGCAGCTCGCTCTTACCGTCAATCATATGCCGTCAATCATGGGGCCTTGTTTGGTGCCAGTTGTCGTGATCCACGCCGTCACTGTAGGGAACCCTACCCCCTCCCGTCAAACAGCTGCGGGTCGGCCTGCCTTTAAGGTTGAAGCGGGCCGAAGCGTTCTTTAGAGTCGCGCTCAAAGCCAGCCCTAGGAGCCTCATGCGACCCTCGAAGCGCCAGCCCGACGAATTGCGCCGTGTCTCGATTGAGCGCGCCGTCTCAAAACACGCCGAGGGCTCGTGCCTCATCAAGTTTGGCGATACGCATGTGCTCTGTACGGCCAGTCTCGAGGAACGCCTGCCGCCTTGGCTCAAGGGCCAGGGGCGCGGCTGGGTGACAGCAGAGTATGCCATGCTACCGCGCGCGACGAACGAGCGTACGCGCCGCGAAGTGACGACCGGTCATCCCTCGGGGCGGACGCAGGAAATTCAGCGCCTCATTGGCCGCGCGCTGCGCGCGGTTGTCGATTTACCGAAATTGGGCGAACGCCAGATCACAGTCGACTGCGACGTCATCCAGGCCGATGGCGGGACGCGCACGGCGGCAATTACCGGCGCCTGGGTCGCGCTGCACGATTGCATCCAATGGATGAAGATGCGCGACATGGTGAAGGACGGGGCCTTGCGCGATTCCATCGCGGCTATTTCATGCGGACTTTATAAAGGGCAACCGGTTCTCGATCTCGACTATGCGGAGGATTCCAACGCTGACGCGGACGCCAATTTTGTCATGACCGGCACCGGTGGTATCGTCGAAGTGCAAGGTACGGCCGAGACGACGCCCTTCACGCAAGAGCGTTTTGACCAGCTCATGGTGCTGGCTAAAAAGGGCATTGGTGAACTCACGCAGTTACAAAAGCTGACGGTTGGGTAATTCTCTCTCCCCATCTAGTGCAGGGACGGGGAGAGGGGGAACATCGCGGACCATGAAACCCAACGCCATTCTCGAAACGATCCTCTACGCATCCGATCTAGATGCGGCTGAGGATTTCTATCGCGATGTTGTTGGACTTGAGCCCGTTTCGAAAATGGCAGGTCGGCAGGTGTTCTATCGCGTCGGTAATCAGATGCTTTTGATCTTCAATCCGGCAGTGACCGTCGAGCCGCCTAAAGACCCAAAACTTCCGGTTCCGCCGCATGGCATGTCCGGAGAAGGGCACATCTGTTTCCGCGCGAGCGCGGATGAGATTGTCGCGTGGCGCGCGCACGTTGAGGCCAAAGGCATAGCCATCGAAGCCGATTTCGAATGGCCGGGCGGCGGACGCTCGATTTACTTTCGCGATCCCGCAGGCAACGCCATCGAGTTCGCCGAGCCACGCATTTGGGGACTAACGTAATGCGGAAACTTGAACGCGGCTCCAAACTGGTGGTCGCCAGCCACAACAAAGGCAAGGTCTGGGAAATCAACCAGCTCATCCAGCCTTACGGGCTCGATGCCGTCTCCGCTGGTGAATTGGGTTTGGCCGAACCGGCGGAAACGGAAACGACCTTCCGCGGCAACGCACTCATCAAAGCCAAAGCAGCAGCGCAGGGTGCGGGGCTTCCAGCGCTCGCCGACGATTCCGGGCTCGAAATCGATGTGCTCGACGGCGCGCCGGGCGTTTATTCCGCCGATTGGGCGGGACCGGGCAAAGACTTCGGTCTCGCAATGAAAAAGGTTGCGGATGACGTGACGGCAAAGGATGGCTGGAACAGTCAAAAAGGCCCGCCGCGCGCCAACTTCATTTCCGTGTTGTGTCTCGCGTGGCCCGATGGCAAATGCCAATTTTACGAGGGCCGCGTCTTCGGCCATCTTGTCTGGCCCGCGCGCGGCGGCAATGGCTTTGGCTACGATCCGATGTTCGTAGCGGAAGGCGAGACGAATACATTCGGCGAAATGGAACCAGCTGAGAAATACGCAATTTCCCATCGCACGCGCGCCTTCGCGAAGTTCAAGGCGGAGTGCCTCGGACATATCAGCGAGTCATCGACGCCCGGCCGGACGTCCGGCCGCGATCTCGCAGCGCTGACAGCTGCGGCGGCGAATCTATCGACACAGGCGGAACTGGTCTCTTTCATCGCCAACTTGCGCGCAGACTTAGAAAAGAATTCAGGCATTTGGGAAAACGCCACGCTCGAGTCTTATCTCGAAGCAATGTCAGGTTATCTGGCGGATGCGAAGCTCAATGATGAGCCGAAGTGGCGCACGATCGCTAAGATTCTATTGGCGGCGAGTAAGTATGAGTGAGGTTGGGTAGCAATTCAGTTTGAAATTTCTGTCCCTTGACCCAGTTCGCGAACCGGCCCACCTCCTCAGCTTTGAATACCCTATTCAAGTGCGAGTGTGGGCACGAAGGCGTTGCCACATGCCGAGAAAACGATGCGCCGTATAGCCTGAGCTGGGAAGAGTACAGCTTTGAGGGGTTTGAAGGGCAACCGTTCCGTGTCGAGGACCTTAAGCTGGACTACTGGCCCTGGGGTCTCCAGGCATGCTAAGCTGCGCTTGCCGGTAAACAATTTGGTGAAACGCGCCATGGGTCTCGTCAAGGATAGGATCACGATTGATCCTAACATTTGTAATGGCAAACCGACTATTCGGGGGCTCCGAATTACGGTCGAGACCGTGCTTGGTTATTTGAGCGCGGGGGATTCGGCCGAAGAGATCCTCGAACAATATCCTCAGCTGGAGCCGGAAGACATTAAGGCGAGCCTTGAGTTCGCGGCCGGACTTGCAGCACATAATTTCAATGTCTCTAAGCCATACTAATGGCGCGCTATCTGATCGACGCGAATCTTCCGCGCTTCATTTCGAACTGGAATAGCGATGACTACGCGTTTGCAGTCGATCTCGGTGAAAGCCTGTCCGATCAAGTGATCTGGGACCACGCGGGCAAGCATGAACTAACAATCGTTAGCAAGGACGCCGATTTCACTGACAGGGTTCTCCTGTCGATTGCGGGTCCAAGCGTCATTCACTTCAAGATCGGCAATATGAGGTTGCGCCAGTTTCGCGAGTTTCTTGATCGCAATTGGCGGGAGTTGTGCTTGAAGAGCATTCAGTATCGGCTCGTCACAGTGTATTTGGATCGCATCGAGTGCGTCTCTTGAGAAATCGTCAAACCAGCTTCGGCGTCTACATCCACTGGCCGTTCTGCGCGCAGAAATGTCCATACTGCGATTTCAATTCGCACGTCCGTCACAAGGGCTGGGATGAAGCGCGTTTTCTCGCCGCCTACAAACGCGAGTTGGATCATGTCGCGGGGATGCTCGGTGCGTCCCCCTCTCCCCGTTCAGGGGCGCAGGGAGAGGGTAAAAAACGCACCGTCTCGTCGATCTTCTTCGGCGGCGGAACTCCGTCGCTTATGAAGCCGGAAACCGTTGGCGCCATCCTCGATCACATCGCCGAACTTTGGACGGTCGAACCCAACGCCGAAATCACGATAGAAGCCAATCCCGGCAGCGTCGAAGCCGCGCGCTTCCAAGGCTACCGCGCAGCGGGCATCAATCGGGTGTCGATGGGGCTGCAATCGCTACGCGATGACGAATTGAAAAAGCTAGGCCGCATCCACACGGTCGCTGAATCCAAAGCCGCGCTCAAAATCGCGCGCGACACATTTGAACGCTTTTCTTTCGATCTGATCTACGCGCGGCCCGGTCAACAGCCGGACGCCTGGCGCGCGGAGTTGGCCGAGGCGCTCGATCTCGCGGGCGATCATATTTCGCTCTATCAGCTCACCATCGAGCCCGACACGCACTATGCCGCGCTGCATGCGGCTGGAAAACTGATCGTACCCGATCCCGATGCGGCGCTCGCGCTCTATGAAATCACCCAGGAAATGACAACAGCGCGCGGGTTCGACGCCTACGAGATTTCCAATCACGCGCGTCCAGGCGAAGAGAGCCGGCACAATCTGCTCTATTGGCGCTACGGCGAATACGCAGGCGTTGGTCCGGGCGCACATGGGCGGCTGCTCACTGGCGCGGGACGCTTCGCCACAGTCACTGAGAAAAATCCGGAAGCGTGGATCGCGCGCGTGGAGAGCCAAGGCCACGGCTTCACCGAGCGAACAGAGGTCACCCGCGCCGAACAGGCCGACGAAATGCTGCTGATGGGCTTGCGGCTGCGCGAAGGCGTTGATCTCGGCCGTCTCGCAGCATTGGGCGGCGTGGGGCCATCTAAGCAGGTCATGGACGGTCTCATGGCGCTCGGACTGCTCGAACGGTTGTCAGCCGCGACGCCCTCAACAGTTTTAGGCAACTGGCGGGCGAACGAGCTGGAACCCATCGCGATGTGCCTTGGTCCAGGGGAAGCCCCGGATTACAAGTTGCCCGCTCTGCCAGATATCGTCCGCGCCACGCCCAAGGGCCGCTTTGTACTGAACGCCGTCGTGGCCGAGCTTTCGAAGTCGTTCGTTTCTGTTGCGGACGGGGCCTAGGCCCCTAAAGACGCCGATTGCCAAACCCCGCGACGCGCGATAGCGCGCGTTCGATTCTCAACATATCGACGTCGCGCGCCGGTTTTTCGCTTTTGAGCAGTTTTTCACGGCGAACCGGTTTCCACTTCGCCTAATACCAACCTTCATTGATGCTGACCTGTGAGGACCCAATCGCGGGTACCGATGGAAGCGATGCGGCCGGTTTCGGCGATGAGCTTGTTCCAAGCGTCGCAGCACGCATCGCAGATGTCTTTGTATCCTTCGAATACGC
>JANOKW010000398.1:0-10809 GCA_031419475.1 Hyphomicrobium sp. | reverse complement strand
TGTCGTGCGTGCCATGCAAACGTTGAATCATATTCGCGGCATGCGCAGATTCAAATGTTTGTGACATAACACTAGGGTCGGTCCGTTATTCAATCAGAACCGGACAGACCCTGAAGGCGCCAATCGTAAACACGATCAGTCTTCGCGCAGCAACCGCGTTGCAACCGGATACAGACCTTCCTGACCAAGCATCCACACCGCCATACCGTCGTTGCCGAAAATGGGCTCGAACGCTTCATCTAGAATATTTAATCCGCCCGTAAATGCGCCGAAGGCCGGCAGCACGAGGCGGCGGCCGTTAGCAACAAAACACGGGCGCCGGATCGCGGTGCCATGCATGACGACACGGGCGGCCGGGTGCAGATGGCCAGCGATTTCGTGCGTTGCGGCGCTGGCGCTTGGAACGTGACGCAGTCTAATTCCTTCGACCGAAATTTCAGGTGCAGCATGACCGCCAAGGGAGCGCTCGATCTCGGGATCATGATTGCCTGTGATCCAGATCCATTCTCGGTCTTCTTGGAGGAGCCTCAGGGTTTCGCGGTCGGCGGGTGCAATACGTTCGCGCGCGCTTAAATCGTGGAAGCTGTCTCCAAGCGCAATGATGGTTGCCGCGTTGTAAGTGTCGATGGCATCCGCCAATTTCGCTAGCGTTGCGCCTGTATCATAGGGCGGAAGCATCTGGCCTCTGGCAGCGTACGCCGAGCCTTTCTCGAGATGGAGATCGGCGACGATCAGCGCATTTTCAGCCGGCCAATAGAGGGCACCCGACATGTGCGCGCGAAAGGCTTTGCCGCAGATCGATACCGGACTATCCGAAAAATCGGAAAGACCAAACCGCTCGGGCGTCAACCCCACCATAATCAGATCCCTCCAGTCGCTTCTCGGATCAGCGCTTCAGCCGCTTCCCGCAACAGACCCTCAGCCCCGCCCGCGACGGCTTCCTTGCCGATCTCGAGAAGTATTGGAACGGAAAGGGGCGAGGCACGGCTCAACGGTTGATGCCTGATTCGATCCTTTATGCGCGTGAGAAAATCGCCCAAGCGTTGAATGTCGAGCAAGCCTGTTGCGGCATCGGCCCAGGCGGCCTCAAGCAGAATATGGCTCGGGTCGTGGCGCCGCAACACGTCGTAGATAAGATCCGTCGACATCGTGACTTGGCGGCCGGATTTTACTTTGCCCGGATGGCGCCGCTCAATGAGGCCTGCGATCACGGCCGCCATGCGGAAGGTGCGCTTCATCAGGCTGCTCTCAGCGAGCCACGCGTCGAGGTCATCGCCGAGCATGTCCTCATCGAAAAGCTTGGCGAGCGGGAGTTCGCCGCGCTCGATCATGGCCGAGACATCGCCGCGGCCCCAGACGGAGAGGCCGTAATCGTTGGCGACAAAGCCAAGGGGTTGCGCGTCGGCGCGTTCGAGCCGCCGCGTCAAAAGCATGCCAAGCGTTTGGTGCGCGAGGCGGCCCTCAAAGGGATAGGCGACGAGATAATGCCGCGAACCGCGCGGGAATGTTTCAACAAGCACATCTTCGCGGCCGGGGATAAGGGAATAGCGCTTCTGCAATTTCAACCAGTTGGAGACTGGCTTCGGCAATTGGGTCCAGGATTTTGGATCGCTCAGCATGGTGCGGACGCGTTCGGCCAAGTGTGTTGAGAGTGGAAATTTTCCCCCCGTATAGCTCGGAATCATCGGATCTGGTGAGGACGAGCGCGAGACGAAAAGTTCCGTGTCGCGCAGGCCCTCGAAGCGTAGGATCTGACCTGCGAATACAAACGTTGCGGCAGGGGGAAGCTGTTCGGCGAAATACTCATCCACCTCGCCAAGGACGCGGCCACCCTGCAATGCCAAGTTGCCAGCGCTCCTGTTGCCAGAACTCCGGCGCGGCTTTCCAGATATGAGCCGGACTTTCAGCATCGGGCTATCGACGATTGTGCCGACGTTGAGGCGGTATTGCTGCGCGAACTGTAGATTGGCGACGCGCAACCTGCCGTCTTCAGCAGGCTTAAGCTTAGCGAAGCGGTCGTAGCTTTTGAGTGCGTATCCGCCGGTCGAGACGAAATCCACGATGCGGTCGAATTCCTTGCGGCCGAGATTAGCATAAGGCAGTGCTGAGCGCACTTCCGCGTAAAGTGCGTCTGGATGAAACGGGGCTTGGCAAGCCATGCCAAGAACATGTTGAGCTAAAACGTCGAGCGCGCCGGATCGCGATAGCGTGACATCCTGAGCACCAGCCTCCGCCGCCTGTAGCGCTGCAAGGCATTCGAGCACTTCAAACCGGTTGCCGGGAACGAGGAGCGCCTTTGACGGTTCATCGAGCCGGTGGTTGGAACGGCCGATGCGTTGCAGTAGGCGGCTTGCGCCTTTGGGTGCGCCAATGTGGACGACGAGATCGACGTCGCCCCAGTCAACGCCAAGATCCAGCGTCGATGTGGCGACAACGGCGCGGAGTGCACCTGAGGCCATGGCGGCCTCAACTTTCTTGCGCTGGGCCATGTCGAGTGAACCGTGATGCAGCGCAATGGGCAAGTTCGCGTCGTTGATGCGCCAAAGTTCTTGGAAGGCGTACTCGGCCTGCATGCGCGTGTTGACGAAAAGAATCGTGAGACGATGGTCCAAAAGTGCGCGGTAAATTTCGCCGAACGCGTACTGGGCCGTGTGTCCGGACCACGGCACTTCGTTTTCGCCTTCGAGAATCTTGATGCAGGGGGCAGCGCCGCCCTTGACCTCGACGGCATCCGCGAGCTCGATGTGATCGTCAGGTTTCGGCTGCGCCACGAGATAAGCGCGCAATTCCGATGGCCGGGCAACCGTTGCCGAAAGTCCGATTGTGATCAGAGACGGCGATATCCGGCGCAGCCGGGCAAGATCCAGCGCCAGTAGATCCCCGCGCTTGGACGCCGCAAGTGCGTGCAGTTCGTCAAGGATGACGGTGTCGAGATCGGCAAAAAGATATGGTGCGTCGGGGTGGCTGAGGAGCAGCGCGATCTGTTCGGGGGTCGTCAGCAGGATCTGCGGCGGCTTGGTTCGCTGGCGCTGGCGGCGCGCGGCGCTCGTGTCACCGGACCGGGTTTCGGTGGTGATTTTCAGTTGAAGTTCGGATATTGGCGCGATGAGGTTGCGGGCAACGTCGCTCGCGAGCGCCTTAAGGGGCGAGATGTAGAGTGTTCTGAGACCAGAGCCCGCTTTCGCCAGCTTCGGACCAGAAAGTGTGATGAGGCTCGGCAAAAAGCCAGCAAGCGTCTTGCCTGCGCCCGTCGGAGCAATGAGTAGCGTCGAGCGCCGGTGAGCTGAAGCTTCGATCATTGCCAGTTGGTGTGCCCGCGGCTGCCATCCCCGGCTCGCGAACCACGCGGCAAAGATCTGCGGTAGCTGTGCGGTTGCGGGCGCGGCCTTGGCAGACGGCCGCAGGCGCGGGTTTGGCCGTTTTACAGACATGCTTTCTTATACGATCTCGAGTTCTGCTTGGCTTTCGCACCCTGATCTACAATATGATAGCGGGCGTTCGCGATTCATAGCCCCAAGATGGGGCGGTGGGCGTTTCCGCTTGAGGTTTATCGCGCAAAGAACCCCTAGAAGGAGATGACATGGACGTACGCAGATTTCTTGGCGGTCATCCTGTTGCAGTCTTCATCCGGCTGGCGATGATATCGATCATTGTCGGTTTGCTATTGTCCGTCTTCGGGATCACGCCGCGCAATTTCTTCCAAACTCTCGATGGTTTGGCCCGCTATGTCTATGACATGGGCTTTGGGGCCATCGAATGGGTGATTCAGTACATGGCGCTCGGTGCCATGATCGTTATTCCGGTCTGGCTCATCGCCAGGTTGTTGCGCAAAGACCGGACGCCGTCTGACTAAGCATTTTTAAGTCAGCGGCCGCGCGGCCCATTCGGCAAACTTTATTCCGCGAAGATCCGCGAGGCAATTGGAACCAGCGCGCCGAACCGCTTCCGCCAGATGTGATTTGATGCCACCAATGAGCCCTGGACCCTCATAGATCAAACCTGTGTAGAGCTGAAGCAGAGTGGCGCCAGCTTCTATCTTTGTCAGTGCTGCTTCTGGACTATCGATGCCCCCTATTCCGATCAACGGGATTTGTCCCTTCGTTTCCCGATAGACTCGCGCAAGCATAATCGTCGCGCGCGCGAATGCCGGGCGCCCCGACAACCCCCCGGCTTCGTGGGCATGTGGATCGGTCAGTCCGTCGCGCGCAAGTGTGGTGTTTGAGATGGCAATGCCATCGACATGATGGGCCGCAAGGCGGGCCACAATCGGCGCAATGTCGGCTTCGGCGATGTCGGGCGCTATTTTTACGATGATTGGGCGTTTGGGCCCGCCATTGGCAATGATTGCTGCGCGCGCCGCCATAACGCGGGTCAAGAGCTCGTCGAGGGCGGCCGGCGCCTGCAGGTCGCGCAAACCGGGCGTATTGGGGGACGAAATATTAACGGTAAAATAGCTGGCAACCGCGTTGAAGGCTTCAACGCCGGTGACGTAATCGCCGCTTCGGTCGGTTGTCTCTTTGTTGGCGCCGATGTTGACGCCGACAATACCGCCTCGGGAGGCTCGGGCCTGAAGCCGTGCGAGCGCTGCCGCATGGCCGCCATTGTTGAAGCCGAGCCGATTGATCAGGCCATTGTCGGCGACGAGCCGGAAGACGCGCGGCTTTGGGTTTCCTGTCTGCGGTTTGGGTGTCACGGTGCCAATCTCGGCAAAACCGCAACCCATGCCGAGCACAGCGTCGGGCACGCGCGCATCCTTGTCGTAACCAGCGGCAATGCCAACGGGATTTGCAAAATCAAGACCGAAGACCCGCTGGCTGAGCCGCGGATCATCGGGGGAGCTAGGCCGTGGATAGAGACCGCACTCCAAAGCCTTGAGCGTTGCTTCGTGCGCGTCTTCCGGCTGCAGGGCAAAAAGGGCATGGCGGGCGACGTGATAAAGCCCTGTCAGCATTGAAAACAGTCCTCTTCGAGTAAAGCCACGCCATGGGGCCCAAGCTTCAACGGCCTTTGCCAGAGTGCAGCCGCAGTAGGCAAGGGCGCATAGAGATGCGGGAACAGCTTCCCCCCTCGTGAAGCCTCCCATCGCAGGGCTGGCCCAAGGTTTTTTGCGCGATAAGCAACGAGAACAAGGTCGTGGCAGTCAGCAAAATATGTAGCCAGCGTTCCCGCCAATTGGTGTGCGGCGGACAGGTGGATGAAGCCATCGCGGATGTCGTCGTCCGATCCGGCGAAGGCACCAAGTTTGCACGCTTCAATCCAGGCTGCTTCGGGTAGAACCTTAAAGACAAGGGGCTCGATATCAGTATTGGGGCACTCATGAAAAATGTCGGACATTGGATGGGCCTTTATGACTCGGACCTTGGTCCCTTCTAGGTCAAAAAAAGGCAGCGCCATAGTAGCTTGCCGATAAATGCTAAGAGGTGATTTTAATATGCGGCGAAAGAATTGGCTGAAACCGGCCAAAGCCTCGTGTTATTAATGCATCGTATTCGGGACGTTGCCACATGAGGCATCGTGCCACCCATCATTTTCTTTCCAGCTCTAACTCTGTGTCAGCATGAAGTCTGGGCTACAATCGGCACCGTTCTCCCTTGGCGAGCTCTTTTCCGGCCCGTTCCTTTTTAACGTGCCCGTTTATCAGCGGTCGTACGCCTGGGAACAAGAACATGCCGCCAAGCTCCTCGACAATCTGCAGGAAAAAGCGGGGCTCGGCACTGGAGAGGATCCGGTTCCGGAATACTTTCTTGGCATGATTTTGCTTATGGATCCAACGGGCACCGACAGTGTCCGGCTCGGCCTGAAAATGCCTACTCGTGAATTCGATATCGTTGATGGCCAACAAAGGCTGGTCACGCTTCTGACGATGTTCGCGGTCATGCGCGATCTGGAGCCTAGCCCAAATTCGTCGCTCGCGCGCCGCGTCGGGTCGATGATCGCCGCGCAGCAAGGCGCGCGGTTTTTCAGAACAGAGCGTTACCGCATCCACGTTGCGAGCCGGGAGCGCATGCTATTTGAAAAATACGTGCTTGAACCCGGCAGTACGCTTCTTGAAGTTCCTGAGGCCAGTGATGAAGATGCCGAGGCGCCGCTTAAGCAAGTGCGAGATCATTTCGTCTCGGTTTTGAGGGAGCTGACGGATTCAGAGCGCAGCCAAATGTTTGAGTATGTGGTTAGTCACTGCACCGCAGTCGTTATACTGAGCAGCGATCTCGATCAAGCACACCGCATGTTCATCGTTCTGAACGAAGGCGGAAAAAAATTGCAGCGGAACGACATCCTGAAAGCCGATGTCATCAGCCGCCTGCCATCGACCGATGTCGAATGGGCCGTCAAAGAATGGGATGCTGCGAGCGCCCGCCTTGGAGATGAGTTCGAAACATTTTTCGGCCATTTGCGCACCATTTATGGCCACACCCGGCCGCAGATTGTTTCGGGCGTCCGTGCTGTTGTTCAGGAAGAAGGTGGGGCGGGACCGTTTTTGCGAAACGCATTCCTGCCACTTGCGCATACCTACGCAGTAATGCGGGGCGGCGAGTCGAATGCTGATCTCGATCTGACCCCCATCATGCGCAAGCATCTCACATATCTTAACCGGCTTCCTGACGGGGACTGGGCGCCCGCCGCCATGTTGGCCCTCAAGGATCGCCAGAACGATCCAAAGGCTACTGAGTACCTCTTGTCCGAGATCGACAGGCTTGCGCACTTGTTGCGCTTGTTGTGTCTTGGAACTGGCAAGCGCGTCAGGCGGTTCGCGAATGTCGTTTCAGCCATTCGCGAAGGCAGCGCCCTCAATCCGAACCATCCTGTTTTCGCTATTTCGCGCGACGAAGTTCGCAACATAGCCTTTCATCTCAAGGACCTTCACAAGCGCAATCAGAAGATTTGCAAGCTCCTGCTCTTCCGCTTGAACGACGAGATCGAAGGAAAGGTCTCCGTGCTAAACCCAGAGCACTACACAATCGAGCATGTTCTGCCTCAGCGCCCACCACGCACGAGCGAATGGTGCCGCTGGTATCCGGCCGCAGACGTTCGCGGACTATGCACGGAGAATACCGGCAATCTCGTGCTCATTTCTCCAAAGCAGAATGACAAAGCCCGCAACGCGTTATTTGACACGAAGAAGCAGATCTACTTTGAGCGCGATGCTGGAGCGCCGCTATTGTCGATCACGCGCGAAGTGCTTCAGAATGAAGAATGGCGCCAGCACGACATTGAGGCGCGCGAAGAGCAATTCTTTGCCCAAATGCGTAGGATCTGGCGCATCGACCTGCCAATGACCGGAGCCACCTCCGGCGCCGTGCCAGTAGAAAAAATTACGCTTTAACCGCTTGGCGCTCTATCCCTTGCGCGATGAGCTTGCGTGTTTCCTCAACACCATAAAGCGCGATAAACGAGCCAAAGCGCGGGCCTTGGCTAGAGCCGAGCAGTACTTCGTAGATGGCCTGGAACCATGAGCGCAAGTTTTCCTTGGTATAGCCGTTGGCTTTGCCAGCTTCGAAGACGAGATTCTGCAACTCCTCGGCGGTTGCCGCAGGTGGCGCTGCCGCGAGGAGCCGGTCGAGAGCCTTGAGAGTTGCCGCCTCCTCAGCGGTTGGCGCACGGAACTGCTTCGCCGGTTTGACGAAGTCGTTATAGTAGCGGATTGCATAGCCGGCGAGATGATCGAGGAGCGGGTGCCCTTCTGCGGTTGCGCCCGGCGCGATGCGGCGGATAAAGCCCCACAGCACGCTCTTGTCGTGGGCGTTCGAGGCCGAGACGAGGTTCAAGAGCAGAGCGAACGTAATCGGCAGCTCCGCTGTCGGCGGGTGTCCTGAATGAATGTGCCAAACAGGATTGTCGAGTTTCTGCTTGGCGTCCTGATTGGGATAGGCCGAGATATGTTGGAGATATTCATCGACGGCGCGCGGGATCACGTCGAAATGCAAACGCTTGGCGGTCCGGGGCTTCTGGAACATGTAGAGCGCCAAGCTTTCAGGCGGCGCATACGTCAGCCACTCATCGATCGTGAGGCCGTTGCCCTTTGATTTGGAAATCTTCTGGCCCTTGTCGTCAAGGAACAGCTCATAGACGTAGTGCTGCGGCGCTGTCCCGCCCAGAATTTCGCAAATGCGATCGTAAATGATGGCGTTGGATTGATGGTCCTTGCCGAACATCTCGAAATCTATGCCAAGCGCCGCCCATCGCATGCCGAAATCGGGCTTCCATTGCAGTTTTACATGGCCGCCAGTGACCGGAACCGTCGTGTCCGTGCCATCCTCATCGGCAAAGGTGATGGTGCCAGCCTTAGCATCGACCTTCTTCATCGGCACGTAGAGCACTCGGCCCGTGGTTGGCGAGATGGGCAGGAAAGGGCTGTAGGTTGCCTGACGTTCTTCGCCGAGCGTCGGCAGCATCACCGCCATGATTTCGTCGTAGCGTTCGGCGGCGCGTAGCAGCACCGCGTCGAACTTACCCGACGTGTAATAGTCTGTGGCGCTGGCGAATTCATAATCGAAACCGAACGTGTCGAGAAACCGGCGCAGCATCGCGTTGTTGTGGTGACCGAAGCTCGCATGATCGCCACCGAACGGATTTGGCACAGCCGTCAACGGCTTGTGCAGATGCGGCTCGAGGACAGATTTATCCGGCACGTTGTCTGGAATTTTGCGCATGCCGTCCATGTCGTCGGAAAAGCACAAAAGCCGGGTCTTGATTTTGCCTTCAGTCAGAACTTCAAAGGCGTGGCGCAGCATCGTCGTGCGCGCAACTTCACCGAAAGTGCCGATGTGGGGAAGCCCCGAGGGACCGTAACCCGTTTCGAAAATGACTGTCTTTTCTTTACCGCCGGGAACTCTTTCGAGGCGTTGCAGGAGGCGCTTCGCTTCTTCAAAGGGCCAGGCCTTGCAGGCGGCTGTAGCGGCGAAAAGCGCAGGGTCGATGGTTTGCGTGGTCATCTCGGACTTCGGGTTTGATGGAGGAAAGTTCGGGCGCTGTATATTTTGGCGCGTGTTGCGGTGCACACTAGGTGGGGGCGAGAGGTCCGTCAATCGGATGCCGCCTCTAGCTGGATTATGAAGGCAAGGATCGCGTCTGCGGCGGAGGTGAGATTTTCTTTGCGCGTAAAACCCGATGCGCCGCGGGGGCCGAAATCGTGATCACCATCGGGGAGCCATTGCAAACGGATGGCGGGCGCAAGCGCATAGGTTTCGACCTCCGCCCGATTGCCGAAGGGATCGCGTTCGCCTTGCACGACGAGACTGGGGCATGTGAGGTCCCAGAGATGCGCCGAGCGCAGTGTCTCGGGCTTGCCCGGCGGGTGGAACGGATAGCCGAGACAAACGAGCCCGGAGATCGTTCCAGCCTTGTAAGCATCTTCGGCAATCATACTGGCAACCCGGCCGCCAAGCGACTTACCACCAATATAGAGGCGGGTGTTGTCTGAGATCTGCTCGCGCACTTGGGCAATGGCGCTGCGATATTCGCCGGTCAATAACTCGGCCTTGGTGGCGGGCCGCTTCTTGCCGTTGGTTCGGCGGCCGGCCATGTAGGCGAATTCGAAACGGCTGACGGCAATGTTCCGCTCGGCCAGAAGCTCCGCCATCGTGTCCAGAAACGGACTGGTCATGGGCGCGCCGGCCCCGTGGGCGAGCACTAGCCGTGTTTTCGCGTCCCGAGGGCCCAATTCAATCGTGTGAATCATGTGATGGACGATCCGTGGTGTTGGCCCCGCGAATGCAATCACACATACGGGAAATCCTGACAAAATAACTGGGTAGGCCAGCATCCTCGGAGATCATCTGACCTCCGAAGGCTCGGGTTGAGTATTAATACTTTGCCTTTGCTTATGAAAAACGCGAGATAAGTGCCGCATTTTGGCCCGAGATCGGGGTAGGATAGCAACTAATTTGGTGAGACGCGGGACACCCCAATGCATATCTGGCGAATAGTGCTGGCGACAGGCATGGTGATGGCAGGAGCTGTTATGGCCCGGCCGGACGACGTGCTGCCGTTTGCCTCTCGCCTTGTGGCGCCGCTTGTCGCCAATAACCCGTCGCTCGAGACCGTTTACGAGGAAGACAGCGCCGAAGCCAATCTGCCGTCGTTCGCGCCAGCGGGCGATAAGCTGGCATTTCCTAAAGCGTCTATTCCCAATGCGACTATTCCCAGTGCGACTGGTCGCAATGGTTCTGGGGCAGGGGCCGCGACACCGCCAGCAGGAACGGCAGTCCCAAGTTCTGGCCCAAGCGCTGGCCCAAGCGCTGGCACAGGCAACGGAACGATAGCACTTGCGCCGGCAGCGCTTCATGAAGCCGTTCAGCCGCGACAGCCTATCACCAAAGCGCCAGTTCCGGTCGCGGCCGCCGATCCAGCCGCGCCACGTGGCCCGGCGCAGGTGGCGCCAGTTGTGCCGAAAGACGCCGCGCCAGCGGACGCGGCCGCCGAGCCGCCTGCTCTTCCGGTTGCGATCCCCGCCAAGACTTTGTTTGGTGCTGCAAAGGGGCCATCGCTGTTGCAGGCGCGCGCAATCGGCACATATTCGCGCGGCTGTCTGGCGGGCGCTGTAGCGTTGCCCGTCGATGGGCCCGCGTGGCAGGCGATGCGATTGTCGCGCAACCGCAATTGGGGTCACCCCAAGCTCGTGTCGCTTGTTGAGAAGCTGGCGACAGGCGCACAGAAAGAGGATAGCTGGCCGGGGCTTCTGGTTGGCGACATGTCTCAACCGCGCGGCGGACCGATGCTGACAGGTCACGCCAGTCATCAGCTTGGACTTGATGCGGACGTGTGGCTGACCCCGATGCCAGACCGGAAATTGACCAACAAGGAGCGCGA
>JANOKW010000397.1:0-2507 GCA_031419475.1 Hyphomicrobium sp. | reverse complement strand
TCGCCGACATGCCCGGCGTTGCCGTGAAAGACGATCGCGGTGCCGCGCACGGTGCCCGCGGGCTCGGCGACCAGGCCGCGAAAGTCCTGCGCCGACGGCCACGCCTGCAAGCCGCCGCCGACCACGAGGCCCGTTCGACGCCAGCGCCGGCATCCGCCACGGCGGCGACCCACACACGGGTGCAACAACCTACCCCAGATCAGATTCACACATGTGCAACGTGCTCAACCAACTCAGCCAAATGGACCCTGACCGCAAAGTCCAACGGCCCGTCTTCAGGCATTGCCCATATCAGCGTGTGCGGATCCATCACCGCATGAGACGGCGACAGACCGCCCAAACGCCCGACGAAAGCGGACTCATCGCATGGGCACGCAGAGCAATCAGATCGCGGATCGTGACGGCATTCAAACGCCACGTCGCTCGGAGCCACTTCCGTTTCTATTCGCCGAACTCGAAGTGTTGCAAACCAAGCAGTCTTCTTGGTCCTTATCTCGGTGAGGCCTGGAGGCGGGTTGGCCCTGTAGTCACGCAGAACTGCCAGCTTGACGTCGATGCTCTCTGACGAGACAAGGTAATCAAGCCAGTGCACAGACAAGGCACGCTCAAGGACTCGGTCTTCTGTTGGCGGCCGCAACTCAAATGCCCCGGCTTGAACTCGCCCTTGGTCGTCAGCCTGAGAGGGTTTGCAAATTCGAGCGACGAAGCTGTCAGGTGGCAGCCGACTTACCCGCGCCATCAGCAGGCGATCTGACGAGCCTCACTGGACTCAGCGAAGAGGGTGGCAGCTGCCGATCGGCCGTATCTAGGATCCGCGTTTCCACCGGCGCCACGCGCTGTTCCGCCGAATGCAAAGTGAAGTTCAACGGCGTGGAGGAGACGCACGGACAGCGAGTCCGTGCCTTTGCGCCACGTCGCGATGAGATTCCCAGACGGCTCCGCGCTCAATGTTGGCTTTCGAAGGCCAGGGATCGATGCGAGAAGCGATCTGAGCGCGAAGATCGATGCCCTCGAGATTTCTTGATCATGGTCGTCGATGAATTGCGATTGCAACTCACGAAGTCGGGGGTCTATCTCTCTCATTAGAGATGAACCGGCCTGGTAGAAGTGCGGGGAGTTCAGTGCCAAAACGTCCGCGAAGTGCAACTCAACTTCAACCTGTTCCTGCTCAAGATCAGAGTCAGCAAACTCGACAGCAGCAACAGTACCAGCGTCAGGGTACTTTGGATGCGCGGCGCGTTTTGCAGCCGGTCTGCTTCCAAATATTGTCGGCATAGCTCCTAGCCCACCGAAGACGCTAGGGCTCGCGTCCCACGTGACGGCCGTTGTGGTGCTCATTCCTGGCCCTCCTCCGGAATCAAACCCCAATGCGCATGCATTTGAGAAGTGGTGAGATCCTTAAAGCCGCGAACGATTTGATCGTGGGCCGTCTCGATCCACTGCGCAAAATCTATGCGTCCCGCAACCTCAATCGGCGCAACCGCCGCCAATTGAAAGCGGTAAAGGTCTTCTTCCGTATCGTTCTTTCGAACGGGGTCCGCCGCGACCGTAAGAGTGCCGAATTCGTTAGGCAGGGCGAACTCAAATCGGGCACCTAGCTTTGACGGATGTGAAAGGAATCTCGCCCCTGGCTGCCAGCCAAAATCGCGGAACACATTGCTCAGGTCAGTGACATCGCCGTACTCATCGCCTTTGCGCAGCATGTTCACATATGTCAACTCATACCTGACTGGCTTCAGTCGCACGCCGGTTGTGACTTCGACGTACTGATTGAATTCGTCAAGGACGCGAATGAATTCATCGCGGACTGCAGGGAATCGAACGTACTCATCCGAAACTTTCAGCCTCCGCCAGTTTGCGTAGATGCGGTCCTGTTGAAGTTGGACCATTCGCGTCTCTTCTTGCCCGATGAACCATAGCCGGGGCAATGGAACCCCAGTCAAAGGATCACAAAACGGTGGCTCGTTCGCCGACGTCACTGGCACAGCGTGCGCAACACGAGGGTATTGCCCCTTCAGACGTGACGCCCAGAATTCCCCTAGATGAGGAATGAGCAAGTCAGCGCGCGGAACAAATGCTTGTCCGGCAACCACTTCGTTGACTGGAGGCTTGGAAAAAGCAATTCCCATTAGCCGTTGTCCATCAAGGTATCTTGCACTGCGGCAATGTAGCAGTATTCACTAGCTCGCCCCCGCACTGGTGACAACAGGGCCCCCACCACCAGGCCTTGCGCAGGATCAGCTCGGAAAGGTGCGCTCCAGCTCATCGACCAGCGAGCCCACATACGCCACCGCAGCGCGAATCGGTGCGGGCGAACTCAGGTCGGCGCCCAGCACTCGGCTCCTCCGCCCTCAGCACCGCCGAGATGCGCCGCCCTCGCCCGCGCGAGGCGCCACGGTCGCGGGGTCGCCGCCCGATGCAGCGTGCCGTTCCTGTTTGCTGGGCAGGACAGCCCGGTACGGCGACCCCATCAATTCGCTACGCAGCGCGGAGCGAATTCACTGCTC
>JANOKW010000396.1:0-4294 GCA_031419475.1 Hyphomicrobium sp. | reverse complement strand
GATGCCAAGGCTGCTCGCAGAAGCCTGAGAAACACCGCTGGAATGCCTCACACCCAAAGACCAAGAGACCAAAAACGTTCAATCGGACGACAGAGACGAAAAAAACAGTCTACTGTCGCCCCAAGTTCAACAGCCTGCTAGCGCTTTGTCTTGTCGTGCTTCTTTTCGGAAAACCGGTTCCCATCCCCGCCTTCCCCGCAAGGGGACTTCCGAGTGGTCGCGCGGGGACAGGCTTTTTCCGGACGACACTCTAAGGAGTCGCAAGTGGACGAGCGGGGACGACCGATGCTGAATGGAAGTCACTCCCCGTCCGGCATCGGCAATCCAGGCAACAGCCGGTTGACGTGGCCCATCTTGCGGCCGGGGCGCGCGTCCTTCTTGCCGTAGTGGTGCAGGAACGCGCCCGTGTCGGCAGCGATTGTCTCCCAGGCGAGGATGTCGTCGCCAATGAGATTGATCATCTCGACGGCCGGCGCTTTGCGCGCGGTCGATCCAAGCGGCCATCCGGCGATGGCGCGGATGTGTTGCTCAAACTGCGACGTGACGGCGCCGTCGATGGTCCAGTGGCCGGAATTATGCACGCGCGGCGCCATTTCATTGACGTACAGCACGTCCTTACCCTTCGCATGCAGCGCGAAGAACTCGATGGCGAAAACGCCCACGTAATCCAGTTGGATCGCGATTTTTTCCGCTATGGCGATGGCTTCGTTGGCGGCGGCTTGCGTGATCCGTGCAGGTGCCAGCGAGCGATGCAAAATGTGATTGCGGTGTTCGTTCTCGGTGACGTCGAAGGCGCGGAATTTGCCGTCCACGCTGCGCGCGGCGACGACGGACACTTCAAGCTGGAAGTTGACGAAGCTTTCGAGGATCGATGGGCTTTCGCGCATGGCGTCCCAGGCTAGGCGCGCGTCATCTAGTTTCAGGATCTTGGCTTGCCCTTTGCCGTCGTAGCCGAAACGGCGCGTTTTCAAAACACAAGGCGGGGGGATTTTTGCTAGAGCCTTCTGCAAGTCACGGTCGCTATTCACCTCAGCGAATTCGGCAGTCCCCGCGCCGAGATCGCGCGCCAAAGTCTTCTCGTTGATGCGGTCTTGCGCGCAGCTCAGCGCCTTGGCGCCAGGGCGGACGGGGACGTGCTTCGCCAAGAACTCGACAGTCGCGACCGGAATGTTTTCGAATTCGTAAGTCGCAACGTCGATCGACAGGGCGAAGGCGAGCAAGGCCTTGTGATCGTCATAGGAGGCGAGCGTGCGCTCGGCCGCGACTTCGAACGCGGGGCTATCGGCTTCGGGGGCAAAGATGTGCGATCTGAGGCCGAGCCGCGCCGCCGCCATGGCGAGCATGCGGCCAAGCTGTCCGCCGCCGAGGATGCCAATTGTCGAGCCTGGTGGAAGTGCGGTCACGGTGCAAATTTCACTCGTCCTTGGGATTTTCGGCAACAGCGGCGGAATGCTTGGCACGAAGCGCGTCGAGGCGTTTTGCAAGTGCCGGGTCGTTGAGCGCGAGAATCGAGGCCGCGAGAATGCCAGCGTTCGTCGCACCTGCTTCGCCGATCGCCAACGTACCAACCGGAACGCCCGCTGGCATTTGTACAATAGAGAGGAGGCTGTCTTGTCCCGATAGTGCTTTGCTCATGACGGGCACGCCGAGTACGGGAAGCGTCGTCATTGCCGCTGTCATGCCGGGAAGATGCGCCGCGCCGCCAGCGCCCGCAATGATTACGTTGAGGCCGCGATCGCGCGCCGATTTTGCATAGTCGTAGAGGCGATCGGGCGTGCGGTGCGCCGAGATGATTTTGGTTTCGTAAGCGACCTTGAGAGCATCTAGGATCGTCGCGGCGGCCTTCATGGTGGCCCAGTCTGATTGACTGCCCATAATGATGCCGACCAGTGGTTTTTCTGCGCTCATGAGAATCGACCGCTCCCTTCAGGGAAACGGGGCATTTAAAGGAGCCCCCCGCGCTTGGCAAGGGCCCCACCTGTATCTGGCGAAAGCAGCGGCGCGGCTGTTGAGCAAGCGGTGTGTCCCAGTGTTGAATGGCCGGTTTGGATAAGGTTTAGGCGGCGTGGCGGCGGTTCATGCGATGATGTCGGGGAGCAGCCGGTCTTCGACGGAGGTGATGCGGTCCTTCAGCGCCAGCTTGCGCTTTTTAAGGCGTTTGATGAGCAATTGATCGGCGGTCGGATTGGCTTCGAGAGACACGATTTCCTCATCGAGCAGACGATGCTCGGTTCGCAATTTTACCAGATCTTCGCGTAGCTCGCGTTCGTCGCGGCGCTCCATCTTTGTCTTTCCCGCCCCGCTTCGCCCGTCCGCCGGGGTTGTCAACCATTGTGACGTATCTGGCAACTGGCAAACGTGAGCCTGCCGAATTCAGGCAAGATACTGGTGGGCAAGATTCTGGCGAATCGTAACAAATTTAGGCGAATCGGCAGGTGCTGAGCAGGAAAATGCGCATATAAAAACACAATTCAGCCGCCCTAATGGGTTGGAGTTGGGTTGGACAAGCCAAAATAACTGTGTCACGATTGTCATGCGTGCAACGATCTAAGGAGAGGTAAAGATGACCATGTCGTCTCATCTTGTTGAACTCGCAGAGAAGCATCGGCTTCTGGAGCAAAGGATCCAAGAAGCCGTGACCCGCCCGGGCTCCGACGACTCTGAGATCCGGCGGTTGAAGCAAGAGAAGCTCCAACTCAAAGATGAAATGGAGAGGCTGAGGAAGGCCACACGGCACTAAATCCACACGGTTCTTTCGTGATCGATCAGAGCCCTGCCTGCGGCACGTAAAGCCGCCGAGCGGGGCTTTTATGTTTTTCGGACTGCGGACGGGATGCCAGAAGCACACTTGGATGCTAAATGGGATGCCAAGTGGGATGCCAAGTGGGATGCCAATTAGGATGCCAATTAGGATGCCAAAGTGAGATGCCGAAAGGTCAGTGGATCATCGCCTTCCCGCTGGTTACCTCAGAGGTCCTGCCGCGCGTGACGGGATGGGCGCCGCAGATGGCGTCGCGCATAATATCTCCAACTCGACAGGTTCGACCGCGTCGGCATCAAGCCGGAATGTGAGTCGCCCGTCTTGTTCAGCCGTGGCGCGGTGCTCGGCGATAGTTTCGCCGACATAGCGCACCATCACGATGTAATCGCCGGGTGCCAAACCGCCCCACGTCATGTCTCCTGCGCCAAAGCCTTGAACGCTTGCGGCGATATTGCAGCGCGACCGCGACAGAGCCGACACCTGCCAGCGCCCGTCTATGAGGTGAGCGCTGCGGTGATCAGGCTTCAAAGCTGTCCGGTCTGCCGAGCGAAGGGCCACCACGGGTTCGCGCACGGCCCGGTCGAGGGCGACGTAAAGCGAGCCTGCGTGGTGTGTGTGGCCGATGACGCCGGTGCTGGCTATGTAGTCGATCACGACATCATCCGCCGCATCAAAGCGCACGGTATCGAGGTCTCCGCGCTGGCTGATGCGCCACCGGTCGCGCCCGGCTTCTGCGATGCGAGCCGAGAAAAAGCCTTCCGCAATTCCGGCGTAGTGCGAAGCAGTAATAGGTGCGATTGGCAAGGTTCGCGCGTAATCGAGATGGCCGAGGATTGAATCTAATCCCGCCTGTTTCGTTGCCGAAAACGCGTGATAGTAGAGGTTGAAACCCTTGAGGCGTCGCGGAGTTTCCGTGTTATCGACTGTTTCCTTGAGTAGCCGGAACGCATCGAACGGGCCGGTCCAGCCATTGGTGTACGTGTTTTCGTTGCTATCGACGGCGTAAAACTGGCGTTCGGCGCCAACAACGCGTGAGAGTGGCGCGACGTAGGCGACGGACGGGAACGCGCTATCGAAGCGCGAGTCGCCGCCGTTCAAGTTGCGAACGCCGGCGAGGCGTGTCTCACGCACCGCCGCTTCAAAGGGGCGCGTATTGCCGCTCCAGAGAAAGAGGTTCGCGCGCTTGCCTTCAGGCGCCAGTTCGCTTGCGGCGGCGAGCGCTCCGTGAACTTCCAGCGCGAGGTCAAACGGATGATGCGGGCGCGCGCGCGGCAGCTGTGCATTTCTGACACCCTCGTGCGTTACCGCTCGAGCGTCCTTAGCGTCGACTGGTAAAGCGTTGCGCCATTCGGCGACGAGATTTCTGAGGCTGCGGTCATCGTAGTGAGTTTCTGATGAAGCAAAGCTGAGAACGTCCGTAATCTCACGGTCGCGGTCGTAATTCTCAAAGTACTTCCAATCGTAAGGGTGCGAGTGGGTGTGGCTCGCCACTTCTACGTGGGGCATGACATACATGGCCTGGGCGATCCCAGC
>JANOKW010000395.1:0-9359 GCA_031419475.1 Hyphomicrobium sp. | reverse complement strand
GGCTCCGGCGGCGGCGCGGGCACTTTCTTGGCACGCGGGGCTTTCTTCGCGGCGGGCTTGGCGCCGGCTTTGGCGGCCGCAGGCTTGGATGCTGATTTGGCCGCTGGTTTTGCCGCCTTGGCTGCGGGCGCGGCCTTCTTTGTGGATGTCGCCATGTCTGACCTACCTTCTTGTTGGTCAGAGTGTAGCACATTCGTCGCGGCAACTGTTGCGGCGCTTTCGCGGCACTTAGAGGGTGGTTAGCGCAATTGGCCGCTTACGCCACCCCGCCCCGTCGAAACCTGCCATTGACGAAAGTTGCAGACACACAGAATTCCGATCATTGCGCCGGACCTCTGTATTAACCTTTCAATTCTTAGATATTGTTGCGGCCGGGCATACGCCGGACATGAGTTCAAGGGCGTTTGGACGGTTCTGACTTACACCACGGCGCCTCTGAGAATGCTGCGTCCCGCATACCGAGCCACCGCCCCAAGCTCGCCTTCAATGCGAATAAGCTGGTTGTATTTGGCGAGGCGATCCGAGCGCGAGAGTGAGCCGGTTTTAATCTGTCCGCAGTTGGTCGCAACCGCGAGATCGGCGATTGTGGAATCTTCCGTCTCACCAGAGCGATGCGACATGACGGCCGTATAACCCGCGCGCTGGGCCATCGAGACAGCGTCTAACGTTTCGGTCAGCGTGCCAATCTGGTTGACTTTGACCAGGATCGAGTTGGCCGTTCCGGTCTTAATGCCCTGCGCGAGGCGCTCGGTGTTGGTGACAAACAGATCATCGCCGACGAGCTGACATTTTTTGCCAAGCGCTTCGGTCAAGAGTTTCCACCCTGCCCAATCGTCTTCACCCATGCCGTCTTCGATCGAGACGATGGGAAAGCGCGCGGCCAGACCTTCGAGGTATTTGACGTTGGCGGCGCTATCGAGGGACTTGCCTTCGCCTGCAAGCACGTACTTGCCGTTCTTGTAGTATTCGGTCGCCGCGCAATCGAGCGCGAGCATCACGTCGCTGCCCGGCTTATATCCGGCCATTTCGATGGCCCGCATGATGAAGGTCAAAGCTTCGTCCGCGCTCTTGAGATTGGGCGCAAAACCACCCTCGTCGCCAATGCCGGTGTTGTGGCCGGCGTCTTTCAGATTTTTCTTCAAGGTGTGAAAAATTTCCGCGCCCATGCGGATCGCGTCGGCGACGGTTTCAGCCGAGACCGGCATGATCATGAATTCTTGAATGTCGATGGGGTTATCGGCGTGTGCGCCGCCGTTGATGATGTTCATCATCGGCACAGGCAGTACGTGGGCTGTGGCGCCGCCGACGTAGCGATAAAGTGGCAGACCGCTGGTTTCAGCGGCAGCCTTTGCGGCGGCGAGCGAAACACCGAGTATGGCGTTCGCGCCTAAGCGGCTTTTGTTTTTTGTGCCGTCGAGCTGGATCATGGCGGCGTCCAGCCCGCGCTGGTCTTCAGCGTCCATGCCAGCGAGCGCGTCGTAGATTTCGCCGTTGACGCAATCGACCGCTTTCAGAACGCCTTTGCCCATGTAGCGGGCCTTGTCGCCGTCGCGCAGTTCGTTGGCCTCATGCGCGCCAGTTGAGGCGCCCGACGGCACGGCCGCGCGGCCCATGGCGCCGTCTTCCAGCACCACATCCACCTCGACCGTCGGGTTGCCGCGGCTATCGAGGATCTCGCGGGCGATAATATCGACGATGGCGGTCATGGGAGGTGTGTCCTTGGGATCGGGATGGAAGCGGGCCCCGAGTTGGTCGCGTGGGCTCGTCAAAGGGATGCGGGCGTTGTAGACTCTATCGCCGCGCCTTGAAAGTCCTGCCGGGCGGGCTGTACCTACCCCGATGGAGGGTCCGCAATAAATGGACATTGGGCCGCACGCGCGAACCCTCGCCCGGAAAGTTATGAGAAACCGATGAGCGAAAGCACAAATCCCCCCTCGTCCGCGCTCGTACTCTTTTCCGGCGGTCAGGATTCGACCGTGTGCCTCGCGTGGGCGCTGGAGCGATACGCACGCGTCGAGACGGTCGGATTTGATTACGGGCAGCGCCATGTGATTGAGCTTGCGGCGCGCCAGTGCGTGCTTGAGAAACTGCGCTCCGATTACCCGATCTGGGGCGCGAAGCTTGGCGACGATCGTGTCTTGGAGCTTGCCACACTCGGGCGCATATCCGAATCGAGTTTGACGCGCGAGACGGAGATTGAAATCGGCGCGGCCGGATTGCCGAATACGTTCGTACCGGGGCGCAATCTGTTGTTCTTCACCTACGCGGCCGCACTTGCCTGGCGGCGCGGGATTTCAACGCTGGTTGGCGGCATGTGCGAGACGGATTATTCCGGCTATCCCGATTGCCGCAACGAGACGCTGCAAACGTTGGCCAAAGCCCTCTCCCTCGGCCTCGACAAGCCTATCGCGATTGAGACGCCTCTGATGTACGTCGACAAGGCTGGTACGTGGACGATGGCCGAAGACATCGGCGGCGCGGCTTTTGTCGATCTCATTATCGAGGAGACGCACACCTGCTACCTCGGCGACCGCGAGCACCGCCACGCCTGGGGCTACGGTTGCGGGTCGTGCCCGGCGTGTGACTTGCGCGCGAAGGGGTGGGAGACGTGGCGTGATCTTCTAGGCTTGGATGGGTCCCCGCCTTCGCGGGGATGACGCCAGAGGAGCCGACTGGTTGTCAACCCACGTCAAAAAAATCCGCGACGGGAATTTCGAGGCCGGGGGGATCGAGCTTCAGGATGCCGTCGGATACTGTCGTCGCTCTAAACTCTGACGCGGATATCCGCCGATGATGCACGATTGACTTTGTCGTGCCATGCACGAGTAAGATGTGCTGCACGCTCGGCAATCTCATGTAGCCTTCTAACTTGAAGCCCGCATCGTACTTGTGCGTCGAAGGTGAGGCCGCCTCAACAACGATTACAGGATTTGGCACTTCAACGCTTTCGGGGTCGTGTTCCGGGGCCATGTAAACGAGAGCATCGGGTTCGAAGCTCTTGTGCTCGGAGATACGAACCGTTGCTCCGTCAGGCACTACGAACGCTGCAACACCGGAGCGCTTCACAGCCGCCCTCAGCGCAACGGTCGCGGCGTGCTTCTCGTTGGCGTGGCGAATTGTTTCTGGCGACATCTGCCGTACCACCCCATCAATCAACTCATACCGTCCCGGCCGCCCCTCGGCCCAGGCCAGGTACTCATCGACGGTCATGCGTTTTGGGGTCTGAATGTTCATAAGCGCAGAATAGCTCAATCGGGGCCTGAACGCAAAAAGCTGCGTCGTATCAGCCGCTTTCGCCCGCCGACGGCCAGCCCTCACCCGCGTGTCCTTGCCGCCTGCCCCCCAAGGCCCCCAAAGCGGGGAGAGGGGGACGCCCCTGTTCCCCCCGGAACTGCGGGGCCGGGTGCGAGCGCCTATCAAACTCCCACACAGCCGAAACGACAGCTTGAACCTAATGCCCCCGATAACGCGACAGACGCTCAAGTCACCCCAACTCAAGGCCCACGGCGATGATGAAGCAGATCAACAGCTCGAAAATCCAGACGGTGAATTTCATCGCCGGATTTGCGCTGCTGGTGATGCTTTTCCCCCATGGCGACAAACTCCCAGAGAAGCCAGCTGGTGTTCGCACCTCGATCGAAATGATCGCGAACAAGCCGACGCTGAAGAACTTCTCGGTCGAGATCGCAGCAGCATGAATTTACGCCCTGACAGGGAAGGACAGGATGCCCGCGCCGAAAGTGACCGCGCCAACAAATGGCAGATCGAGTGTCCTCCGGTGCCGTGACTTCCCCCTCTTCCCGTCCTATACGGGGAGTGGGGGATTGGAAGGCAACCTCACTCATGTATCACGTCAAAGAAATCTTCTACACGCTCCAGGGCGAAGGCGCGAATGCGGGCACGCCGGCCGTGTTCTGCCGGTTTGCCGGCTGCAATCTGTGGACGGGCCGCGAGGAAGATCGCGCCAAAGCCGTGTGCCAGTTTTGCGATACGCAGTTCGTTGGTACAGACGGCGACGGCGGCGGCAAATTCGCGACGCCTGAGGCGCTCGCGAAGGCTTGCCTTGCAGCGCTGGGGAGCTTTACGGGACCGGGGCTCCTCGTGCTAACGGGCGGCGAACCCATGCTGCAGGTCGATCAAGCGCTCATCGATGCGCTGCACGATGAGGGCTTCGCCATCGCTATCGAAACGAACGGCACGTTGCCGGTGCCGGATGACATTGACTGGGTCTGCGTCAGCCCGAAAGCTGGCGCCGAGTTGAAGCAAACACACGGCGACGAACTGAAACTCGTCTATCCGCAAGTGGCCCTGCTGCCGGACGACGTGCGCGATCTCGATTTCGACCACCACTTTTTGCAGCCGATGGACGGCCCAGCGCAGGCCGCAAACATGGCGGCCGCGATCGCTTACTGTAAGGGCAATCCGCCGTGGCGCCTTTCGGTGCAGACGCACAAGGTGGTTGGGATTAGGTAGGAAAGGCAGTGAGGCAATAGGCATTAGGCAGTAGGCAGTAGGCAGTAGGGTAAACTGTCGCTCGTCGCTGCCAATTGCCTCATGCCTATTGCCTACTGCCCTTCCTTTCCCGTATTCCCGTCCCCATGCGCATCTACAAAGATTTTAAGTTTGAGGCCGCCCACTTCCTCCCAACAGCGGCGCCGGGAACGGCGAACGCACGCGTGCATGGCCACTCGTTTCGTGCTCGCGTCGTCATTGATGGCGAACCAGATCCTGAAACCGGTTATGTCTTTCATTTTGAGGATCTGGCAACGGCAATAGCCGACACAGAAGCGGCTCTCGATCATCGCATGTTGAACGAGGTCGAAGGGCTTGCCGCGCCGACGCTTGAACGCATCGCGATGTGGATCTGGAACCGGCTTGCCAACCGCGTGCCGGGCTTGGCTGAAATTCAGGTCAGCCGCGATAGCTGCGGCGAGGGTTGCGTCTATTCCGGCCCCGCACCCCAGACGCACCTCGCGGCGGAGTGAAGCAGCATGGCGAAATTACCGCCGAAAGTTTCGCAGCTTGGCAAGCAGACGGCCCTTCCGCAGTCGCCGGAAGACGCGACGCTTGAACGCGTCCCAAACCCGCACGCCGATACGCACTACGTCGCGCGCTTCACGCAGCCGGAGTTCACGTCACTGTGCCCGGTCACAGGCCAGCCGGACTTTGCCCATCTCGTGATCGACTACGTGCCGGACAAATGGCTGGTCGAAAGCAAGTCGCTGAAACTCTACCTCGCGTCGTTCCGCAATCACGGCGCGTTTCACGAAGACTGCACGGTTGCCATCGGTAAGCGTGTCGCGGAGTTACTCAAGCCGCATTATCTGCGCATCGGCGGCTACTGGTATCCGCGCGGCGGTATGCCGATCGACGTGTTTTGGCAGACGGGCAAAATTCCCGCTGACGTTTGGCTGCCGGACCAGGGCGTCGTGCCCTATCGCGGACGGGGCTAAGTGAAGTCCACAACCATGCCATCGTAAGCTGGCTCAACGCCGCCGGGCAGCTCACGGCGCAGCGTTTCGTAGTCGAGATCGCTGGTCATATGCGTGAGGATGGCGCGCTTTGGCTTCAGCTTCGCGATCCATTTGAGGGCTTGCTTCACGTTGAAGTGGCTCTCGTGCGGAATGTGCCGCAAGGAATCGACAACCCACACATCGAGCCCTTCGAGCAATGCGGCGGACGCTTCACTGAGATCCGAAATATCGGGCGAGTAGGCCAAATTCGAAAACCGAAGCCCAAGCGATGTGATGTCGCCGTGCACCTGCGGTACAGGCACGACGGGGATGGGGCCGCCTGGTCCTGAAATCGAGAACGGGGTAACTCCGTCGATGTCGTGTGCGTTAAGGATCGGCGTATAGCTCGATCCGTCAGGTGTCTTGAAGCAGTAGGCAAAGCGTGACTTGAGACTGTCGCCGGTTCGCGCATCAAAATAGACGTCGACGCGCTTCTTCATGGCATAGGCGACCATACGCAGATCGTCGATGCCGTGCGTATGGTCGGCGTGGTCGTGGGTGTAAATCACACCATCGAGCGCCATGAGGCGGATCGCCAGGATCTGCTCGCGAAAATCGGGTGACGTGTCGATCATGACAGCGGTTTGTCCCGCCGTCGAAACACGTTCGACAAGCGCGGAACACCGGGTTCTGCGGTTTTTCGGATTTGTGCAATCGCACTGGCCCCAGTTCATGCCGATGCGCGGCACGCCCCCCGATGATCCACAGCCAAGAATCGTGAAGCGGTAGGTCATACGGTGCGCTCGCCGTCTGGACGCTTGGCTTTGGTGAAGAGACGAAAGAAGTTTTCCGTGGTTGCGCGCGCAATCACGTCCACTGCGACGCCTTTTGCTGCGGCAAGTGCGGCGGCCGTATGCACGGCGTGGGCTGGTTCGCAGAGCCTGCCGCGAAAGGGTTCAGGCGCCAGAAACGGCGCATCGGTTTCGACGAACAAACGGTCGAGCGGCACGTCGCGGGCAATGTCGCGCAGGGCGTCCGATTTCTTGAAGCTGACGACGCCTGAGAACGACACATAAAGTCCGAGATCGAGCGCACCCATGGCGAGATCGCGTCCGCCTGTGAAGCAGTGGAGAATGGCGGGAAACGGCCCCTTGGCGTGCTCGTCTTTCAGGATCGCGAGCGTGTCGGTGTCGGCGTCGCGCGTGTGGATCTCAAGCGGGAGGCCGGTTTCACGCGCGGCCGCAATGTGGTTGCGGAAACCTTCGGCTTGAGCGGCCGCTGGGGAATGCTTGTAGAAATAGTCGAGGCCCGCTTCTCCGATCGAGACGATTTTTGGGTGCTTGGAGAGACGCACGATTTCGCTCACGGGGATATCGAGTTCTTCGTGCGCCTGATGGGGATGCGTGCCGACAGAGCCGTAGACGTTGTCGAAACGCTCGATGACGGCCTTGATCTCATCGAAGCGCCGGATGCGCGTTGAGATATCGACAAGGACGCCAACGCCAGCGGCTCGCGCGCGCGCGACCACGCCATCGAGATCGTCTTTAAATTCGTGGCGGTCGATGTGGCAGTGGTGATCGACGAGCATGCTAATTGTCCTGCTCATGGCCTGACCCGGACATTCGCCTCTCCCCTCGGGGAGAGGCCGGCGCGGCCTCCTGTTTCAGAAGCGCTCGCCGCTTTCGTTCCGCGCCGGGTGAGGGGGCTGCCTGCTGATGCAATTCCAAATAGATCGCCTCTAATACCCCTTCAATATTGCTCATGACATCGGCGTTCCAAATGCGCAACACCTTGAGCCCTTGCCGTTCAAGATCCCCAGTACGTTGCCGATCATAGTCAGTGGTGTCGTTAAGGTGTTGGTACCCATCGACCTCAACGACCAAGTTGGCGTCAAAGCACAAGAAGTCGAGAACGTATCGCCCGAACGGAACTTGCCCGCTTGAATTTCCAGCCGTCGACTTGGCGATTGCGCAAATAACTCCACAATTTGCGTTCTGCTATAGTTTCCGAACGCCGTAAAGCTTTTGCCGTGCCTGTAAGTTTTCGCTTCACGTGCCGTTTTTTCCAGCGGTTGGGCCAAACGGTTTGAGTTTTGGCCGGCCCCCTCACCCTAACCCTCTCCTCGAGGGGAGAGGGTATTATACTATGCCTTTTGGTTTCTTCGTGCCTGTCGCAACCGTTGCGTCTTGCCCCAATGCAGGCAGCTCCTGGTTGGCCTCGACATACCTTGGAAATACGCCTTGGGGTTCGGGGATGGCCGTACCGGGTGTCAGTCGGCCCTTGGCCCCAAGGGACGCAAAACTGCGTGCGTCCGGCGCAACAGCGAGCAGACCCAGCAGCTTCAAAGCGCTTTCCGGCATCACGGGTTGTATGAGAATGGCAAACTGGCGCACGAGTTCGGCAGTCACATAGAGGATCGTCTCCATGCGTTGGGGATCGGTTTTCTTTTTCGCCCAAGGTTCTTCGGCGGCGAAGTAACGGTTGGCGCCGGCGACAACGGCCCACACAGCGTCCAGGTAGCGCGTGACCGCTTGCGTGTTCATGGCGTCACGCGCCTGAGCGTAAATCGCATCCGCGTTCGACATGATCTCCGTGTCGGCCGCGCTCAATTCGCCGGGCGCCGGAATCATGCCGTCGCAATTCTTGAAAATCATCGACAACGAGCGCTGCGCCAAATTACCGAGGTTGTTGGCGAGATCGGCATTGATGCGATTTGAAATGGCTTCAGGCGAATAGTTGCCGTCTTGACCAAACATCACTTCGCGCAAGAAGAAGTAGCGGACCTGATCGCGGCCGTAGGCTTTGACGAGATCAAACGGATCGACGACGTTGCCGACCGACTTCGATATTTTCTCGCCCTTGCTCAGCACGAACCCGTGGCTGAACACGCGGCCCGGAAGCGGCAACCCGGCGCTCATCAGGAAGGCCGGCCAATAGATGGCGTGAAAGCGCACGATATCTTTGCCGATGACGTGCACGTCGGCCGGCCAGAACTTCGCGCGCGGATGAGCCGAGCCATTGGCGCCATTGAGGAGCCCTGTTGCCGTCACATAGTTCGTGAGAGCGTCGATCCAGACGTACATAACGTGTCCCAGCGCATCTGGTACAGGAATGCCCCAATCCAGCGTGGAACGGGAAATTGACAAGTCTTCCAAACCCATCTTCACGAAGCTGACGACCTCGTTCCGGCGTTCAGGCGGCAAAACGAAATCCGGGTTCGCCTCATAGTGCGCGAGTAGCTTGTCCTGGTAAGCAGAGAGCTTGAAGAAATAGGTCTCTTCTTCGGTCCACTCGACCGGCGTGCCGTTCTGAGTTTCGAAGCGCTGCCCATCGCGCACTTCGGTTTCGCCTTCTTTGTAGTAGGTCTCTTGACGCACCGAATACCAGCCGCCGTATTTTTTCTTGAAGATGTCGCCAGCCTTCTCCATGCGCCGCCAAAGCTCCGCGCAGGCCTCATAATGGCGCGCTTCGGTTGTGCGGATAAAGTCGTCGTTGGAGAGGCCTAAGAGTTCGGCCATCTCGATGAAGCGCGCGGCGTTGCGATCCGCGAGCTCCTTTGGCGACATGCCTTCTTTGACGGCTGTCTGTTTCATTTTCAAACCGTGCTCGTCGGTGCCGGTCAGGAACAAGACGTCCTTGCCGTCGAGCCGTTCGAAACGCGCGATGGCGTCTGTGGCGATGGCCTCATAGGCATGCCCGATGTGGGGTACGCCGTTGGGATAGGAAATAGCCGTCGTAATGTAGAATTTCTCAGTCACACCTTGGTCCTTAAATCGCGATTCCAAAATCGCGCGCGTCAGCTGCGGGCCGCCGCCTCAAGCTTGGACAAGGTGTCGAGGATGAGCGACTTGCGATCGAGATTGAGCGCGAGGGCGTCCGCCTTGTCGCGGGCCAGTGTTTCCCACA
>JANOKW010000394.1:0-33251 GCA_031419475.1 Hyphomicrobium sp. | reverse complement strand
AATTTCTTGTCCAAGGCCCCAAGAGGCTCATCGAGCAACAGCAGCTTCGGCCGTTTCGCGAGCGCCCTCGCCAAAGCTACACGCTGACGCTGACCGCCCGACAACTGGTGCGGTTTGCGCTTGGCGAAAGGCTCAAGCTGTACGAGTTTCAGCATTTCCTGAACGCGCGCCTCTATCTCTCCCGGCGGCGTTCCATCTTGCTTAGGACCAAAGGCAATGTTCTGCTCGACGGTCATGTGCGGAAAAAGGGCGTACGACTGGAACATCATGTTGACCGGCCGCTGATAGGGCGGTGTATCCATGAGATCTTGCCCGGCCAGCATCACCTGACCGGACGTTGGCAACTCAAAGCCTGCAAGCATGCGCAGAAGCGTAGTCTTGCCACAACCTGACGGACCGAGCAGCGCAAAAAACTCGCGCTCGTAAATGTTGAGACTTACCCCATCGACTGCGGTGAAGTCGCCAAATTTTTTGACGATGTTCTTGAACTCGATGAATGGCGTTTTGCCGGGCTCGTTCCAGGGCGCGAATTTGCGGCGCACGGGGCCGAGTGTCTTAGTCGCCATCGCGATACTCCTGAAATTGCCGGGTGGAGGGACATTAGTGAGCAGCGTTTGGATTTTTCAGCGGCATCGGATTTGTAGAAAGACCGGGGCCCCGGAAGTTTGCGCTGCGCGGGGCCCCGAAAGAACTTACTTGCGTTTCATATCGCGCCAGGTGTTCACCAGCGCGCGCTGCACATCCTTCTCGTTCGGAGTCACCATGAACAGTTTGGTGATCGTCTCCGCAGAAGGATAAATCTGCGGATCATCCAAGATTTCCTTCTTGATCAGCTTCTGAGACGACAGGTTGGGGTTCGGATATCCGATAAATTCCGTATTCTTGGCCGCTACTTCCGGCTTCATCATGTAGTTGATGAAGGCGTGAGCCTCTTCGACATTCTTGGCGTCTTTCGGAATTGCCATGTTGTCGAACCACATCTGCGCGCCTTCTTTGGGGACGATGTAGGCAATTTCTACCTTCTTTTTCTCGTCAGTGATTTTTTTGCTCTTTTCCTCGGCGCGGGTTTTGGCCTGAACGATATCTCCCGACCAGCCCACGACCATGCAGACATCGCCGTTGGCGAGTGCATTGATATACTCTGACGAGTGGAACTTCTTGACTGCGGGGCGGATCTTTTTGAAGTGCTCGGCGGCCTTCTTGAAGTCCTCTGGGTTCTTCGAGTTCGGATCGAGGCCGAGATAGTTCAGCAACGCTGCCGTTACCTCATCGGAGGCGTCCAGCATCATGATCCCACAGTCTTTGAATTTCATAACGACGTCGGGATCGAAGACCATCTTCCAGGAGTCGAGCGGAGCGTCCGGCATGCGCTCCTTGATCTTCTTGACGTTGTAGCCGATGCCCGTCGTTCCCCACATGTAGTTGACAGCATGCTCGTTACCGGCGTCGTACTTGGCCAGCCGGCCCATGACTTCAGGCCACAGGTGCTCCCAGTTTGTAAGTTTCGATTTGTCCAGCTTCTGAAATACGCCGGCTTGGATTTGCCGCGCCAGGAAACCACCTGTCGGCACGACAACATCATATCCGGTCTTACCGGCCAGCAGCTTGGTCTCAAGCGTGTCGTTGCTGTCGAACACGTCGTAGACGACTTTGATGCCTGTCTCCGCCGTGAACGCCTTCAGGTTTTCCTCGTCGATATAGTCGGACCAGTTGTAGACGCGGACTTCGCGATCTGCGGCAACTGCCGCGAATCCCAGAGTCAACGCAGCGATTGCGATGCTCGTCGCGACAGTGCGGCGGGCTCCTATATTACCGATCATTTGTTTAACCTCCCTGGAGATGCTTAACTGACCCGCTCCGATGCGCGTCAACGCATGATCGTGGGGCATGAGTGATTGTATTGGTAAGCCGCCATGCTCTGTTGCCTAACCGTTCCATTGTGATCATAAAATCTCCGGGGTACAAGAGAGTATCGTCACTGATCAGTTTCCGAAGTTCAGTGTCCGAAGTTCCGTATCCGAAGTTGAGTGTCCGAAAATTTGGCACCCCATCTCAACTTGGGTGCAGTGCAAGCCGTTTCAATCAGGATCACCAGGTGTAAACCATGACAGCCGATATTGGAGCCACGCCCCAGGAGGCCGAGGCCTATGGCGCGGGTTCTACCCCCGAAGAACTTCGCGGCTGGTTGCGGCAGCACCGCATCGAGGAGATCGACTGCGCAGTCCCCGACATCGCAGGCGTCGCTCGCGGCAAGACCATGCCGGCCGAAAAATTCGTGAAACTTGATGCAGTGCACCTGCCGATTTCCATCTTCCACCAGACGATCACTGGCGATTACGTCGGTTTTGAAGAAGATGGGCAGGCGCTCTATGCCGAGAGTGACCTCATGATGGTGCCTGATCTCAAAACGATCCGGCCCGCGCCCTGGGCCTCAAGCCCGACGGCCCAGGTCATTCATGACGCCACGTGGCAAAATGGTGAACCCGTCGAAATCGCACCGCGAAACGTTCTGAAGCGCATCGTCGACCTCTACCACAAGGAAGGCTGGGTGCCGGTTGTAGCCCCTGAGCTCGAATTCTATCTGACCAAGACCAACCCCGACCCCGACTATCCCTTAGAACCGCCGACGGGCCGCTCGGGACGCAAAGGTGCTGGCCGGCAGGCTTACAGCCTCGGCGCGGTCGATGAGTACGACAAGATCGTCGACGACATTTATGATTTCGCCGAGCGCCAGTACCTTAAAATAGACACCATTATTCAAGAAGGCGGCGCAGCGCAGCTCGAAATAAATCTCCTGCACGGCGATCCGATTAATCTCGCCGATCAGGTGTTCCTGTTCAAGCGTACCATCCGGGAAGCCGCATTCACCCACGGCTGCTACGCGACGTTCATGGCTAAGCCGCTGGAAAACGAGCCGGGCAGCGCCATGCATATTCACCAAAGCATCGTCGATGCCAAGACGGGCAAAAACATTTTCACGGATTCTGACGGCCAGCCAACGGCGCTGTTCTATCAGTTCCTCGCTGGCCAGCAGCAGTTTCTGCCCGCCGCCATGTGCCTGCTTGCGCCGTACGTGAACTCCTACCGCCGCTTGGTACCCAATGGAGCGGCGCCGATCAACGTCGAATGGGGCAACGACAATCGCTCGTGCGGATTGCGCGTGCCGATCTCGCCGGACAGTGCGCGCCGCGTCGAAAACCGCTTGCCAGGCTCGGATTCAAATCCGTATCTGGCCATCGCCGCCAGCTTGGCGTGCGGCTATCTCGGTATGAAAAACATTCTGGAGCCGCGAGCTGCCGTTGTCGGCAACGCTTACCGCAATTCGCATCAACTGCCGCGCGGCCTTCTCGAAGCTCTGACCGACTTTGAAGACAGCAAAGCGCTGCATAACATTCTCGGGCCCCGCTTCGCGCATCTCTATTTGCAATTGAAGCGCTCTGAATTCGAAGAGTTCATGCGGGTGATCAGCCCTTGGGAGCGCGAACATTTGCTGCTCAGCGTGTGAAACAACTAGGGTATGTCCGGTTTTGATTAAATCACGGACAGACCCTAGCACTTTAGTCTTGTCGTGCTTCTTTTCGGAAAACCGGTTCCCACTTTTCCGGAAGACTCTAATCACGCCTGCAAGCTTTGCAGTCCCAACCGGATAAGGTCAGCCGTACGCTCGACGCCAAGCTTCACCTTCATCTGACTGCAGTTGTTGGCGACCGTCTTGTAGGCGACACCGAGAGACTCAGCGATGGCTGTCAGGCTTTTTCCCTGGCCAAGCAACCGCAGGATTTCAATCTCTCGCGTGTTGAGCGTCTGTAACGGATCGTCGCTTGATGCCGGATTTGCGGCCAGTTGCATGGCAATGTCGCGATCAACATAGACGCCGCCTTCCAAAACCTTTCGTATCGCTGCAACGAGTTCGTCAACAGGAGCACTCTTGCTCACGTATCCGCGCGCACCCGCTTTCAAGGCCCTTGCGGCGAACGCCGGTTCTGCGTGCATCGAGAAAATAATGACTCGCGCACTGCTATCGAACGAAAGTATGCGCCGCAGAAATTCAAGTCCCCCGGCGCCTTCAAGATTGAGATCGAGAACGACGAGTTCAGGTTCGTTGATCTGATAACTCTCCAAAGCGTGCGCCACTGTTTCGGCTTCGAATACGGTTACGTCAAAATGGGCAGACAGCAGTCGCCTAACGCCCTCCCGAACCACTCCATGGTCTTCAACCAGCAGTATTTTCATATTTCGCGCGCTTCTCTTTCCGTTCTGACTTTAGTCAAAGAATTGACTGTTGAGATTGGCAATGCGGCAATCAACTCGACGCCTTGCCCGCTTTCGGCGTTGGAGATATTCAAGGTTCCGCCGTGTGGGGCGATCCGCTCGCGCATTCCCGCTAAACCGAAGCCGCGCGAACCATTCTCCAACAGTGCTTTGCCGTTATTCGACACCGAAACTCGCAACATGCCGCCATCATCCAGTCGGATGACGATCCCGATCTGCGAAGGATCCCCGTGGCGGATGGCGTTGCTCACGGCTTCCTGAACAACCCTGTAGGCCACTTCGTCGATCTTCGCGCCGAAACTTGTTTGTCCGGCCGTCACATCGAATGTGATTCCAGGATGACGCATGCGCCAGAATGCAACCAATTGTTCAATGGCGTGAGAGAGTCCCAAATCAAGCAGAATTGATGGCCGCAACCGACTCAAAATTGATCTGATGTGACGCTGCATATGCGTAACCGATTGCCGGATCGCGGACGCACGCATGGTTGCGTCTTGAACCGCGCCGCGTTCCAAATACGTAGGGATCGTCTGAGCATCGACATCGACGGCAAAGAGGAACGGCCCTATTTCATCGTGCAAGTCGCGGGCAATGTCAGCGCGTTCCTCTTCTTGCACAGTGGACAGCTGCGCATTCAGTCTGCGGTTCTGCATCTCCGCAGCTTGCAACTGATCGGCCATACGATTGAACTCTTTGTAGATCGCCGAAAGCTCCTGCGGACCGTTTTCTGAAACATGCGCGGCGAAATTTCCATGCCCAACTTCGGCTAGCGCCTTTGAAAGATCCTCAAGCGGCCGTAAAGCACGGCCCAGCGCCCAGTATACAAGCCCCAACACCAGTCCGAAGAACCCAGTGATAATGGTCAGCTTCAAGGTCACGTCATCCCAGACTTCCGTAACCTCATTCAAAGGATCAGCAACAATCAGGAGCTGACCCGAATTCTTCATGTCATCTGGAAGCGCAACCGAAATCGAATGCTGGGGGCCAGCCAACATGCGCACGAGCCATGCAGGTGGCGGGTCACTAGGCCGGCTAACTTGCGACGAGAAAACAATCGTGCCGTCACTACCTGTGTGGCTAACCCTCAAGTGCCGCTCGCCGTTGAATGTCGCAACGACACGGGCCAAGAATTGGGCGGGATCGGACGCCGGCGTCATAGAAGTAATTGCGTCGCGAACGGAACTCTCTCCGAACGCAAGCGCGGCGGCCATTTCGGTTTCGACTTTGCGCACCGCATGCCAATAGGTCAGCAGTCCGCCAGCAAGCAGGCTCAACGGTAGAACCAGGGCTATAAGCGCGATAAGGCGGTGTCTTAGGGTCATACAGATAGAACTCAACGGACGCTGTAATATTATTACCAAGCCCGTCAACAGGGCACAACACTGAAGCGTGATCAGCCATTCATCCGGGTAAACGCCGGGCGGGGCATGGCGCGCCGCACTTAAGGGGCGCAGCTCAAGTCCGCCCCCAGCCACGGCATAGTCCGATGCAGCAGCGTCATCGTTTCGCCTGCCAACGCGCTTCTGCAGGCAGCCGTCAAATCGCGCGGTAAACTACCGAATTCTTGCCGCCGGGCGACCAGTGTGAGGGTCCGCGATAGCTTCGGTCCTGGTAATGGCACCGCCTCGACAAATCCGGGCATTACTGCTGCCTCCGCAAGACACAAGGGAGTTGAAATCGCGAACCCCTGTCTGCGCCCCACCATATCCGTCACCCCAAACGGCGTGTCGAATTCCAGGCCCGATGGAAATTCAAGACTGAGGCGCCGCAAGTGGCGCTCGATGTCGATGCCCGTCTTTGATCGTGCGCTATAGCGAATAAGCGGCAGCTTCGATGCCAGTTTCGCCAATGCTGCGGGTGTCTCAGGCCGATCCAAACCTTTGGGCAGCAGCAAAATGTAGGGCTCTGTAAAAAGTTCAAAGCGCTCCAACCCCGCAATCTCAACCATATCGTCCACACCGATGAAGAGATCGAGATTGCGCGTCAGAAGCGCGCCCGCATGCGCCGCAGTCAGACCAGATTGCACCTGCACCGTCTCTGCACGCTTTGTCAAAAATGTCGCGATCGGCACACTCAACGCGCGCACGAGACTATCCACAAGGCCGATGCGAACCAACGACAGCTTGCCCCGCTCCGTCTCCCTCAGCAGCGGAACAATTTGGCGTGCTTCCGAAAGGAGTGCCGAAGCACGCTGCCGCATCACGCCGCCCGCCGGCGTCAACGCCAGCGGACGCACGCTGCGATCAAAGAGCGTCGTCCCAGTGCGGTTTTCGAGTTCGGCAATCGCCTGCGAGATCGCGGGTTGCGTCAGCCCGAGTGCGCGCGCGGCTTGTGCCATCGCTCCCCCCTCGCAGACCGCCAGAAAGATCTCCAGCGCGCGCAAGTCGAAGGGCAGCGTGCCGATCTTCGTCACCATATTCGTCACCATGCCATAATATAACTAAAACTTATATTAACGGCAATAACCGCCGGATGTATTAGTTGATCCCAGTTCGAGACCCGACGATTCCGGCCGTCCAAGACGGGCCTCAAGAGGTCAACTCACATGGAAACCGACCACTATTCGCTTTGGACCGTCCTGCGCGAAAGCCTCGGGGGCCACAAAGGCTGGAAACCCGCTTGGCGCGCCGCAGCACCAAAGCCCTCTTATGATGTGATCATCGTTGGCGGTGGCGGACATGGTCTGGCGGCCGCCTACTATCTCGCCAAGCGCTACGGCATGAGCAATGTCGCCGTTGTTGAAAAAGGCTGGATCGGTTCCGGCAACGTTGGCCGCAACACAACGATCGTGCGCTCCAACTATCTGCTGCCCGGCAACATCCCATTCTACGAAGCGAGCATGAAATTGTGGGAGGGGTTAGAAAAAAACCTCAACTACAACGCCATGGTCTCACAGCGCGGCGTCCTCAATCTTTATCATTCGGATGCCCAGCGTGACGCCTATGCCCGCCGCGGCAACGCAATGCGCCTCCATGGCATCGATTCCGAACTCCTTGATCGCGACGCTGTACGCGATATGTACCCCTGGTTTAACTACGACGACGCGCGCTTTCCCATCCAAGGCGGTCTCTTGCAAAAGCGCGGCGGCACCGTCCGCCATGATGCGGTTGCTTGGGGTTACGCGCGCGCCGCAGACCGGCTCGGCGTTGACATCATCGAGAATGCTGAAGTCACGGGCTTTAAAATCGAGAATGGCCGCGCGACCGGCATTGAGACAACACGCGGACCAATCTCAGCCAAGAAAATCGGTCTCGCCTGCGCTGGAAACTCGTCGCGCGTTGCCGCCATGGCCGGACTCACGCTCCCGATTGAGAGCCACGCACTGCAAGCCTTCGTCTCGGAAGGCATCAAGCCCTTCATCGATGGCGTGGTCACGTTCGGTGCCGGACATTTCTACGTCAGCCAGTCCGACAAAGGCGGCCTCGTGTTCGGCGGCGATCTCGACGGTTACAATTCGTACGCACAGCGCGGCAATCTTCCCGTTGTCGAAGACGTGCTCGAAGGCGGCATGGCCTTGATGCCGCGCATAGGCCGCGTGCGGTTGCTCCGCTCCTGGGGCGGCATCATGGACATGAGCATGGACGGCTCGCCCATCATAGACAAAACTCCGGTTGGCGGCCTCTATCTCAATGCCGGGTGGTGTTACGGCGGCTTCAAAGCCACGCCCGCATCGGGCCTCTGCTTTGCCCACTTGATCGCCCGCGACGAACCGCACGAGGTTGGCCGCGCTTTCCGCCTTGACCGCTTCCGCACCGGTCACATGATCGACGAAAAAGGCATGGGCAACCAGCCGAACTTGCACTGACGAATGACCAAAATGGGAACCCGCCGGTGATTAACAACTCGTACGTCATCCCGACGAAGGTCGGGACCCACGACAGGCCTCAGCGCAATCTTACACAGACAAACAATCGCAATTGTTTAGAGGGCTAACATGCGCATCAACTGCCCCTATTGCGGCGAACGCAGCCTCGACGAGTTCGTCTATCAGGGCGACGCAAGCCGGATACGCCCCGATCCAAGCGCACTTGACGCGGCAGACGCCTTTTACGCCTATGGCTACGAACGCGTTAACGTCGCAGGAGCCCACAAAGAGCTCTGGTATCACAGCGCCGGTTGCCACGCCTGGCTTGTCGTTTCACGTGACACACGCACACACGCAATTGCCACCGTCACACTCGCCAAGAACGACGCACGCGCGCGCACCAAATCTTCGCCGGGAGGCGCGTAATGGCGACGTTAGATCAGCCAAACCGCGTCGCAAACAAAGGCCTCATTGATCGCCGCACCCCGCTTCGATTTACCTTCGACGGCGTCGCATATTCCGGCTTTCAAGGTGACACGCTTGCGTCCGCGCTTCTCGCCAACGGCGTGACGCTGACAGGCCGATCCTTCAAGTATCATCGCCCGCGCGGCATCCTTTCTGCGGGCTCGGAAGAGCCCAATGCGCTTGTTGAACTCCGCTCAGGCAGCCGCCGCGAGCCCAACACGCGCGCAACAACAATTGAACTTTATCAGGGCCTCGAAGCCCAAAGCCAGAACCGCTGGCCATCTCTCAAGTACGATCTGCTATCGATCAACGGGCTTGTGTCGCCGGCCTTGGTCGCGGGCTTTTACTACAAGACCTTCATGTGGCCGGCTTCGTTTTGGGAAAAACTATACGAGCCGATGATCCGCCGGGCCGCCGGCCTTGGCCGTGCCGCAGACGCCCCCGATCCCGATACCTATGAAAAATCTTCCGCCTTCTGCGACGTGCTGGTCATCGGCGCGGGCCCTGCTGGGTTGAGTGCCGCACTCGCCGCTGGGCGCTCCGGCGCGCGTGTCATTTTAGTGGACGAAAATTTCACCTTAGGCGGACGCTTGCTCAGCGACAGCGAAAAACTCGATGGCTTGACGGGACTTGAATGGGTGCGCCAAACCGAAGCTGAACTGCGAACCCTTCCCGAAGTTCGCATCCTCCTGCGCTCGACACTGACCGGCGTTTATGACAGCGGCACGTTCAGCGCCGTTGAGCGCGTCGCAGACCACGTTTCAAAGCCTGCCGCTCACACGCCGCGCCAGCGTCTCTGGCGTATTGTCTCCACGCACACGATTGTCGCCACAGGCGCAACCGAACGCCCCATCGTCTTTGGCAACAACGATCGTCCCGGCGTTATGCTCGCGAGCGCGGTTCGCACTTACATCAACCGTTTTGGCGTCACGCCTGGACGCAACGCAATCCTCTTCATCAACAACGATGACGGCGCACGGACTGCGACAGACCTTCATGCGGCAGGCAGCCGGATTGCCGCACTCGTCGATGCGAGGCAAAACCCCAGCGCTATAGTTCGTAAAATCGCAGATGCCACCGGAGCGCGGCTCATCTCGGGCGTTGTATCGGACGCCCAAGGCCGCACCGCCGTCGCTGGCGCACGCGTTGTCCCAAACAATGCGCCAGCTTTCGACATCACCTGCGATCTCATTGCGGTCTCAGGCGGATTTAATCCGAACGTCCAGCTCACGACCCATCTCAACGGCAAGGCGAAATGGGACGACGCGCTAGCGGCTTTTGTGCCCGGCGACGTGCCACAGGGCATGACCGTCATCGGAGCAGCCGCCGGAAACTTCGCACTGTCCCGATGCCTGACGGATGGCGCACGCTGGGGCGCCAGCGCCGCGACGGGCACAGGCTATCCAGTGGAAGTCCCCTATATCCCAACCGTCGCCAACACAGGCTACGACATCGTTCCCCTCTGGCGCGTCAAAGAGAGCAAACACAAAGCCTTCGTCGATTTCCAGAACGACGTCACAGTGAGCGACATCGCGCTCGCCGAACGCGAAGGCTTTCGCTCGATCGAACACGTCAAGCGCTACACGACGCTCGGCATGGCGACCGATCAAGGGCGAACCGGCAATGTCAACGGCCTCGCCATTCTGGCTGAAATTACTGGCAAGACGATCCCCGAAACAGGCAGCACGTCAGCCCGCCCGCCGTACACGCCAGTTGCCATGGGGGCACTCGCTGGACACCATCGCGGCAAAGACTTCAAGCCAACCCGTCTGCCGCCCTCTTACGATTGGGCAAAAGAACGGGGTGCCGTCTTCGTTGAAACAGGCTTGTGGATGCGGCCGCAATATTTCCCGATTTCCGGCGAAAAAGATTGGCTTGAAACCGTCAACCGCGAAGTCAAAACCACGCGCGAGAAAGCGGGCATCTGCGATGTTTCTACGCTCGGCAAAATCGAAGTTCACGGCAGCGACGCTGCCACATTGCTAGATCGCGTCTACATTAATGCCTTCTCATCACTCCCCGTTGGCCGCGCGCGTTATGGCGTCATGTTGCGCGAGGACGGTCTTGTCATGGATGACGGTACTTGTGCCCGCTTTGCCGCCGACCGCTTCTTTATGACCACGACAACCGCCAACGCCGGCAAAGTCATGCAGCATCTTGAATTTTGTCATCAGTGGCTGTGGCCTGATCTCGACGTGCAAATGACATCCGCCACTGACCATTGGGCGCAATATTCGGTCGCTGGTCCCCGCGCCCGCGATCTGCTCGCAAAGATCGTCGATACCCCTTTCGATATCTCGAATGCATCTTTCCCTTACATGGCGGTTGCCGAACTGACGGTTTGCGGCGGCGTCAAAGCGCGACTCTATCGTCTCTCGTTCTCAGGTGAACTGGCCTACGAAATCGGCGTTCCAGCCCGCTTCGGTGACGCCTTGATGCGTCGGCTGATGGATGAGGGTGCCGAATTTGGCGCCATCCCATACGGCACCGAAGCATTGGGCGTGATGCGCATCGAGAAAGGCCATGTTGGCGGCAACGAAATTAATGGCACCGCCACAGCGGCCGATCTCGGACTTGGAAAAATGATGTCGACGAAAAAAGACTACATCGGCCGCGTGCTCGCAGGCCGCGAAGGTTTGACGGACGCTACTCGCCCGGCTCTCGTCGGCATCCGGCCCGTCAATCGCACGGCGCGACTTCGGGCTGGCGCCCACTTTCTATCCAAAGACGCAGCCGCCACGGCCAGCAACGACGCTGGCTACGTCACGTCGGTTGCTTACTCCCCCATGGCCGGCCATTGGATCGGCCTCGGGTTGCTCTCGAACGGCCCCCAGCGTCACGGAGAGATCATCCGAGCATACGATCCCGTTCGCGGCGGTGACACCCTTATCGAAGTTGTTGCCCCCTGTTTCTTCGATACAGAAGGAGTTCGGCTCCGTGTCTAAAACCAACCTGTTTGCCAAGTCCGCGCTCGACGCCGCAAAGTCTGCAAGCCGCTCTCACGTCGCACTTGAAGTGCTTGATGGGTTAAGTATCGTATGGATCGCGGCACGCAATGGCCAGTCCGGCGCACTCGACACGCGCGTCAGTGAACTTTATGGCGTGACGTTACCAAAATACCCGCGATTGGCTCACGCTCGAAGCGGCATCGATTTCGTGGGAGCGGGCCCGGATCAATGGCTCGCAATCGCACCGGCGACAATGGGTTCGGACTGGGCGGCCATACTCACCGGACAACTCCAGAACCTCGCATCTGTTGCCGATCAAACAGACGCGCGAACACTGGTCCGCGTCTCAGGCAACAAAGCGCGCGATACGCTCGCCAAAGGCCTGCTCATAGATTTGCACCCGCGCGCTTTCCCAGAAGGTGCCGTTGCTACAACCCATGCGGCCCACATTGGCGTCATTCTGTGGCGGCCCATCGGTGCCGATAGCTTCATAATCGCATGTTCGCGCAGTTATTCAGACAGCTTCTGGCGTTGGCTGACGCACTCAGCCGCTGAACACGGTTTAGTCGTGGCTTGAGCACGTCGATGCCCTTTCCTATTGGGGCTTGTGGGTCAAATTGATTGAACAATCGCATCCGCAATGTCTATGATGTGCCAGATGGCCACCAAAGGCGCGCGTATGGCGGTTACACGCAATAAACCCGACCAGGTTGCAACTGACGCTGAAGCCCTGATCACAGGATCGGGCGCGCCAAGCGCTTCCGAGCGCACCCTTGAACAAGCCATTGGCCTACAGGTGCGCCAGAGCCGCAAGGACGCTGGCTTGACGGTTGCCGAGCTGGCGATCGCCGCAAACATTTCGCCTGGCATGTTGTCGAAAATCGAGAACGGCCAGATATCGCCTTCTCTCAACACCCTTCAAACGCTCGCGTCCGCTCTCAACCTGCCCATCGCCATGCTGTTTTCATCGTTCGAACAGCGGCGCGATTGTTCATACGTCAAGGCCGGTGAAGGTGTCGTCATCCGCCGCCGGGGCACCAAAGTCGGTCACCAATACCAGCTGCTCGGACATGCGCTTGGCGGCGATGTCGTTGTCGAACCTTATCTTATCACATTGAGCGAAGACGCCGTTCCCTACACCGCCTTCCAGCATGACGGCGTCGAGTTCATCTATATGTTGACCGGCGAAGTTGAGTATGGCCACGCCGACCGCAGTTACCGGCTGAAGCCGGGCGATGCCATTCTATTTGACTGCACCGCACCGCACGGCCCGGAGAAGTTGATCACGACGCCGATGACGTACCTGTCGATCATCATCTACCCACGCACCTGAACATCCTTCAGAACGTGATGTCAGGGTCCATTCTTGCCAGGAATAAATTTTTCTCTTGAATTGACACCGCCAGCGACGTTGCCTATTCTGCCCAAAGATAGGGGCTGCGCGAGGCGGTGATAAAATGTGCGGAATTGTTGGGTTATTCCTCAAGAACAAGGCTCTGGAGCCAAAACTCGGCAGCATGCTGTCGCAAATGCTCAGCACAATGTGCGAGCGCGGTCCCGACTCGGCAGGTTTCGCCATTTACGGCTCAGGCACCGCAGACGCCATCAAGCTTACGCTGCGCGGACCCGAAGAGACGGACTTCAAGGCGCTTGCCAAAAAACTTGAGCGCGCCGTCAACGGCCCCGTTTCGATAACGCCGCGTGCCACACACGCCGTGCTCTCAATCCCCGCCAGAGCCGAGAGCGATGTGCGCGAAGAACTCGCTCGTGTTGCGCCTGAGATTTCCGTGGTCGGCGCCGGCACGCTTATGGAACTGTACAAAGAAGTTGGCATGCCGACCGCCGTCGCCAAACGCTTCGCACTCGAAACGATGTCAGGAACGCATGGCATCGGCCACACCCGCATGGCAACCGAAAGCGCCGTCACGACAGCGGGCGCGCATCCATTCTCAACCGGAACCGATCAATGCCTCGTGCATAACGGCTCCCTCTCCAACCACAACAATCTGCGCCGCGAATTGAGGCGCGACGGCATGACGTTTGAAACCGAGAACGACAGCGAAGTCGCGGCCGCCTACCTCACCTGGCGCATGAAGCAAGGCCTCAATCTCGGCCAAGCGCTGGAAAAAGGTCTCGACGATCTCGACGGATTTTTCACATTCGTCGTCGGCACCAAAAATGGCTTCGGCGTCATTCGTGATCCAATCGCCTGCAAACCGGCCGTCATGGCCGAGACCGATGATTATGTGGCATTTGGTTCGGAATACCGGGCGCTCGCGAACTTACCTAACATCGACAAAGCCAAGGTTTGGGAACCAGAGCCTTCTACGGTCTACTTCTGGGAACGGCCAAACTAAAGCGGGTCAACAGGGCACTTCACATGCGGACAGTCGATCTAGCAATTACGTCTTTGCGCGAACTCAACAGCGACCTGCACCGGCAAACAGACGGCTCGAACGAGGCCCAATGGGAAATTCTAAATCCCCGCGGCGCCCATGCCGTGGCCGTCGGTCTTGACGCACCGATCAACATCGATGTGCTTGGCTCCGTCGGCTACTACTGCGCCGGCATGAACAAGAATGCGACTGTCACCGTCCATGGCTCTGCTGGACCGGGCGTCGCCGAGAACATGATGTCTGGCCGTGTCGTCATCAAGGGCGACGCCAGTCAATATGCCGGGGCCACCGGGCGTGGCGGCCTCCTCGTCATCGAGGGCAATGCGTCGTCGCGCTGCGGCATCTCGATGAAAGGCATCGACATCGTCGTTAAAGGCAACATCGGCCACATGTCGGCATTCATGGCGCAATCGGGCCACCTCGTTGTCCTTGGAGATGCTGGCGACGCGCTTGGCGATAGCATTTATGAGGCTAAACTTTTCGTGCGCGGCATAGTCAAAAGTCTCGGCGCCGATTGCATTGAAAAAGAAATGCGCGCTGAGCATCACGAGACGCTGACCAAGCTCTTATCAACGGCTGGCATGAACGGCGTCAAAACTAGCGAATTCAAGCGCTACGGTTCGGCGCGGACCCTTTACACCTTCAACATCGACAATGCGGATGCGTACTGATGAGCTATCAAAACCCGCCGACCACGCCCCGCAAATCATGGACATTCGACGACTACACGCTCTCGGAAATCCGCCGCGCAGCAGCGACCGGCATCTACGACATTCGCGGCGGCGGCGCTAAGCGCAAGGTCCCGCATTTTGACGACCTCTTGTTTCTCGGCGCTTCGATCTCGCGTTACCCTCTCGAAGGCTACCGCGAGAAATGCTCAACTGCGGTGACGCTCGGCACGCGCTTCGCCAAGAAGCCTATCGAACTCAAAATTCCAATCACGATTGCCGGCATGAGCTTTGGCGCGCTTTCGGCCAACGCTAAGGAAGCCCTGGGCCGCGGCGCTTCAATTGCTGGCACATCGACAACGACGGGCGACGGCGGCATGACGCCTGAAGAACGCGGGCAATCCAAAACACTTATCTATCAGTATCTGCCCTCGCGCTACGGCATGAACCCCGACGACTTGCGCAAGGCCGACGCCATCGAAGTCGTGGTAGGTCAAGGCGCCAAGCCCGGCGGCGGCGGCATGCTCTTGGGGCAAAAAATCTCCGACCGCGTCGCCGAAATGCGCAACCTGCCAAAAGGCATCGACCAGCGTTCCGCCTGCCGCCACCCCGATTGGACCGGTCCCGACGACCTTGAAATCAAACTCTTGGAACTGCGCGAAATTACTGAATGGGAAAAGCCCATCTTCATCAAAATCGGCGGCACGCGCCCCTATTACGATGTGGCACTCGCCGTAAAGGCTGGCGCCGATGTCATCGTGCTTGACGGCATGCAGGGCGGCACGGCTGCAACCCAGGAAGTCTTCATCGAAAACGTTGGCTTGCCAACGCTTGCGTGCATCCGTCCAGCGGTCCAAGCTCTGCAAGACCTCGGCATGCATCGCAAGGTGCAACTCATTGTCTCGGGCGGCATTCGCACCGGCGCGGACGCCGCCAAAGCCTTAGCCCTCGGAGCAGACGCTGTTTCAATCGGCATCGCGGCCCTTGCAGCGCTTGGCGACAACGATCCGGCTCACGAAGAAGAATACCGCAAACTCGGCACTACGGCCGGGGCTTACGACGATTGGCACGAAGGGCGGGACCCGGCTGGCATCACAACGCAAGATCCCGAACTCTCCAAACGACTAGACCCCGTGCGCGCGGGCCGCCGCCTCGCCAACTATCTCAAAGTTATGACGCTGGAAATTCAAACCGTCGCGCGCGCTGCCGGCCACAATCACATCCACAATCTTGAACCCGAGGATCTCTGTGCACTCACTATCGAGGCCGCCGCCATGGCGCGGGTGCCACTCGCTGGAACAAATTGGATTCCAGGAGTGACGGGCAAATTCTAAAGACATCGGGCGGCCTTTGAGACCGTTCTTTTCTGACTGACGACGATTTGCGCACCAATCAAACAAGAACCGCTCAACGAGGAAACGGACGATGGTACAGGATCTGGCTCAACTCGCAAAAGAACGCGGCATACGCTACTTCATGATCTCTTTCACCGATCTGTTTGGCGCCCAACGCGCCAAGCTCGTGCCGGCGGCCGCCATCGCCGACATGCAAAAAGACGGCGCCGGGTTCGCGGGCTTTGCAACCTGGCTCGACATGACGCCCGCGCACCCCGACATGTTTGCCGTACCGGACGCCGCCGCTGTCATCCAGCTGCCCTGGAAAAAAGACGTGGCCTGGGTCGCGGGCGATTGCGTCATGGACGACAAGCACGTGGCGCAATCCCCGCGCGTCGTCCTGAAAAAGCTCGTCGCCGAAGCCGCAAGCCTCGGACTGCACGTTAAAACAGGCGTCGAATGCGAATTCTTCCTGATCAGCCCGGACGGCACAACGATTTCGGACGACAAAGATAAAGCTTCAAAACCCTGTTACGACCAGCAGGCCTTGATGCGCCGCTACGACATCATCGCCGAAATCTGCGATTACATGCTGGAACTTGGCTGGGGCCCTTACCAAAACGACCACGAAGACGCCAACGGTCAGTTCGAAATGAACTGGAACTTCGACGACAGCCTTGTCACCGCCGACCGCCACTCGTTCTTCAAGTTCATGGCCCGTTCGGTCGCGGAAAAGCACGGCCTGCGCGCCACTTTCATGCCCAAACCCTTCCCCGGGCTCACCGGAACCGGCTGCCACGCGCACATTTCGGTTTGGGACAAAGCCGGCAAGGTCAATATGTTCTACGATCCAACCGAAGAGATCGGCCTCTCGCAGCAGGGTTATCACTTCCTCGGCGGCATCATGAAACACGCCGAAGCCTTAGCCGCGATCACCAACCCGACGGTCAACTCGTACAAGCGCATCAACGCACCGCGCACCGTCTCGGGCGCCACTTGGTCTCCGAATACAGTGACATGGACCGGCAACAACCGCACGCACATGGTGCGCGTGCCCGGCAAAGGCCGGTTTGAACTTCGCCTCCCCGACGGCGCCGCTAACCCATATCTCTTGCAAGCCGTCATCATCGCGGCCGGCCTTGACGGCATCCGCTCGAAATCCGATCCCGGCAAGCGCCTCGACATCGACATGTACCAGCTCGGGCACACGGTCAAAGACGCGATCAAACTGCCGCTGAACCTGCTCGACGCGCTGCGCGCTTTCGACCGGGACTCGTCTCTGAAATCCGCGCTCGGCGAAGAGTTCTCGTCGGCCTATATCAAACTCAAAACCATTGAATGGAACGCCTTCACCTCCCACTTCACCGAATGGGAGCGCGACAACACGTTGGATTGTTAAGCACCGGGGGTCAGACCCCGCACATGAAGAGGCAAATCGAAACTCTTTTTTGGGTGTGCGGGGTCTGACCCCGGTCAAGAGCAATAAATTTGGTGCTTGGGGTCAGACCCCCGAGGCATCGGCCGCCATTGACCTGCCGCAAGGGTCGTGCACAACACTCGGCCGCCCGGGCGGTATCGGCGTGTTCATGCCGCGTGGATTGTCGCTATTGTTAAAAAAATTGAACGGATGACGCTCGAACCCACCGCCGAGATTTCGCTTCGCATCCAACCCCGTTTCTTGACCGGAACGGGTCAGCTGACGCGCGCCGCCGCCTATGGCGCCGCGTTCGCAATCGCCCTCGCCCTCACCTATTACCACTGGCGCTACGAAGGATGGCGCGAGACCATCATTTTCGCGAGCGCCATCACGGCCGCGCTGGTCGCAGCGCTGACTTTCGTCACCCGCCGCCTCCTGTTCTCGATCGCGATCGTTGCCGCCATCGTCGCCATGATTGTCATCGCCTCCGACATCAAACGGCGTTACGTCGAGATGGTTCTGCACGCCTACGACATCGTCTTCTATTTGACGTCGTACTCAACCATCAGCTTTCTTTGGACCGATCACGCCGCTTACCTCGTGGCTTTGCTCGCCGCCATTGCCGCCACCATCGCTTTGGGCCGCTACTTATATCGCACCGATTGCACCCGCGTGCCGCGCCACATCAGTGCCGCCTTAACGCTCGTCTTTGCAGCAACCGCGCTCTGGGCTTCATACGCAAAAGGAGAACGGCGCAATACGCTCTTTTACTGGGACAACCAGTATATCGCTTCTTTCTATGCCTCGTGGTCAGAGACGCTTGAGACCTTCATGCGCGGTCAGCTGCTTGAGGCGCTCGCTGCTCAGCAAAAGCCCCTCTTCAAAATTCCAGCCGTTTGCGATCCGCTCGAGAAGCCGCCGCATATCTTACTGATTCACCAGGAAAGCGTCGTGCCGCCGTCGTATTTTCCAACGGTCAGCTACGACAAAGCGCTCGATCCGTTCTTCAAATCGTTCGACGGCAAACTGTATCCCTTGCGCACCGAAACCTACGGCGGCGCGTCCTGGCTCACTGAATTTTCCGTGTTAGCGGGCGTATCGACCTATTCTTTCGGCGGCATGCGCACGTTTGTGCAATCGCTCATGCAGGGAAAAATCCACGACACGCTGCCACAGAGCCTCGCGCGCTGCGGCTATCGCAACAGCGTGTTCTATCCAGTCCCTAAGGATTTCGTCGGCAACGGCCGCTTCTACACGGCTGTCGGCATGCCGGAAATATTCGACTACAAAGGCCAAGGGGCGAAGCGCTACAACGAGCGCGACAAATTCTATTTCAACAACGTCCTGACCCATATCGAAAAGCATATCGCCACGTCGCGCCAGCCCGTCTTCAACTTCATCTTAACATCCGCCACGCACTTGCCCTATCGGGTCGCCTACGACCCTGACGTGCAAGTGGCCGGCGGCGGCGAAGGTTCAGACCCCGAGATGCACGAATACCTGCGCCGCCTCGGCATGGCCCGCATGGACTACGACGAATTCCGCGCCGAACTGGTCCGCCGCTTCCCGGCCGAAAAGTTCCTCATCGTCCAGTACGGCGATCATCAACCCGTCGCCACCCGCACAATGCTCGGTTTCGATAAATCCTACTCATCCGAAGACATGAAACTCGCCCCTGACTCACCCGGTTTCATCACCTACTACGCCATTGACGGCATCAACTACACGCCGCCGCCCCTCCCAAATGTGCCAACGCTGGACGTCCCTTATCTTGGCGCTGTCCTGCTCGAAGCAGCTCGCCTACCCATGTCTGACGCCTACAAAGAGCGTCTGAGGCTCCTCAGCGTGTGCGACGGCCGCTATTACACCTGCGTCCAAAAGAACGAGATCCTCGGTTTCCATCGCAGGTTGATGGATTCCGGGATTGTCGACGCCCGTTAGATTTGAAATAATCCTCACATCTTATATTTGTCATTCAATTTTATCAGCTTACTCGGCTTTAGAAACGCGCCATGGTTACGCGCAATTAGCATTTTTATGCCACCTTGGATTGAATATTTTAAAGGTGCCCATGCCCATGAGCCTCAGTTCCGGCCTCAATAGCGACAGTCATGCCTTGATTTCCAAGCCGCAGGAGACGCCAAATCCGCTCCTTGAAACGATCGTCAATGACACCCAAACGGCCGCCCTGTTGACTGCGACGATCACAAGTGTCGCCAACGCACTCCACCTGCCCGGAACCACCCGGACGCAGGCCGAACTCCAGTTGTATTTGCCACGCGACCCCGCCGTATTGCCCACGTTCCGGCGTTGGGCGCGGGAGGCCGGAGTTTCCCCCAACGCCGCTGAAACGATCTTGGCGTTCTTTGCTGATTTGGGACCCGCGCGCCGCCACATCGAGCGCTATTTCACCGATGCAAACACCATCGGTCTTGATCGCGCCGGCGCTCTGCACCGCTTAACCCTGACGAGCGTGTGGCGTGGCACATGCCGCAGCGCTGCGGCGGCTGTCAGGCATCTGGCCTCTGACACCAAGGCTGAGCTTCCCGAGCTCTACGAGCTAAGTGCGGGCGTCCTTGGACGTGTTCTGGACGCTGCAGCAATGGGAGACACGCCGTGCCTCAATACAGGCGGGCAACCCTTCCTTCCCGCGCTCCCGCAGCGCCGTTCCTCCGCCCGCCGAATGCTGGGTCAAACAGCGCTTGTGACAACCGCGGGACTAAAAGTGCACGCCTATGTGCGCGACGTATCGGCCAGTGGTTTCGGCCTTGAGCAGATGCCTGTGCTCGACGCCGGTCAGGCCATATCGGTCGAACTCGCGTCTGGCCGCCGCTTCACGGGCACGGTCGTCTGGTCTAAGGCGAGCCGCGCAGGCATCCGCCTCAACCGCACCTTGACCCCGAACGATCCCCTTCTTTGGGGTTAACCTTGCGCAATTGCCAGGCCGTCGGTGCCCCGACATTGCCAGGCCGTCGGTGCCCCGACATTGCCAGGTCGTCGGTCCCCCGACATTGCCAGGTCGTCGGTGCCCCGACATTGCCAGGTCGTCGGTGCCCCGACATTGCCAGGTCGTCGGTCCCCCGACATTGCCAGGTCACCTGTCCTCAGGCCGCCAGCCCTTGCCAGCCTCCCCGGTGACCGATCCCAAATACCATTCTCATCTGGTATGCAGGGTGCCGAGGAGTAAGGTTGCCCGGTGTCTACGACCAACAAGTCCACGACCAGTAAGTCCACATCCGCCGCATGTGGTATCCGCGTGTTCGCAAGCTCGCTCGCGTCAACTCGCGAGAGCGTCGCAGCGGCAAAAGCGGAATTCGCCAACGAGCGCTTCCAGCACATCATTGCCTTCTTCTCGATCGAGCATGATCCCGAACTACTTGTTGGCGCGCTGCAATCGGCTTTCCCCGAGGTTCCGGTGTCTGGTTGCTCCACGGCCGGTGAAGTCGGACCACTTGGCATGATGCAGGGAGGTCTTGTTCTTATTGCTTTCCCGGAAACCGGTTTTCGCGTTTTAAGCGAGGTCATTTCCGTCGCTGACGAGCCGGGCGTGAAACGGGCAACCGAAATCGCGCGGCGCCTCAAGGTTCAGATCAGCGACGGCCACAAAGGCGCCGCGATGGGCAATACCTTCGCCCTGATGCTCGTAGACGGGCTTTCCAACAAGGAAGAAGCACTGACGGCCGCCGTCCACTGGGGTCTCGGCGATATCGAACTCATTGGCGGGTCGGCGGGAGATGGCCTCGCATTCCGCCGTACGGCGCTCGTGCACAATGGCAGCATCGCACAGGCCAGTGCGCTGCTCTTTGTCATCGAGAGCGCCTTCCCGTTTCGCATTTTCAAAACACAGAATTTCGAGCCGACGCCCATCAAGCTCGTCGTAACGGCAGCCGATACCGAAAACCGCATCGTGTTCGAGTTAAACGCAGAGCCCGCCGCGCGCGAATACGCGGCCGCAATCGGGCTCTTGCCCAACGAACTCGGCCCTTTCAGTTTCGCCTCTTATCCGCTTGTCGTCAAAGTTGGCGGCGACTACTACTGCCGTTCAATCCGCAATATGAACCCTGACGGGAGCCTGTCCTTCTTTTGTGCAATCGATGAAGGCCTCGTGTTCACCGTTGCCCGCCCCCGCGACATGGTGCGCTCGACACTTGATACGATCGAAGGCATCGAAGCTGAACTCGGCGGCACCGATCTCATCATCGGCTTCGATTGCATTCTGCGCCGTCTTGACGCTGAAAGCCGCCAAGTCCGCCACAGCGTCGACGAAATATACCGGCGCTTCGGCGTGACTGGCTTCCACACCTACGGCGAACAGTTCAATGCCATGCACTTAAACCAAACGTTGACCGGAATAGCCTTCGGCAAATCAAGCGGAGGCAACTAGCCTGATGTCCGAAATGCCACCACGCCCGCCTGGAATTCGCGAAAGCGACGATACCGGCCGCCGCATCGAGAAGCTGATGAAAATCAACAATGCCCTCATGCAGCGCGTTGAACGCTCGACCGACCGCCAAGCCAACGCTTACTCCCTCTTTCAGACAGCCATCGGTCTTGAAAACCAGATCAACGCGCGCACCGAAGAACTCAAGAATGCACTCTCGAATCTTGAGCGCGCCAACCAGGAACTGAAAAGCGCCCGCGACGCAGCCGATCGCGCCAATCGTTTCAAAACGCGCTTCATCACCGCCGTCGGCCACGATCTTCTGCAACCTCTTCACGCCGCCCGGCTGTCACTCGGAGAACTCTCCGACGCGCAACAGCAACGCGCCAATCAGCGGCTAGCTGGCAACGTTTCGCGCGCCTTATCGACCATTGAGGATCTTCTGAGCTCCATTCTCGACATCTCGAAACTCGAAGCGGGTGTTTTCGTGCCCACCATTCAGCCCATTGCTCTGGGCGACGTGTTCGAGCAACTGATTGCCGGATTCCAACCCATCGCCCGGAAAAAAGGCCTTGCCCTGACGTGGCGCGCGACCGGTGCGATTGTCATGTCGGATCCGTTGATGCTGCGCCGGATCCTGCAAAACTTGATTGCCAACGCAACAAATTACACCGGCAAAGGCCGTTTGCTTCTGGCCGCACGCCAGCGCGGCCCATCGGTGCGCATTGAAGTCTGGGATACCGGCCCTGGCATTGCCTCAGCAGAAAGCGACAGGATCTTCGAAGAGTTCCAGCGCGGCGCCGCGTCCGAGACAGCAGGCGGCGTGGGATTTGGTCTTGGCCTTTCAATCGTCAAGCGCATGGCGGAATCCCTCGGCCATCCGCTTGAACTTTGTTCGCGCGTCGGTCACGGAACGCGCTTCGCCATCACCGTACCGTCAACCCACTCGCCAGTCCTACTGGGCCGCGCCCCCGCCGACATGCCGCCGCTTCCCGCCTACGGCCGCCTCGAAATTCCCCTCATCGTCATCGACAACGACCTGATCGTGCTTGAGGCCATGCAATCGCTCCTCATCCGTTGGGGCGCGGACGTGCGCCTCGCCCGCGATCTCGACGACATTTCCGAATTGATGTCGGATAACAAGCTGCGCCCGGCCATCATTCTAGCCGACTACCATCTCGATGGCGGGCAATCGGGACTCGACGCCGTTGCCCAGATCAGAGCCGCTCGCGGCGCGGCGATCCCGGCCATCCTGATAACGGCCGATCATTCGCGGGAAACGGCGGACGCGGCCCGCCGGCACAATTGCGAAATTCTGCACAAGCCGGTCAAACCGGCAGAACTGCGTGCTTTGATGCAGCACATGTTGTCATAGAAAAATCCGGCCTAATCGGCCTCGCCGTCAGCCGCAGAGTTTCCAAGAACGGTATCGAAATCAATTTTCTGGGCTTCAATGACGGCTTGCGTGCGCGACGCGACATTGAGTTTGCGCAGTATTTCTGAAACGTGCGCCTTGACCGTCGTCTCTTCGATCTTCAGTTCGTGCGCGATCTGCTTGTTCAACAAGCCCTGCCGCAGCATGCGAAGCACACCCAGTTGTTTCGGCGTGAGAGCGGTCAGGCGTTGCGCTAAATCGGCTTTGCCGGTTGCGGCCACCGCCCCCGGCGGATGATAGCCCTTCGGCAAAGTCACCGAACCGTCCATGACTGTTTTGAGCGCCAACGCTATTTCATCGCGGCTTGCAGACTTGGCGATAAAGCCTGCCGCTCCATAGCCCATGACTTCCTGAACGATCCTTGGATCTTCCAGCGCCGACACAACCACTATAGGGGTTTTCGGATAGAGGCCACGCAACTCCAGAAGCCCGTCGAAGCCCCGCGTACCCGGCATCGAAAGATCGAGCAGAACGGCATCGAACCGCGCTCTGCCCTGCAGCACAGATTTGGCGTCCGCAATCGATGTCGCTTCAACGGTCGAGGCATCCGGCAGTGCCGACGCAATGGCCCGCTGCAACGCTTCGAGAAAGAGCGGATGATCATCGACGATCAGAAAATTCGCCGGTCCTGGCAAGTTCGCAGCTCCCAGTTTGCAGCGCCATGAGCACTGAACCCCGCTTCCCAAATAGTCTGGCCGCGCAAGCCCGATCGATGTTTTCCTAGCGTCACCCTATAGGCTTCGAAATTCGTCTGCGCTAGGGGTTGATCCTCTCGCCCGCTTAGAATTCGGCCAACACGCCCCTGAGGTATGCGCCGTAGTCATTTTTGGCATAGCGCTGCGCAATCAAACGTTCCAAATCGCTAGGGCTTATAAAGCCCTGCCGGACCGCAATTTCCTCAGGACTGGCAATCTTTAGACCCTGGCGTTTTTCAATCGTCGCGACATAGTTTGCGGCTTCCAAGAGGCTGTCGGGCGTCCCCGTATCAAACCACGCAAAACCCCGGCCCATTTTTTGAACCGCAAGATCTCCGCGCTTCAGGTAAGCCTCGTTGACACTGGTGATTTCCAGTTCCCCGCGCGCAGACGGGCGCAGAGACTTCGCAATCTGCACGACATCATTGTCGTAGGCATAGAGCCCGATGACAGCCCAGTTCGATTTTGGCTGCTGCGGTTTTTCTTCTATCGACGCCGGCTGGCCGCGCGCATCAAACGCGACAACACCATAGCGTTCCGGATCGGACACGTGGTGCGCAAAAATGGTCGCGCCGCGCCGCGGTTCGAACGCCTGGCGCACGACGTCCGAAAGGCCATGGCCAAAAAAGATGTTGTCGCCGAGCACGAGCGCGCACGGATCCTGACCGATGAAGCGCTCGCCGATAATGAAAGCCTGCGCCAAGCCATCGGGACGCGGCTGTTCGGCATAGGAGATGTTGAGACCCCAGTGCCGGCCATCACCCAGAAGTGCGGCAAAGCCCGGCAGGTCGCGCGGTGTCGAGATAATTAGAATGTCGCGCACGCCGCCCAGCATCAGCACTGAAAGCGGGTAATAGATGAGCGGCTTGTCGTAGACAGGCAGGATCTGCTTGGACACCGTGAGCGTCATCGGGTAGAGGCGCGTACCGCTGCCTCCAGCGAGAATAATGGCTTTCATGTTTGTCCCCGTGCCCCGGGCAACCTAGGCGGCTGCCGATTTCTTCTTCTTGATCAGCCCGAGCCGCTCGCCGCTGTAGGTCTTGAGCCGCAGAGGCATCCACCACATTTCGTTCGTGACGTACCAATCGACGGTTTTCTGCAAGCCTGTATCAAATGTTTCCTTCGCCGCCCAGCCCAATTCTCGCTCAATTTTCGACGAGTCGATCGCATAGCGGAAGTCGTGCCCCGGCCGATCTTCGACAAATGTTATTCCTAAGGTATGCGAGGCGCCGTCTTGGCGCGGGCGCAAGTCATCCAGAATCTCGCAGATCTTATGAATCACCTGCATATTGCTTCTCTCGCTTCGCCCGCCGACCGCGTAGCGCTCGCCCGGTATGCCTTTGCTCACCGCCAGAAACAATGCGCGCGCATGATCTTCAACGTGCAGCCAATCGCGCACATTGGTACCCATGCCGTAGACCGGCAACTCACGGCCCATCATGGCATTGGTGATCATCAAGGGGATAAGCTTTTCAGGAAAGTGGTAGGGTCCGTAATTGTTGGAGCAGTTCGACAGAACAACGGGCAAGCCGTAGGTGCGGTGCCAGGCCAACGCTAAATGATCGGACGCTGCTTTGCTCGCCGAATAGGGAGAGCTTGGATCGTAAGCGGTCGCTTCGGTGAAGTATCCTTCGTCGCCGAGGCTGCCGAACACTTCATCCGTCGAGATGTGAAGGAACCGGAAGGCTTCCTTGCGCCGTTTGGGCAACTCCGCCCAGTAGCTCCGCGCCGCCTCCAGCATGGAGTACGTGCCGACGATGTTTGTCTCGATAAACGCTGCCGACTCGGTGATCGAACGGTCAACATGGCTTTCGGCAGCCAGATGCATGATGGCATCGGGCTGTTCGAGCCGCAGAATATCGGCCACAGCCTTTTGATCGCAAATATTGAGTTCGTAAAACGAATAGTTTGGCCGGTCCGCGATCGGCTCCAGAGACGTCAGATTGGCGGCATAGGTCAAGCAATCGATATTGACTGCGTCGATGCCGAGATCCCGCACCAGTAACCGGCAAACTGCCGAGCCGATGAACCCGGCTCCACCCGTGACGACTATTTTCATGTGACGCAACTGGACAGGGCGGGAACTTCTAGTCATGACGTAGCGGCCGTACGCGGGACGCCGCCCGACGACCGCAACCGCACACCACTTGGGCCAAACTTTCCCAGGAATGTCTTTAGATCCTATTAACCGTGCCAAGCGTCGCACCTTGCCCAGCCTCCAGGCAGCACGCCGCGTCAGCGCTGCCTGGATCAATGCTGCGGCACCCGAGCGGGCCTATATCAACGCTCCTCTCGTCAACGTCCGCCCCGGCGACGCCGCCGCCATGTAGTCTAAATTGACAATATCGACGGCTGTCACGCCGCTGCTTGTTCCGATAAACGCAATGCCGGTTTCCCGGCCTGACGCTGTTGGAATATTGGTTGCGATATTGACCGTGCCAAGCTGCGTGCCGGCGTCGTTGAAGATGAAGAAGTCAACGGCCGTTCCAGCCGCGTTGACGACGATACGCGCGTGATACCAAGTGTTGATCGCGAGTGTCGCTATCGTGCCGCTTGTCGTGCGCACCGAATTGTTTGACGTTTTGCCAACAATGGCGCCCGAGGCTGGCATTTCGAAATAGATACCGTCCACCGCGTCAGCACTTGTCGCCGTATCGTGATACCCAAACCGGTATGTCAGGGCAGTCAATGCGCCGGGAGTTCGGAACACACATTCGAATTGTTCGCCGCCCGCAATGCGGATCATGTTCTGCACTGTGTTGACGATGACGCCGCTGTTGGCCGTCGTCGAAGACCGGCAAAGAATAACGCCGGGATGATTGCCGTCGACCACACCTGCAGCAGGTGCCGTCGTGAATGTGCCTGTCGAGATAGCCGAGACGTTGAACGGCGCCATCATTCCAGCTATTGTGCCGAGAAAGTCTGTTGCGAAAATCGGAGACCGCCTAGGCTCCGCCTCAAACAGAGCATTATCACCGTGCGTCGCATCGTTGTTTTGCACCCGCACGGCAAGGCCAACGCCCGCACGCAGCTTGAACGTGTCGGCGCCCGCCGCGTTAGCCGGGGTCGTTCCGTCAGTGACTGTTGCGTATCCGTTCGTAATCCCGCCCGACGCGCCCGGAAGGTCTGCGAAATCGATTTTACGAAGTTCGCCGGTCGATTCCTCGATCATGATCTTGTCGCCCGCGCCGAACACCGCGCGGTCGGTCAAGGCGCTGATCTTGACGTAAGCCGGATCGCCGGTCGTAGTGGCATCGCGTAACAACAACGTATAGGCCGGCGCGTCCGCGAGCTTCGCCATTGTGACAGCGTTGTCTGCGATCGTTGTTGCAATCGAACCTGTACCGGAGCCCGTCACCGCGCCCGCCAGCGTGATGGTCTGATCTCCGGTGTTCGTGCCGGTGCTCGTTCCCGTAATTGTGCCGCCGCCTGTCGCGAAATCCGCGTCCGTGCAGGCCGTGTTGAACTGCGCAATCGTCCCCGTGATGCCGGCAATTGTCGTCTGGTCGCCGGAGTTCGTGCCAGCCAAGTTCAAAAGCGTCTTAGCCTGCGCCACCGTCAGGTCTTCCGGATCGCCTGTTGCCGCAGTTACGCGGCCCTTCAACGTCGCCGTCGGTACATTGGCGAGCTTGAAGTTAGTCACTGCATCCGCATCGACTGTCCAGACGGCGCCGGTTCCAGAGACTGTCACGTCGCCCTTGTCGCCGTCGGTCACGCCGCCAAACGTCGTATTGGGAAACGAGCAAGCGCCCGTCGTCCGGTTGATGATGATCGCTTCGCTGAACGCGCTGCCGTTTGGGCTGACCTTGAAGTGGAAATCGTCGTCGCCGGTCAAGCCAATTTCAGCGCGGCCCGAGAAGGCCGACTGAAACAGAAAACTCGCCGTATCCGCAACAGCCGCCTTGTTGACCTTGATCTGATGCCCGCCAGTGCCGGCATGAGTGAACAGCGACGCAACTGACCCAACCGCCAAGCGGTTGGTGGTGTCGGCTGTCGCGTTGATACCGAGCGTCGTGGGGTTGAGCAACGTATAGCGAGCGTCGCCGCGCGCGTTGTTGTGGTATTGCGGATGATCGTCGTCGCCGAGGCCCGTGAGCAATCCGTGATCCGTCACGCCGCCACCGCCGCCGCCCGCCGATAGCGCCGTCCAAGCAGCGCCATCGAAGGCAACGGCGATGTTCTCGTCCGCTACCCATGAGATCCAACCCTCTTTGGGTGCATAGAACATCCAAGCGCCATCTTGATAGGCGGCGACTTTTTCAGCCTGTCCCGACCACGCCCCCGTTGGCGAACTCGCGACGATGTAGCGATCGCCTTCGGCCGGGGTCGCGGGCGGCGCTGTCAAACTCCGGTCGAGCGCCGAGAGCTGCACAATCGCGTCCAGCGCCCGGATGGCTTCGTTGTGGGGAACGTGTTTTTGTGACTGGGCGGCCAAAATATAGGGCAACCCGAGATTTGGCGTATCAACCATCGTCGGCCTTTCCTCAAACTTGTCCTCCCTGACAATTCCGAGAATAAGCGCGCTGGAGGGGGGCGGGGATAACGCGGGCAACAAATATTCGCGGTAACCATACGCGAGGCGCAGTCTTGATCATGATTTGCCGTAACCCGGCGCCACGCCAATCGTTGTGCTTACTAAGCTTTTTGACACACAGCCGAACTTCTACCCACCGCCCATCGGCGGCTGCCGTGTTGACCGTTTCAGAGGCGCCCTGTACGCGTTCCAGGTTGCCTTAACCTTGTGAGGGGCTTTTTTACCTTGATACGTGCGCCGCTCCCGGAGTTCCGCATCCATGCCGCCTGATAAAATTGCCGTCATCGGCCTCGGGTATGTCGGCCTGCCGCTCGCCATCGAGTTCGGCAAGACCTTCGAGACCTATGGCTTCGATCTCTCAGCCCGCAAAGTGGCGGCATACACACAGCACACCGATCCCGCCGGTGAAATGTCTCGTGATGACTTCGAGGCGGCGCAGCACCTCGTCTGCTCAACCGACCCCGCAATCATTGCAAACGCCAATTTCATCGTCGTTGCCGTGCCGACTCCGGTCGATAACGTCAACAATCCTGATTTCACGGCCCTTGTGAAAAGCTCCGAAACGGTCGGGAAATACATCAAGCCGGGCTCGATTGTCGTTTTCGAATCGACCGTCTATCCCGGTGCCACCGAAGAAATCTGCATTCCCATCATCGAGCGCATCTCGGGGCTGAAATGGAAGACGGATTTCTTTGCTGGCTATTCGCCTGAGCGCATCAATCCCGGCGACAAGGAACGCACGCTCACAAAAATCACAAAAGTGGTCAGCGGCGACACACCCGAAACACTGAAAAAAATTGCCGAAGTCTATGGCGCCATCATCAAGGCGGGTATCTATCAGGCGAGCAGCATCAAAGTCGCCGAGGCAGCAAAGGTGATCGAAAATACGCAGCGCGATTTGAACATCGCGCTCATGAACGAACTCGCCGTCATCTTCAAGAAAATCGGCATCGACACCATGGAAGTCCTGCAAGCGGCCGGCACCAAGTGGAATTTTATGCCCTTCCGGCCCGGCCTCGTCGGCGGCCACTGCATCGGCGTCGATCCCTACTACCTGACGCACAAGGCCGAACAACTCGGCTATCATCCCCAAGTCATCCTCGCTGGACGGCGCATCAACGATGGTATGGGACAATTTGTTGCCAGCGAGACCGTCAAACAAATGATCGCCCAGGACTTCGCCATCAAAGGTGCCAACGTCATCGTGCTCGGCATGACCTTCAAGGAAGATTGCCGCGACATCCGCAACAGCAAAGTCATCGACGTCGTGCGCGAACTGCAAAGCTACGGCTGCACGGTTCACGCCCATGACCCTATCGCCGATAGCGGCGAATGCGAACTCGAGTACGGCATTGCGCTTGCGCCATGGGACAAGTTGCCCATGTCTGAAGCCATTGTCGCCGCCGTCCCGCACAAAGCCTATATCGATATGGGCCCGGCCAAGTTGATGACCAAACTTAAACCGAATGGCGTTTTCGCCGACGTTAAATGTGCCTACGATCCTGCGGCCGTCACAGCGGCGGGCGCACGGCTCTGGCGGCTCTGAAAATCACTAAATCATAAACTCAGGACACTGCTGCAATGTGCGGTTTCGCGGGCTTTCTTGGATTAAGCGGCCCCGCGTCCGCAAGCGACGCCATCGTCAAGCGCATGGCCAGCGCGATCCGTCACCGCGGCCCCGATGATTCCGGCTCCTTTACCGACGAAGCCTCCGGCCTCGCGCTCGGTCATCGCCGCTTGTCCATCATCGATCTCTCGCCCGCCGGGCACCAGCCGATGATCTCCTCCAGCGGCCGCTTTGTCATTGCCTTCAACGGCGAGATCTACAACTTCGCCGCCATCCGTACCGAACTCGAATCGTCAAACCTCGCCCCCCATTGGCGTGGTCACTCCGACACCGAGGTTCTGCTCGCGGCCATCGAAGCCATGGGCACGGCCGCCGCTGTCAAACGCTGCGCTGGCATGTTCGCGTTCGCCGTCTTCGACCGGCAAACCCGCACACTCACACTTGCCCGCGACCGCCTTGGCGAAAAGCCGCTTTACTACGGCAAGTCGGGCAGCGTTTTCCTGTTTGGCTCTGACCTCGCAGCCTTAAAACAGCACCCGTCGTGGCAAGGCGAGATTGATCGCGATGCGCTGACGTTGCTGCTGCGCTACAACAGCATCCCGGCGCCGCATTCGATTTATCGCGGCATCAAGAAGCTAGAGCCCGGATGCATCCTCGAACTCAAGAGCGGCGGCGAACCTCGCGTCACAGCTTATTGGGATGCCGCACACGAAATCTCTAACGCTTCAGCCAATCCCTTTATTGGCAGTGCCACGGAAGCTGTCGACGAAACCGAACGCCTGATACGCCAATCTCTCTCCGGCCAAATGATCGCCGACGTTCCACTTGGCGCGTTCCTCTCGGGCGGCATCGATTCCTCAACTGTCGTCGCCCTCATGCAGTCCATGAGCACGCGGCCGGTCAAAACGTTCTCCATTGGCTTTCATGAAACCGGCTACAATGAAGCCCCGCATGCCAAGGCCGTCGCCCGACACCTTGGCACCGATCACACCGAACTCTATGCCACGGACGCAGAGGCGATAGCGACCGTCCACCGTCTCGCCTCCGTCTACTCCGAACCCTTCGCTGACAGTTCTCAGATCCCAACGCTCCTCGTCTGCGAACTCGCACGCCGCCACGTCACGGTCGCGCTCTCGGGCGATGGCGGCGACGAACTTTTTTCCGGCTACACGCGCTATGCCCTTGGGCAAAAAACCTGGGACCGGCTACGCCACATCCCCGCTCCGCTCCGGCGCACCATAGCAAAGGCCGTCACCGCCGCTGGACCCGAGGCACTCAACCGCCTGCTCCGGCCAGCAACCAGCCTGTTGCCGCAACGATACCGGACGCAACGGCCAGGTGACATACTCGTCAAAGGCGCAAGCGTTGCCGCCTTGAACTCACTCGACGACGTCTATCGCGTTCTCGTCTCGCATTGGCAGACGCCAGCCGATCTTGTCATCGGCGGCCGCGAACCAACTCTCCGCCACTCCAGAGACCTGCCCCAAGATCTCGATCCCGTGCGCCGCATGATGCACGAAGATCTCGTGCGTTATCTCCCCGACGACATCCTCGCCAAAGTTGATCGCGCCGCCATGTCCGTCAGTCTGGAGACACGCGTTCCGCTGCTCGATCATCGCCTCGTCGCGTTTTCTGCGTCCTTGCCGATGCACATTCTGCGTCACGAAGGCCAAAGCAAATGGCCGCTGCGGGAAATTCTCATCCGCCACGTACCGCGCCATCTGATCGAGCGTCCGAAAATGGGCTTTGGAATACCGCTTGATACTTGGTTGCGTGGACCGTTACGCGACTGGGCCGAAACGCTACTCGCTGAGCCGCGGCTGAACAGCGACGGCTTCTTTCATGCCGCGCCCATCCGCAAAGCCTGGACCGATCATCTCTCTGGCCAACGCAACATGCAGCACCCGCTCTGGGTTATTCTCATGTTCCAATCCTGGCTCGACAGAGAACGGCAGGGTAGCGCATGACAAAAAAGAAGCTCCTCTATCTCGTGACCGAAGACTGGTACTTCGTGTCTCATCGCTTGGCGCTTGCCGAAGCCGCGCGCGACGCCGGCTACGATGTCACCGTCGTCACCAACGTTGCAAAACACGGCGGCGTCATTCGCAATGCGGGCCTCAAACTGATCCCGGCCGATTTTGACCGCTCCGGCCTTAATCCCCGTCGCGACAGCGCGACCATCGCCAAACTCGCCGCCATTTATCGCCGCGAAAAGCCCGATGTCGTGCATCACGTCGCCATCAAACCGGTGCTCTACGGAGCAATTGCCGCGCGCGCCGCAAAAGTCGCCCGAGTCGTCAACGCCATCATGGGGCTCGGCTACGTGTTCACCTCGGAGAGCGCGAAGGCGCAAATGTTGCGGCCCGCTGTTCGCCTAGCACTCCGCGCCGCTTTGTCAGCCAAGTCGTCGCGCGTCATCGTCCAGAACCGCGACGACCGCGCGCAACTCATCAAGTCTGGGCTCGCTGACGCCGGAAGCATCCGCCTCATCCGCGGCTCGGGAGTTGACGTCTCGTCATACGCTACGATACCGCCACCCGCCGGCCGGCCGCGTGTCGTGCTTCCCGCCCGCCTCCTGCGCGACAAGGGCGTCGTCGAATTCGTCGAAGCCGCGCGACTCTTGAGCCGCGACGGCGTCGACGCAGAATTTGTTCTTGCTGGCGCACCCGATCCGCTTAATCCTGCTTCGCTGTCCGCATCAGAGATTGCCACTTTTGTGCGCGAAGGCGTCGTCACCGATCTCGGATGGCGCGACGACATGGCGTCGGTCTTCGCTGAGGCAACGATTGTGTGCCTCCCCTCCTATCGCGAAGGACTTCCCAAGGCGCTATTGGAAGCCGCAGCATCGGGCCGCGTCATTGTCACGACGGACGTTCCCGGTTGCCGCGAAATTGTCCAACACAATGTCAACGGCTTGCTCGTTCCGGCCCGCAACGCCCACGCACTCGCCGCCGCGTTACACCGCTTGATCGCTGACCCAGTTCTTTGCGCGAGGCTTGCCGCCGCTGGGCGTCGCGTGGTCGAGGCCGAGTTTTCTCTGCCTCGCATCATTGCGGAAACACTTGCGGTATATTCGGAGCTTTAGAGTCTTCCCGGTTGACACGGAATTGGCTGCAGGTTGACTGCCCTCCCCTGCTCCCCTGAGGGCAGGGGGATTCTCCCCGAAACTAATTTTCATCTCAACCGGAAAGGCTCTAGCAGGCTGTTGAACTTGGGGCGACAGTAGACTGTTTTTTTCGTCTCTGTCGTCCGATTGAACGTTTTTAGTATCTTGGTCTTTGGGTGTGAGGCATTCCAGCGGTGTTTCTCAGGCTTCTGCGAGCAGCCTTGGCAT
>JANOKW010000393.1:0-5829 GCA_031419475.1 Hyphomicrobium sp. | reverse complement strand
TTGCGTTCCCGGCCAAGCGCGGCCCATCTTTGATCCGGGTTGATATTCAGCCCATTCCGCGCGCGAGCCGGGATCTTCACCCGTCTCTGCTTTCTCCGGACTATCCGCCTGGTGAAGATCCCGGATAGCCGTGGAATTGTGAGCTTCGCGTTTCACGCACCCAAGCGGGCCACGGCTTCCGGGAACGCAAATTTTCGGGAGTTGCGCGCTATGGCTCAAACTCGCTTGCTCTGTCAAGTGAACACCTATTCCCCAACTTGCGTTCCCGGCCAAGCGCGGCCCATCTTTGACCCGAGTTGATATTCAGCCAATTCCGCGCGCGAGCCGGGATCTTCACCCGTCTCTGTTTTCTCCGGACTGTCCGCCTGGTGAAGATCCCGGATAGCCGTGGAATGATCAGGTTGGAAGTCACGCACCCAAGTTGGCCACGGCTTCCGGGAACGCAAATTTTCGGGAGTTGCGCGCTATGGATCGAATCCACTTTCGGCCACTGCTTCGCTGAATAAATCCCGCCAAGTCGGATTGTACTTTTCTATCAGTTCAATCTTCCATTGCCTGCGCCAACGCTTCATTTGCCGCTCTCGTTTCGCGGCCATAGCGGCATCCGAATGGGTTTCAAAATACACCAAACGATCAACCCAGTATTTCTTTGTGAACCCATCAATAACTCGATTGCGATGTTCCCATGCCCTACCTGGAAGATCGCTTGTCATTCCCACATAGAGAACTCCGCCGGGACCACTGGCGGTAATGTAGACAAAGTAAGATTTGGTGGTGTGAATGACCATGCGGTCATGCTCGCATAGGCATTTTTACTGTCAAGTGATCGCAGAACCACCCAATCGCGTTCCCGGCCAAGCGCGGCCCATCTTTGACCCCAGTTGATATTCAGCCCATTCCGCGCGCGAGCCGGGATCTTCACCCGTCTCTGTTTTCTCCGGACTGTCCGCCTGGTGAAGATCCCGGATAGCCGTGGAATTGTGAGCTTCGCGTTTCACGCAACCGCCGGGGCCACGGCTTCCGGGAACGCAAAGTTGCAAGTTTGCGATTATCCCGAAATCTTCGAAAAATCGGCGACCGTTTGCGTGGCGGCGCGGATCTCGGACAAGAGCAACAGGCGATTCTCACGAATTTTTGCGTCGTCCGCATTGACCAGGATCTTGTCGAAGAAGGCATCGACCGGCGCGCGCAATTCAGCCAACGCACGCATAGCGCCCGCAAAGTTCTCGACATTGATGGCCGCGACGGTGTCTTGCTTGATTTCTTCGATCTTGGCCGCGAGCGCGATTTCTTCTTTTTCCTTCAAGAGTTTTAGATCATACGTGCCCGCGTACGATTTCTTGTCCTTCTTTTCCTCGATTGACAGGATGTTGGCCGCGCGCTTAACGCCCGCCAGCAGATTGGCGCCGTCGTCGGTCTTGAGGAAGGCGTCGAGCGCTTCGACACGCTTGACGATGAGCGCGAGGTCATCCTGCCCGCCAAGCGAGAAGATCGCGTCGATCAGGTCGTGGCGCTTGCCCTGGTCCTTGAGGAAAACTTTGAGGCGGTCTGCGAAGAAGGAGAGGAGGTCGTTACCAACCGCCGCCACGGATACCGCCCCCTCACCCTTGCCCTCACCCCGAGGGGAGAGGGGACGATGCAGCGACTTCCCGTGCCCCACTGCTCCCTCTCCCCCTGGGGAGAGGGTCGGGGTGAGGGGGCTGTGCGCTTTGGCAATCACATCGATAAGCGGCACCCGCAAATCATTCTCCCGCACGATCCTAAACACGCCCAGCGCCGCACGCCGCAATTGATAAGGATCGCCCGAACCTGTCGGTTTTTCATTGATGGCCCAAAACCCAACCAGCGTGTCGAGCTTGTCGGAAAGTGCGACTGCAATCGCGACCGCGTCGCCCTGATCCTCGCGCGGCACCGTATCTGTCGGACCCTTGGGCTTGTAGTGCAGCTCAATCGCGCGCGCGATATCCGGTTTCGTCCCCGCGTGTTCTGCATAGTACCGCCCCATCAAGCCCTGCAATTCCGGGAACTCGCCAACCATTCCGGATACGAGATCGGCTTTGCACACCTGCGCCGCACGGCGCGCGTCTTCAGGGTTCGCGTCCACCGCGCCCGCGATCTGAAACGCCAGCTCCGCCACGCGCTCGACGCGATCCTTCTGGCTTCCAAGCTTCTCATGGAACGTGATGCCCGACAAAGCGCTCGCCATCTCGTCAAGCGGCTTCTTCAGATCCTGATCCCAGAAAAACTTGGCATCCGAAAGCCTGGCGCGGATGACTTTTTCGTTGCCGGAGACGATCTGCAAACCTTCGTCCTTGGCAGCTAAGTTCGACACAAGCAGAAACTTATTGGCGAGCTTCTTGGTTTTCGGATCGCGCAGCGAAAAACACTTCTGATGCGCCTTCATCGACGTCATCAGGCATTCGGCCGGAACGCTCAAGAATTCTTTTTCGAACATGCCGATGAGAACTACCGGCCATTCGGTGAGACCGGCATTCTCGTTCAGCAGGGCTTCGTCTTCGACGAGCTCAAGCTTGGCGTCCTTCGCCAAGGCACGCGCCTGTTCGGCAATCGAGGCCACGCGCTTGGCCGGATCGAGCACAACTTTGTGGGCCAGAAGCTTCGCCTCAAAGTCCGCGAAGTCTTTAACCTTAAAGGGTTCGCCGCCCAAAAAGCGATGGCCGGAAATGATGTCGCCCGACGCGATCCCTGCCCATTCCAGCGGGATGATTTTGCCCGCCAAAATGCACGTCATCGACTGCAACGGACGCACCCACTGAAAAGGAGATGCACCCCAGCGCATGGATTTTGGCCACGGAAATTGGCCCAGAACTTCATGCACCGTCTCGCTGATGATCTCAGCCGATGGGCGCCCGGGCTTTTCAATTCGCGCGACGTAGTAGTCGCCTTTTTTATCGTCCTTGACGATCTCGGCGTCTTTCAACGACGCGAGACAGGCGGATTTTAAAAACCCGGCAACCGCCTGCTCCGGTGCCCCAACGCGCGGTCCTTTTTTCTCTTCCCGTATCGCGGGCGATTTCGCGGGCACGCCGTCAATGACGAGCACCAAGCGGCGCGGCGTCGAAAAGCTTTTGGCCTCTCCCGTCTCAAGCCCGCGCGCCTTCAAGCCTTCGCCAACGAGGCGGCGCAAATCGTCGGCCGCCCGCACCTGCATGCGCGCCGGAATTTCTTCGGAGAACAGTTCGAGGAGAAGTTCGGACATCAAACATCACTTGTAGGTTGGGTTAGCGCGGTCAACTTGCCGGGATTGAGAGCGGACGTGCATGCCGCGCGTAACCCAACAGGCCAGAATTGCTGTTACTGCTTCAGGTGTTGGGTTACGGCCGAGGGCAGAGCGGCCTAACCCAACCTACGCTACGCTACGAATTCTTCCGCTCCACATGCTTATGCAGCATATGGAGAGAAGGGATTTTCTCAATACGCGCCGGCAGGCTTGGCATCTGCCGGAGCCTCGGCCGCAGGCTTCGCGGCTGTATTGGCCGCTGGTACAACAGGTGCCTCAACAGCTGCCGGAGATCCGCCACCCATCAAACGCGCGCCGATATCTTCAATCGCACCTGTCGCCGTCAGGTAGCCGATACCCACCAGCAGCATAGCGACGAACATGCAGAAAATAGGCGGCTTCTTGTTGAGCATCAAATATCCAACTGCGAACAGCGGAATGAAACTCGCCAGTAATCCAACGATAAGGCTCGTACTCATGCGCGTCCTCCTTCTGTGTTGAGCCAGGCGCCGCAGCAGGCTTTCGCCAGTTCGCGCACGCGCAGGATATAGCTTTGCCGCTCCGTGACCGAGATCACGCCGCGAGCGTCGAGCAAGTTGAAAACGTGGGACGCCTTGATGCACTGATCATAGGCTGGCAGCGCCATCAGGTGTTGGCCCGGCGGGGTCAGACCCTGCTCAGGTGTCTGACCCTCTGGGTCTGACACCTGTGTTCTGCCGGCGCTCCCGGTGTCAGACCCGGAGGGTCGGACACCGGCCCAGCCCGTCTCAAGCAACGCCTTACACTCGGTCTCCGCGTCCTTGAAGTGCTGCAACAGCATGGCCGTGTTCGCGTGCTCGAAATTGTAACGGCTGTATTCCTGCTCGGCCTGCAAAAACACGTCGCCGTAATTCAATCGGCGCGCATCCGTGCGTCCGTTGAAGTTCAAATCAAACACCCGATCGACGCCCTGCACGTACATAGCGAGGCGCTCAAGCCCGTAGGTAATTTCGCCCGACACGGGATTGCAATCGTACCCGCCGACTTGCTGGAAGTACGTGAACTGCGAGACTTCCATGCCGTTGCACCAAACTTCCCAGCCCAAGCCCCAAGCGCCGAGCGTCGGGCTTTCCCAATCGTCTTCGACGAAGCGGATATCGTTGATGGAGGTGTCGATGCCAATGGCGTCCAAGCTCGCGAGGTAAAGCTCCTGAATGTTGGCCGGAGACGGCTTCATGATCACCTGGAACTGGTAGTAGTGCTGCATCCGGTTCGGGTTTTCCCCATAGCGCCCATCTTTCGGTCGGCGCGAGGGTTGCACATAGGCGGCCGCCCAGGGTTTGGGGCCGAGCGCGCGAAGTGTCGTTGCCGGGTGGAATGTGCCGGCACCCACTTCCATGTCGTAGGGTTGAAGTACCACGCACCCTTGCGCCCCCCAGAACTGCTGAAGCGTCAGGATCAAATCCTGGAATGCTTCTTTCGGGCGGAGGGGAGGTGCGGCAGCGGATAATTTGGGAGCCGTCTTGGCGGGCATCGAAGAACTCTTATTGTGCGTTTGCGCTGCACTATAAGCATTCGCACCCTCTTGTCACCCGCCGATGCCCCAAAACTTACGTTTGTCTTTGTCCGGCAGGCCTTTGGGGCTAGGTTCTCAAGTGTCGCGGCAAGCATGCGCCACCGCCCAAGAAAAACGCGTTCAATGGAGTGATCACAATGGCCGTTCTAAAAGTCATCGAGTTAATGGCGAATTCGTCTAAGAGCTGGGAAGACGCGACCCAACAGGCTGTCGCCAAAGCCAGCAAAACCTTGAAGGGCGTCAAATCGGTTTGGGTTCAGGACTTCTCGGCATCCGTCGGCAAGAACGGCAAGATCGACGACTATCGCGTGACTTGCAAAGTAACGTTTGAGCTCAAAGACAAGAATGGCGGTTAGCCCTGCCTCTGGCGCGGCTTATAGGCACCCGATTTCTCGTCCCACTCAAGTTCACCCAAATCTTTTGGGTTGCCCATAGCTGCGGCCGTTTCGCGCCGGCGCCGCTCAACATCAGCCCTGCTCGGCGTTCGAGCCTGCTCAACAAGCTTCGACAACAGCTTATAGCCAGCGTAAAGGCCAATACCGGCAGCAGCTAGGATGATGAATGGCGGCATATCAATGGGCTTTCGTCACAGCCCGAAACGCGACCAGAGCGCCCGGGTCTCCACAGCGGACACCAGATCATCGGCGAAAGCAAGGCCGCTGAGGGGCTGGTTCGCCGCCAAGCCTGTCGCCGGCGCAAAGCGGCGCAAGCGCGCGAGAAGCCCCGTTTTCTGGGTTTCAACCACCTGCAGACGCACGTCTCGCCCATGCAGTTCCTGCATTTTGCTACGCACATCGCTGATGCCGTCGATGAGCCCGAGTTCGAAGGCCTTGGGGCCAGCCCAGAAAGCGCCCGAAAACAATTCTGAATCTGGGGCCTTGAGCTTGCCAAGGCGGCGCTCCTTGACGAGGCCAATGAACACGTCGTGCACGTCGCGCTGGATAGCTTTCAAGCGCTCAACATCGTCTGCCTTTTCGGGCAAAAACGGATCAAGCGTGCTCTTCGATAACCCAGCCGTATAAACGCGCCGCTC
>JANOKW010000392.1:0-6012 GCA_031419475.1 Hyphomicrobium sp. | reverse complement strand
ACCGCGTATTCGAAGGATACAAAGACATCTGCGATGCGTGCTGCGACGCTTGGAACAAGCTCATCGCCGAAACCGGCCGCATCGCTTCCATCGGAACCCGCGATTGGGTCCTCACAGGTCAGCATCAATGAAGGTTGGTATAACGCGCCGTCACGCGATCGGGATGTGCCTCTGCGTAAGCGAGCGACAGTGTTGAGCCCCAAGATCCCCCGAATAACTGCCACCGCGCGATGCCAAGTTTCTCGCGAATTAGTTCCATATCCGAGATGAGATCGGCGGTTGTATTGTCGTGCAACGCAGCGTTGGGTGTCGAACGCCCGCACCCTCGCTGATCGAATAGGATTATGCGATAACGCTTGGGGTCGTGAAAGCGGCGCATCGCTGAGTTCGATCCGCCACCTGGGCCGCCATGTACGACGAGTGCTGGTTGTCCGTTCGGATTGCCGCACTCCTCGCAGTGGATCGTATGGCCGCCGCTAACGGTAACGCGGTGTTCGCGGTAAGAATCGAGGGCAGGATAGAGACACAACCGGTCGCGCACCGTCATGTCTTCGCGCTTTCCGACTGAATTGTTCTCATGCCGTTACTCGCGCCTCAAGATCGAGTTTGTTTCTTGATCTGGAGCCGGCGCATCTCGCGGTCGTAAATGATTTCGCCACCGGGCACGCGGATATCGCGCACGACTTCGAGATCGTGCCGGCTGGTTTCGGGGATAAACGAAGAAACAATCATCGCGACGGCCGTTGACACAGGCAGTCCCAAAATCCCGGCAAGGGCGCTTGGCAACGAAATGGCACCGGCCTCGCCCGCGAAGATGGCGAGTGACGCTATAGTGAACCCGCTAATGATCCCACACATGGCCCCCGCCCGCGTCAGTCGCTTCCACCAAATCGATAGTGCAAGTACCGGAAACAGGCTTGCTCCTGTCAAACCAAGCGCCCAAAGCACGAGCTGCAGCGGATCGGTTGGTGCCAGTGACACAAGGAACGATCCCGCCAGCGCTGCGGCCACGATAAATCCGCGTACAATCCAAACACGGCTCTGCGGCGTCGCAGGATCCCACGTCAAACCCTGCACCACATCTTCGCCAAGCACGGCGGCAAGCGAGACGGTTGTCGCTCCGGCGGCGAGAAGAGCCGCTGCGATGGCGCCTGTCATTGCCAGGTAGACATAGGCCTTGGGTAATCCAGCCGCCAACGGCAAAGCAAACAACACGGCATCACGATCAAAACTCAACGATTGGTAGCCGAATTCGCCGCCGCCTTTTTCTACCGTGGCGAAGCCGAACGAAACAACATTGACTATCCATTGCGGAAGTTCTTCCGTGCGTTGATTCATAACAAGATCCAACACGTAATCGCGCATGAATACAGCGGCCGAGGATACTGTCAGCATGGTGATGCCGAAAAGTACGGTCGCCCAACCTAGTGACTTACGGGCTTCGTACACACCGGGTGTCGAAGCTGCCCGCGGCAGCAGCCATGGGGCAGACGCAATGCCTGCTGCAATCATAATGGCTCCGAGAGCGAATGCGATTGGGCCAACGGCGCCAAATGGGGCGGTATATGGCTTTGTCAACCGATGCAGGCCTTCTCCCGGCAAACCAAAAGCAAGCGGCCACGTACTCACTGTTTGCAGACCGTTATTCGCCTCATGCCAAACCAGCCCGCGGACCAAGGGGCCGTGAGTGAGCTGCGGTACGGGCAGGCTCGTCACAATTGTCGAGACTGTTGCCACGCAGACTGCCAAGGCTAGGAGGGCCGCGAGTGCTTGTGCAACGCCAGCCCACGTAAAACTGCGCTTTCCGCCCGGCACAAGTGTCACGGCCAAGACCACCACGAGAACCAAAGCCGCAATGTCACGATCCAGTCCGATGAGCCATGATGCTGAAGCTGCTCCAAGGCGCAGCTCTGCGGCCAGCACCAGCAGCATCGGCACGGCGACGACCATCGCAGCAACGATACGCAACGCTTTGCTATCGAATCGCCGACCCAGATAACTCGGCACGGTATAGGCGCCGAATTTCCTGTAAAATGGCGCGAGCGTGCTTGCCATCACGACAAACCCTGTCAGTCCTCCGATCATAAGAACGAGTGCGTCAAACCCAGACACGAAGAAAGCACCCGTCCCGCATACCAGGAACGTGGCACCCGACGCCGTGATGGCAAGCAGAAGCCCCGTATAGCCCGCAGGCACACGGCGACCTGCGGCGAAGAACTCAAGTGGGTCATTAGTCGTAACTGAGATACCGATTGTTGCGTAGAGCAGCAGCGGTCCGGCAAACAACGCCATCCGCAGCCAACGGTCTTCAAAGCTCAAAGCCTCGGAGATGAGCGCCAGCAGAAAGATAGCGGCAAACAGGGCTGCAAAAATGCTGAAGTACGTCCCGAGCCTCGGATTGACCAGCCGCGCGTGCGTTGAAAATGACATGATGATGAAGAACCTTCGCGCTGTAACTTAAGTATCTTCGTGCGCGCCGTGCCAATGATCGATGGCGTTCTGCCGGTTCACGTAGCTGGCAACGGTCACCACGGCAATCAGGAAGAAACCGTGGGCAGAAAGGAAATAGCCCAGCGGGAACCCTAAAAACCGGTTGGCATTCAATTGCTCGGCATAGAGCGGCAACACGACCATAACCGCAAGAAAAGGAATAAGGCTCGCCAAAAGCTGCCATTTCGTCGATCGCCAATACGGCTTTCGTTCCTTGCGTTCCATTGCATGCCTTCCGGTGAAGAATGGGCCAATCAGGTCTTCAAGCTCACGTTAGCCTCAATTCGTGGCGCCACTATGCGCGGGTTTTCGCACCTTTGTCCAACCTGGATAACTGTATTATTCGGCCAGCTTAGATTGCTCTCCCCACTGATTTCCCCTAAATTTTGCGCGAATCGCTTGCTTGCGGCCAGCTATTCTCAACGTGAGGGTGTGACTTCGGCTTCGTGCCGCGTTCATAGCCGGCTCAAGTACCTACCGCTGGCACCCATCGCTGCGCGGTTTCGAAACAGGGGAAGGATCAACTGCAATGAGCATGCTCCAAGAATTCAAAGACTTTGCAATGAAAGGCAACGTCCTCGATCTCGCCGTTGGCGTGATTATGGGCGCTGCATTCGCGCCCATCGTATCGACACTCGTCGACAACATCGTCATGCCGCCGATCGGCTTCCTTATGGCAGGCGTCGATTTCTCAACCCTCGCGGTCGGCCTCCCGACGGGAAGCGAACCCGTACTCATCAAGTACGGCCTATTCCTCAACGCCATCATCAAGTTCCTGATCACAGCCATGGCCATCTTCTTACTGGTCAAAGCCCTCAACTCCATGAAAAAGCCGGCTCAAGTCGCGCCCGCCGCGCCGCCACCAGCCGAAACCTACCTCAAGGAAATTCGTGACTTGCTGGCAAAACGCTAAGCTGTCGCCTATTTAACAGTGAATCCCGGATCGAAAGGTCCGGGGTTTTTTGCTTTTCTACGAGCAGCTGCCGCCGCCTAGAACGCAGAACTTGGCGCAATTCTTATGGCAGAGCTTGACAGAACCGCGATCAAACATCGACCCGTGAGCGCGGGCCGCCGCGGCAAGTGTCTCACCCATTTCAAAGGCCGGATCATAGGGCAACAGGGTGCATGGCAGCACCACAGGGCGCTCCGCACCCTTGCGCTTCACGATCATGCGCGACGAGGCGCACATCATGTCGCTCGGGCTCTTCTTCAAAATGCTCCAGCAGCGGGTCGTGATTTCCGGTCCATCGTAGCCAGCATCCATTTCCGGGAATAGCACGAGCTGCTTGTGATCGAGATGATCGACCGGCCAACTTCGCGCAGCGATGAGGCTGCCGTAACCTTGGCGCTCGGAATCTTCAGCCTCATCCCAGCACATTCTCCCGGCAATGGCGATGCTGAATGCATTGGCCGAAAGCCAGTCGATGCCAGCAAGCGTGCGATCAAAGGTGTCCGGCCCGCGTTCGATCTCGTGCAGAACCTTGGTGTAATGATCGAGACTGACGCGTACGGTGAGCCGGTTGCCATAGAGACCGTTCAACTCGATCAAGCTCTTCTTGATGTGCGGGCGCTGCATCGGCAACATGGCGTTTGTCAGCACGAGCACTTCAAAGCCGCGCGCCAAGGCGTCACTCAGCATTTGGGGAAATTCGGGATTGAGGAACGGCTCGCCGCCTGTAAAGCCAATCTCCCGTGTGCCAAGCGATTTCGCTTCATCAAGGAACGCAGCCGCTTCTGCGGCCGTTATGTACTCCAGGCGTTCATTCGAGGGGCTAGATTCGATATAGCAGTTGCGGCACGTAATGTTGCAAAGTGAACCGGTATTGATCCAAAGCGTCGTCAAGCGGTCAAGCCCGACGCTGGCCCGCTTCTCGCCCTTAGCGGTCCAATCAGGATCGGTGAATTTCGTTGCCGGCACCGCCGCTGGAAAAATCTCATTTTGAACAGTCAAGGAAACCTCCGTCGCCCGCAGAGGGCGGCTTTTCGTGGTCGCACACCTATGATAGACGAAATGGCGCGCGGGCGTAGTTCAATGGTAGAACGGCAGCTTCCCAAGCTGCATACGAGGGTTCGATTCCCTTCGCCCGCTCCAATCCTTTTTTGATCTTTCCTTCACTTAGCAGCATCCGCCGCCATCGTAAAAATAGGTGGATGGAGAGATCGAGATATCGTCGCGGCCGAGCTTTGCAAGCGCGTCGGCTGTCTTATCGCACACAGCGAGCGGCTGATTCTGGCCCAGAGTATGGCCCTTGCCGTCATTGAAGAAATCGTCGCCACCGAAGTAGATGGCCGTGCGGCCTGTGAAAACGCAGGGGCCATCAACCGGCATAGAATCTTTAATGGCGCAGATTTCCACGCTTTCAATTGGGATGATGCGGTCTGTTGCATAATGGCGGGGCGACAGCACGCGGTAGGGCCGCTTCGCACGGACTTCAATGGTCCCAAACCCTAAGTCGGTTAAGCGCTTTATGTAGTCCTGAAGCGGAATGGCGCCCGTCAAACACATGGCACGCAAACGCTCGTCGGCCTTGAGGGCCGTTGGCATTTCACTATCGCACACGGGATCTGAGAGGGTTAGGCGGCCACGCGGTTTGAGCACGCGATACATTTCTCCAAGCGCGCGTTTCAAATCGTCATCATGAAAAATATTGAATAAGCAGTTCTGGGCCGCGACATCGATCGTCTCGCTTTCGATCGGCAGATCAAGTGCATCGCCCTTACGCAAATCGACGAAATTGGATTTGAACCAGGCGTTTTGCTGTTCCGCTTCGTTCAGGTTGCGCTGACACGCCTGCATCATTTCGTCGACCACATCGAGCCCGATGATGGCGCCGGGCCGCCGGCTGAAATAGGCAAATTGCAGTACTTCCATGCCGCCGCCGACACCAACATAGAGAATTGATGGGTTGGCCGTCAGATCGCGCGGGTTGACCGTCGAACCACAGCCGTAGTTCATGTCCAGCATCGTCTGCGGGATTTTGAGATCCGGGAGCTGCCATATCGGTGTCGTCGTGCAACACAGGCCCTTGTCAGGGTTCAGCGCCGCTTCCCTGTAAACATCATGCGTCGTCGTGTGATACATCGAAACCCTCTATCGGCGCGCTATTTTAAAAAGGATTGAGAAGCCGCTTACTCAGGCAATTCGATTGTTACGGACCCGAAATGCATTCCGCCCGCACGAACTACCGTAATATTTCGGCCCCACGGGCCTGATCGTTACATCATTTGCCTGCGTCAACTCTTCAATCCAGCTATCCTTACGATGCTTTGATTGCATGGACCCTTTGATTGGGCCACGCTAAAGATTCCCTGCCAATGCCCTTGTGTGGCGTTTTGGCCCAATAGTGCGGCCGCGTGATGATCTCCACCAGGGCTTTATACGACCTGATTACGCACCATAGTCAGCCATTTTCTGGCCACGCGAATCTTCGATTTCTGACGTCTTCGCAAGGAGATGTGGCATGGCACGCAATCGGGTTCAATTCCAGAAGGGCCTCTCGGAGGCTAATTTCGGCGACCTTT
>JANOKW010000391.1:0-2257 GCA_031419475.1 Hyphomicrobium sp. | reverse complement strand
CACGCACGGCGCGCGCGATGTCAACGGCATTCGGCGTGTCGGAATGAACGCAGATGGTTTCGGCTTTACTGTAATGTCTTTCCCGCCTGTGCTTCGCACCTTGCCGTCTCGAATGGCGCGAACGCAAGTTGCGGCGGCCGCCGCCGGGTCTTTGGCGTCGTGTTCCCGTGTGATGATGAGCCCGCCGTCGTCGTTGTAATCGAGGTCGGCGAAGAATTCTGAGATGAAGCCGCATCCTGGGTGTTCATGCGCGCGCGCGCTGTAGACCTTTTCGTGCCACGTGCCGCTCATGCCGAGAACGGGCACTTTGAATATTACAGCTGCGTCGGCAACGGCGTGTGCCATGTCTTCCGAGCGGGCCGCCATGCCGTAGAGCGATCCATGCGGCTTGAGGTGGTTGAGCGGCATCCCTACGGCCTCGAGAAAGCCTTTGAGCGCGCCGACTTGATAGACGATGCAGTTTCTGAGTTCCTCGCGCGAGATTTTCATTTCGCGGCGGCCGAAACCCTGGAGGTCGGGTAACGAGGGATGAGCGCCGACCTTGACGCCGTGCTGTTTAGCGAGGTGGACGGTTTTCGCCATGTGATTGAAGTCGGACGCGTGAAAGCCACAAGCGACATTTGCGAGGTGGATGAACGGCATCAGGGCCGCATCGTCGCCCAGTTTGTAGAGGCCGAAACTCTCGCCCATGTCGCAGTTGAGGGTGATGCCCATTGACGCGTTCCCATCCGGCGCTTTTTGACGCGGTGTTTTAGGAGACAATGCGCGTTTGATCTGCGGTCGTCTAGCCGGGTAAGCTTAACGGTTTGGACGCAGAAGTAGTTTGTGGGAGGGTCGCTCTAGCAGGCCCCAGGAAGGCCACTACGGGCAGCCTTAAGGCGGGCGAAGTCCTCGCCAGCGTGGTGGCTGGAGCGCGTCAGCGGGCTTGCGGAGACCAGCAGAAAGCCCTTCGACTGAGCGATGGCTTCATATGACTTAAATTCTTCAGGTGTCACGAAGCTTTTGACCTCAGCGTGCTTGCGCGTCGGTTGGAGGTACTGGCCGATGGTCAGGAAATCGACGTTCGCGCTTCGAAGATCATCCATGACTTGGAGCACCTCGTCGCGCGTCTCGCCAAGGCCAACCATGATGCCCGATTTCGTGAACATCCTGCGATCGAGTTCCTTGACGCGCTGGAGTAGGCGCAGCGAGTGGAAATAGCGGGCGCCAGGGCGGATGCGCAAGTAGAGCGCTGGAACGGTTTCGAGATTGTGGTTGAAGACGTCGGGGCGGGCCGCGACCACGCGTTCAAGGGCGCCGTCCTTGCGCAGGAAATCGGGCGTCAGGATTTCGATCGTGGCGGCTGGCGCCTCGCGGCGGATGGCGCGGATCACGGCCGCAAAGTGTGCGGCTCCCCCATCGTCCAAATCGTCTCTGTCAACGGACGTGATGACGATATGCGCGAGACCGAGCTTGGCGACAGCAGATGCAACGCGATCAGGTTCGCTTGGGTCGAGGGCGCGAGGGATGCCCGTTTTGACATTGCAGAACGAGCAGGCGCGCGTGCAAGTGTCGCCCATGATCATCATGGTGGCGTGACGCTGGCTCCAGCACTCGCCGATGTTCGGGCAGCCCGCTTCCTCGCACACGGTATGGAGGCCATGTTCGCGAACGATCTTCTGAGTTTCGGTAAAGACAGGCGAGGTTGGTGCGCGCACGCGGATCCAATGCGGTTTTTCGAGTACGGCGGTATCGGGCCGGTGCGCCTTCTCAGGGTGGCGTGCTGTCCGGGCGTGGTCGCGTGGCGGCGCTGGATTAAGATTGTCGATCAAAGTGACCATGGAAGCCTGTGACATGGGGATCATAAAAGAACCCGTTAGATATGGCCACTGCGGCCGCACAGCGCAAGTCAGACTATCGGCTGCTAACCGACGCCGCCCGAACAAAAAAGAAGCCGCCCGGTGAGGGGCGGCTTCCTGTCCGTATCGTCGCTATAGGGCAATCTTAGTAGAAGATGACTGCGCCAGCGAGGAACATGTCAACTTCTTCTGCCGAGAATGCACCAGCAGCGGTCGTTGCATCAAGCTCGTGGTGACGCCACTTAGCCCAAAGTGACATGGCAGCGGCATCGATTTCCTGAACAACACCAACGCCGAAACGTGTGGATTCAGAGTTCAGAACCAAAGCGCCGTTGATCAACTGACCATGCTGGAAGGCATCGTCATTGCGGCCATATTCGCCGTAGAAGTGCGTTGCGCCAAGCGAAGTCATCTTGTTC
>JANOKW010000390.1:0-3495 GCA_031419475.1 Hyphomicrobium sp. | reverse complement strand
ATCTGGTTTTCGAGATCGCGCTTCTTTGCTTTTGCAGCGCACACCGATACGTCAACTCGGGGTCAATTGCAGACTCCTCAAACCTCCTCCGCTATCGGTCAGCAGCTGCCGTGGTAGACTTCATTCGCATGCGCTCGCTCAATAGCGGTATGTTTTGAGATTGGGTGGCCTGATACTGCTCGGCAATCCTGACCCAGAAGCCTTGACCTGGTCCACCGCAGGGACTTGCAATCGCTACTGTTCCCTGGGGAACTTCGTCATTGGGCAAAATCCACTACCCCAATTGAGCCTTCGCTTGTGAAGGCGCGCGGACGCCGCTCGGCACGCTTCGTCGTGCAGCGGCTCCGTCAACCGATTGGAGGCGGCCGTGGCCACACAGACAGCACTTCAGACGCCATTGGGAATCAAATTCTTCGACACGCTGACGACCGGCGACGACTATTGGCTCGCCTGGTACGATTTCGATGAAAATAAATATGGCGATGCCGGCAACGACAAGATGTTCGCCGCCGGCGGTGACGACTGGCTGGCAGGTGGTGAGGACGACGACGAAATCTACGGCGGTGGCGGGGACGACAATCTGTTTGGCGGCAACGATCAAGACATTCTCGTCGGCGAGAGCGGATACGATCAACTCTACGGCGAAGGCGGCCGCGACCTTCTGATCTCCGGTTACGCCAATCCAAATCATCTGATCGCTGCGGTGAGCGACGCTGTCTTCGATGTTGGCGGCTTCATGGATGGCGGCGCCGGCGACGATGTCATGCGCGTCGATGTGGCTTTCACCGGCTTGCTGACCATCGACGGCGGCGCCGATAAGGATCTCATCGACTATAGTCAGCAGATCAACTCTTGGAGCAACGGGGTCCCCGCAAGCCTGCCAACAAACCGGCTCGATCTTGAAACGTTGACGGGCGAAACGCCGTTTGGCGGAGACCTCCTGATCGCCCGCGTCGAAAACGTGCTCGGCAGCGAATATCGCGATCAATTCTCTGGCGACGACTTCGCCAATTCGCTTTCAGGGCTATCCAACAACGATCGTCTCGAAGGCCGCGGCGGCGCTGATACGCTCGATGGCGGCACTGGCTACGACATTGCCCAATACACAAGTTCCGCGACCGGCGTCGACGTCGACATGGCGCGGACGACGCAAAGCCTTATGATCGTCCGCAATATTGCCATTATTTCCAATGGCGACGCGGCCGGCGACCGTCTGGTCTCCATCGAGGAACTCCGAGGCTCCAATTTCGCCGACATTCTGCGAGGTAAAGGCGGCGGCGGTCTGCCGAGCACCGAAGCGTTTTACGGCGGCCGCGGTGACGACATCTTGGAAGGGCGCTTCGGCGCCGACGTCCTCGACGGCGGAACCGGCTTCGACTTTGCAAGCTATGAGAGTTCATCCGCCGCCGTGAACGTTTTCATTCCCCGCCCCGGCTTTGCCAGCGCACAATTTGGCGATGCGGCGGGCGATACGCTCTTTAATATCGAGGGCCTGATCGGTTCGGCGTATGCCGATACGCTGATCGGCAATGACGATCGCAACGAACTGCGCGGCAACAACGGCGCCGACACGCTCTCGGGCCTCGGCGGCAACGACACGATCAAGGGCGGTGCCGGCATCGACTCGATCACGGGCGGCGGCGGCCGCGACGTGTTGTACGGTGGAGGCGGCGCTGACATCTTTAAATACTTCAGCGTGCAGGACTCGTTTGGAACGTTCGATCAGCGCGATGTCGTCAAGGATTTCACACGCGACGATGTGACGCTCGGCGGGGTAACCCCTGGCGACACGATCGACTTGTCGGCCATAGACGCACGGACCGGAAGCACCGGCAACCAAGCCTTCAACTTTATCGGCGGCTCGGCCTTCAGTGCAGCCGGTCAGGTCCGCGTAACATCGAGCGTCGACGCAAGTGGGCGCGCGTACAGCCTGGTGCAAGCCGAAGTCAACGGCGACAGCATCGCTGACTTCTCGATGAGCGTTTATACGACGAACAACTCACTCCTGGGCGTATCCGACTTTTTGTTATAATAATATCGGCCGTTCCGGCTCAGACTGGAGCGGCCCGCATACCGTCAAGCGGAGGCAAGCATGGCATCGCCTGATGACCGCGGAAATAAGCTGTGCCTCGCAGACCTTGCAGTTGGGCAAAAGTTCTGAGCCGCACGCACGTGCCGCTGCCATAATCGCCTTGAAGGCCTGCAAGGCGCTTAGCGACATTGCTCTTTGGGGCACTCAGCAGAAGAGGCTGGCCCGAAATGACAAATTGCAGAATTCAGATGACCGCCGCTCGACAAATCCTGCATCGTGCGAGAAAATGTTTTCAACGCTTCAGGTGATGGTTTCGCTGTGTCATAGTTTGGGCTGGCTGCAACAAAATCCGGCGCGAACGTCGAAAAATTCATGAGCTCAGGTCCGGCAATCGTCTTGGCCGCGTCTTCGAGCTTGACGCGGAACACGAGGATGCCCGCTGCTGCTTGACGCTGAGCGCCTTCATCTGGGCGATGGAAGAAGACCAACGCGCGCTCTGTGTTGTCATCGTTCATCGCTCCTGGCCTTCGCATCGCTGTGCAGAAGCAGGGCCAACAAAAAGCCGATTGCGAATGCTGCCGCCACCCAAGCCCAAAAGTACGTGCCCGCTGGCCCAAGTGTTTCAACGAACCATTTCGATCCACTCACCGCGTAAGACACGCCGGCGACCGACGGAAGCGCCGATGCCAATATCAGTCCGATGACTGCTGTATTATGCAACTGAGTGTTTGCGAACGACGATGAAGTTCGACCGCAAGGGTGAGCAATGCGGCGATCCAGGCGAGACCCAGGGCCTTAACGCCATAGTCGTGCTGAAAAAGCATGAAAAGCCCGACGGCGGCAACCACAGTGACGCCGACACCAATCAGGCGCACCTTCCCAATGTCCCAGCGAAAGTTGACAGCATCCAGCATCGAAGAACTATAACCCTTGCGAGAAGTGGCGAGTAGGTGCCTCGCTCAGCGCTCACCGGTTGCGGCCTGCTGCCGACAGAACCTCAGCCGAGGGTCTTTTCGTCACAAATGCCGAGACTTCCGCAGGTTGAGGTGGAGCGGTCTTGGCCACTTCGTCAACGCGACGGGAGACCCCAAGCCACTGGTTGGAAAGGTGACCTCCCGGCATTCTGGCGAAAGCTGAGGGCATAGCTGCCGGAAATTTTCAATAGCACTGGCCTAGTTTTACTCCGCCATAGTGGCCTAGTTTTACTCCGGCGTTGACAGCTCTCCATACTACTTGTCAGAGCGTGACAGCAGCGGCGTAATACGGCGCACGGCCACGCGACGGTTCGCGATCAAAGGAGCGTCCGTCTGAACCTTGAGGTATTGCTCGCCATAACCCTGTGTGGTTAGATTTTCCGGCGGCACCCGAAAGGTGTCGGAGAGAATAATCGCGACTGCCTCAGCTCTACGGTCAGAAAGCGAGAGATTGTCGACGTCGGAGCCAACAGCATCCGTGTGGCCTTC
>JANOKW010000389.1:0-7423 GCA_031419475.1 Hyphomicrobium sp. | reverse complement strand
CGTCAGAGTGTAGCACGCCGCCTCTTCCCAAGTTAGATGCTTGGGGCGTTCCAAAAGCTGGCGATCCTGAACACGGCAGAATTGCGCGAACGAACCATCTGGAGTTTGGTAGCCCCAAATGCGTTGCGACTCCGAAAACATCGGATCCCCGCCATTGCATTCTTCATCGTCGCCGTCGTCCTGGTTGCAGTGAACCACAACTTCGTCGCCAACCTTCCAGCGCTTGACCTTCGAGCCAACGGCCCAAACAACGCCGGATGCGTCGGAACCCGCAATGTGGTAAGGTTGCTTGTGGACGTCGAACATGGAAATCGGCGTACCGAGCGACGCCCAGACACCGTTGTAATTGACGCCGGCGGCCATAACGAGAACTAGCACATCGTGGCTGTCGAGCTGCCAGGTTGGGACAACCTCGACCTGCATCGCGGTTTCGGGCGGGCCCTGACGCTCTTTTCGTATGCTCCAGGCATACATGTTCTTGGGAACGTGACCGAGTGGCGGGATCTCGCCAACTTCGTACAGGTCCTTCTTGCCCACTCCCGATACGAAATCCTGCGCGGTCATTCCGCCTCCATTTGCGGTTGTAGCTGCGACAGACTTGCTGGCCATTTCGTTCCCGTCTCCTGGCCCAACCCGCGATAACGGGCTCAGGCCTCAGTCCTTGTTGATATCAGCGCCGGTGGGCGCAACCTTTAGAGTGCGCTGTATCAAGCACGTTTTTGCGCTGCAATGAAGGGGGTTGGTTGCGGCTTTGTTGCACTTTTTCGCAACTGTCAACGAGTCCTTAACCGTCTTAGCGGTAGTCTGCCTACGGTTATTTATTCAATGGGTCGCCAACTCATAGAAGTGCGCAATAAAAGCCGCTACGGCGCGAGGACAAAATGTGGGAATCGCTTCTAGAAGCCCTGCAAAAGCTTGGCGACGTAAACACGTTCACTGTCGTGGTCGTGATCGGACTTGTCGCAATCGCGAACTGGTTCATTAAGCTGCTGACAGATTCGACCGGTTTTGCGATCCTTTTCACGCCCGCAATGATCGTTGGCGCGCTTGCTGCCAACTATTTATTCGTCGAATACTACATAACTCCGACCGCGGACAAGAATTCAAATGTCGTGATTGCATCTTCTATGGGCGTACTGGCGGCGATGCTTTTCATGCTGCTGGCAACGCGTGGCGTCGTCGGGTTGGGCGATCGCCGCCGTAAGAAGCTAAGCTCCAGACTGGCCGGCACCGTCGGTTTGCAAAAACCTGGCTCCGGCACGCACTAAAACACCGGGCTAACTTCTAATCGTTTCCATCTCAAGGGCTACCAGCGTCACCCTAGCATTTTGCGTTGCGGGAAGCTCAGGTTAGCTTAAACAACCGGCTTGGCACATATGACCAGTGCGGAGGCCCACGCGGGCCATTAGGCTTGAGACCGAGATAGAACCATGTCCACTAAGAAATCAGGCGTCCCAGAGTCCGCGCCAGTATCCGCAATTGCTGGCGCGAAGGGACAGGCGGCCCGGGACAAGCCCTGGATGTTCCGGACGTATGCTGGACACTCGACGGCGGATAAATCCAACGCACTCTATAAAATGAATTTGGCGAAGGGTCAGACGGGCCTTTCGATTGCCTTCGATCTTCCAACTCAAACCGGTTACGACAGCGACCACGAACTCGCACGCGGGGAAGTTGGCAAGGTCGGCGTCCCCGTTTCACATATTGGCGACATGCGGACGCTGCTCGACGGCATTCCCCTCGACCAGATGAATACCTCGATGACCATCAACGCGACGGCCGCATGGTTGCTTGCCCTGTACGTTGCGACCGCCGACGAAACGGGCGTAAGCCGTACCAAGCTGACGGGGACCATTCAGAACGATATCATCAAGGAATACCTGTCGCGTGGCACTTATGTCTTCCCGCCGGAGCCATCCCTGCGGCTGATCAAGGACACGATTGTGTTCTCGACCAAGACCGTTCCCAAGTGGAACCCCACCAACGTGTGCTCCTATCATTTACAAGAAGCCGGCGCGACGCCGGTCCAAGAGCTGGCTTACGCGCTGGCAACGGCGCTTGCCGTGCTGGACGGCGTAAAGGCGTCGGGCGAAGTGCCGGCCGCCGAATTCAGCAACGTCGTCGGCCGCATGTCGTTCTTCGTCAACGCCGGAATGCGCTTTGTCACCGAAATGTGCAAAATGCGCGCATTCACGGAACTATGGAGCGAAATCACTCGCGACCGTTATGGCGTGACGGACCCCAAGCACCGCATGTTCCGTTACGGCGTGCAGGTCAATTCGCTCGGACTGACCGAGCCGCAGGCGGAAAACAACGTCTACCGCATCCTGCTCGAAATGCTGGCTGTGACACTATCAAAAGACGCGCGCGCACGCGCCGTGCAGCTTCCCGCCTGGAACGAAGCACTCGGACTGCCGCGTCCCTGGGACCAACAGTGGTCGCTCAGAATGCAGCAAGTTTTGGCTTACGAAACGGACTTGCTCGAATATGGCGACATTTTCAACGGCTCGGCCGAGATCGCACGTAAAGTTGCGGCGCTGAAAGAAGAAGCCACGGCCGAACTCGCAACGATTGAAAAGATGGGCGGCGCCGTTGCCGCCATCGATTACATGAAGCGCCGCCTTGTGGAGAGCAATACGAACCGTTTGCGCGGGATCGAGACCGGCGAACAGATTGTAGTCGGCGTGAATAGATGGACGGAAACGGAAGCGTCTCCGCTGTCAGCTGGAACGGATTCCATCCTCGTTGTCGATCCTGCGGTCGAAGCCGAGCAAATCGAGCGCCTCAAAGCCTGGCGCGCCGCCCGCGACGATAAGCAGGTGAAGGCGGCATTAGGCGACCTCGAACGTGCCGCCAAGGAAGGCCGTAATGTGATGGAACCGTCCATCGCTTGCGCCAAAGCGGGCGTGACGACCGGTGAGTGGGGCGGGCTATTGCGCAAGATCTTCGGCGAATATCGCGCACCAACCGGCGTGTCGCAGGCAGCCGTGCAGCGCGACGGCGCCGGACTCGACGCTGTGCGGACGCATGTTGACGCGGTTTCAAACAGGCTCGGCCGCCGCATTAAGTTCTTGGTCGGCAAACCTGGCCTCGACGGACATTCGAATGGCGCGGAGCAGATCGCAGTACGTGCCCGCGATTGCGGCATGGAAGTCGTCTACGAAGGCATTCGGCTGACGCCCGCCCAAATCGTGCGCGCAGCGGTTGACGAAGCCGTCCATTGCGTCGGCCTTTCGATCCTGTCGGGCAGTCACGTTCCGCTCGTCAAGGACGTGATGGAGCGTATGCGCAAAGAGGGCCTTGAGGACATTCCGGTTGTCGTGGGCGGTATCATCCCGCCTGCAGATGCCAAGACACTCAAGAGCTTCGGCGTGGCGGCCGTCTATACCCCCAAGGATTTCCAATTGAACGACATCATGGCCGACATCGTGCGGCTGGTGGACAGCAACGCCAAAGCGGCGTGATCTTCATGACCCGGACAATTGGATTGCCGGCAAATCGCCCGCGTTGACGGCGCCCCCCGGCGCACTATAGAAGGCCCTTCGGTTTGACTGAAGCCTCTGTGGCGGAACGGTAGACGCGGCAGACTCAAAATCTGCTATTCGCAAGGGTGTGGGGGTTCGAGTCCCTCCAGAGGCACCATTTTTTGGACTTCGGCGCGGCGAGGACTTCTCACGTGAGCTCCTCAGAGATGGGCAAGCCACACCCATTCATCATAACGACGCATCTACTGACCGCTCGATTGCCGCATTCTGGCGGAATGTGGTATCCGAACAAGGAATATTCTCCGGGGATGTTGTATGCGGCCTAATGGGAAGATTTTTTCGGCTCTTGTGTCGGGCATCGCCATTTCAACCGGCATGTTCGGCAATACTTTGCCCGCAACGGCTGGCCCAGCACTGTTGTTTGAAGCGTCGAACGGTAAGGTTCTCTATTCGGAGGACGCGGACAACCACTGGCATCCCGCGTCCCTAACCAAGATCATGACAGCCTATTTGGCGTTCGAAGCGCTGAAGGAAGGCAAGCTCAAGATCGACGATAAGGTGACCTGTTCACTGGTTGCGACACTTCAGCCCCCTAGCAAAGTCGGACTTCCAGTTGGCGGCGAGTTGAGTGTCGACCTGGCCCTTCAAGCGGTCATCGTGAAATCGGCCAACGACGTAACCGTCATGCTTGGAGAAGCAATTGCCGGGTCGGAAACGGCATTCGTGCAAAAAATGAATGCGACGGCCAAGCGGCTCGGTATGACCCGCACCAATTTCGTCAACACCAATGGATTGCCGGACCCAGCGCAAGTGACCACCGCTCGAGACCTTGCAAAACTCGCGCGCGCCGTTGTCAACGAATATCCCGGACACGCACACTATTGGTCCGCGCCCGATATGCGCCTCGGCAAAAGACGCCTCGGCAGCCACAACGCGCTGCTGAAGACATTCCCGGGCGCCGATGGACTGAAGACCGGTTTTACCTGCGACTCCGGGTTCAACGTGGTGGCCAGCGCGACTAGAGATGGGCGCAAGTTGATGGCCGTCGTCCTCGGTGAGTCATCAGGAAACGAACGCGCCATTCGCGCCGCGAGCTTGCTGGAGCACGGGTTCCAGAACTATGGCTGGAAAGAACTATTCAATCAGACAAGCATCGACTCCATGGCCGTCGATCCCGCTGCGAAGCCGGCGATCAGCGTCCGTGAAAATGTTCTGTCGTGGGATTGCGGAAACGGCCGGCGGCGCGCCAATCGTGCAAACATTGCGGGCCGCACGAAGTCTCTCAAGGCTAAGGTGGCAGCGGTCAAGGCGAACTCAAAAAAAAAAAAGGTGATACTCAGCAAGCGCGGCCGGCACTGAAGGGAACACAGTTGGGTTCGGAAGCCACAACAACGACGGCCGCACCTAAGGCTGCTGCGTCAATCAGAACGCCCCAATAGCCACCGCCCAGATTGCCGAGCCTGGGTGGTTGACCTGACTGGTTGAACTGACTGGTTGATTTTGGCCCCGGCGAAATTCACACCATCAATTGAAGTGGCTTGCGATCAAAGATGCAGCCGCCGGGCGGCGGATCCTCGCGATCATCCAATTGAGGTGTTTCATCCCTGGACGGTGCCTCGTCCTTGGAAGGGGGCGGATCGGCGTCATGGTTACCACCTGTGTCGTCATCTAACGACGGGCTAGCCCGGACGGCGACGTCTAACTCGCCCGCAATAGCGGCGCTCTGCGCGCCCTCTGGGGCGTGTGTTTGGAAGCCAAGCCCTGACCCTGCCTGAGCAGCCAAAACGGCCAGAACGCCTCCTATGAGGCTTGAAGCGCTACTTCTCACGGCGGCCTCCTTTGCAGCCAAGAGTTGCCAAAAGACCGCTGCAAATTAACTCTAACTTACGCAGCCACTAGGCACTCCGGCAGAACCATTCCCCGGCGTGGCGCCGAACTTGCTTTGCAGCCGTCCATACATTGAATGTTAACGCGTCAATAGGACTTTGCAATGACTGCAACCTGGCACCCGGACGAAGACGCCACCCCAACACCGGGAGATGTTTGCTTCATGGCCGAAGTGCTAGAAGGTCGGCACGGATACTTTGCCGCCGAGATCGCCGAGTTTTTCGCGAGTTATCATTGCGAAAAAGGTGATGCCGGCAGGGCCTGGGCTTGGTCGGGTGTCGCCGAACTGGTTCGCAACCGGGAGCGGGCGCGGCTCGATCAACATTGAACGACGCCGATAGCGACAGGAAAGCAGTGCAGCCCATGAAGTCCGCCACAGTTCATCGGCTGCACCCGAATAATTCCCCGCGTCAGGAAAAGAAACCTGACGCCGCTGAAGCGTTTGATGTTGCCGACGACAATCCGGACGCCACACCTCAAGGCATCGTCGCCAGCATTCTTGCGCAGACTGCCAACTTGATGTCGTCTCAGGGCGAGCGGGAAAAAACCCAGCGCAATGCCATTGTCGCTTTTGGTGTGCGCTGCCTCAGCGCCGGTCTTCTGTATCTGTCTCAGATCGTGCTCGCCCGCTGGATGGGCGGATTTCAGTACGGAATCTACGTCTTTGTTTGGACGTGGGTTCTGATACTCGGCGGCCTATCGCACCTCGGCCTGAATGTAACGGCGATCCGCCTCACTCCTGTCTATCGCGAAAGCGGAGACATGGACAAACTCCGCGGCTTGATCCGGGGCGCACGGCTGATTGCACTTGGATCTGGAACATTGATCATGTTGCTTGGCGTCGCCGGCATCTGGCTCTTCAAGCCCTACATGCAAAACCACTTTGTCCTGCCGATGTATCTCGCACTGATTTGCGTGCCGCTTTTTGCACTGACGGATGTGCAAGACGGCATTGGTCGCGGCAACGCTTGGATGGGTCTGGCCTTGATGCCGCCCTACGTCCTGCGGCCAATTCTCGTCTTGGCTTCCATGTTTGCGGCCCACGCAGCCGGTCTGCCCATGGAAGCAACAACCGCCGCCGCTGCCGCCATCGTTGCGACCTGGGGCTCAGGCCTAGTTCAAACACTGATCATCAACAAGCGCCTCAAGGAGGTCATTCCAGCCGGCGCGTATTCGTATTCTTTCGGGCCGTGGATAAAAGCTTCGCTTCCGATGCTGGTGATCCTGGCGTCCGAGCTGATGTTGCAGAACACCGACATCCTCGTCATTTCGCGATACATGACGCCCATGGATGTCGCCATTTATTTCGCGGCCGGGAAAACAATGGCTCTGATCATGTTCGTCCATTACGCCGTCGGCAGCGCTGTGGCCAATCGATTCGCCGCTCTGAATGCGCGCGGCGACAAGGAAAACCTGCGCGCCTTCGTCAAAGACGCCGTCAATTGGACGTTCTGGCCTTCACTTGCCGGAGCGGTCATCATCCTGGCTCTCGGCAAGCCACTCTTGTGGCTCTTTGGTCCGCAATTTGAGAGCGGCTACCCTGTCATGTGCATTCTCGTAGTCGGGTTCCTGTTCAGGTCGTCTATGGGACCCGCAGAATTTCTTCTCAACATGCTTGGCGAGCAGGCCCTCTGCGCCACGGTGTTGTTTGCAAGCGCTGTGGTGAACATTGCCCTCAACTTTGCGCTTGTTCCCACCTGGGGTCTCATCGGGGCGGCGGCTTCCACCTCCATCGCCCTCATGATGGCATCGCTGATGAACTACGTAGTTGTTTGGCGCCGCCTGGAAATCGAGATCGCGATTTGGCGTAACTTGCCGAAATTCTAGAGCAAGGCCCTGCGCTTGAACCTGGCAACGGTTGGCGGCACTTGGAGCCTCACCTTGAGTAATACCACCCCAGTCTCGGTGTGTTGCTTCTACAGAACAGTGGCACTTGGACATCAGGCCCGCTATTCAGCCGTCTATCCACACCGCTGACCTCACCCCTTGTGGCGAGTATCACTGAGCCTGCTATATAGCCGGTCGAAAGCGTGTTTCGGTACCGCAAGCCG
>JANOKW010000388.1:0-6943 GCA_031419475.1 Hyphomicrobium sp. | reverse complement strand
GGCATAGGTGCGCGTGGTGATGACCTTGGTGTAGTAGGCTTCCGAGGTATCAACGTTGTGATTGTAGTAGTCTAGTCCGGCGTGCGAGAGCTTGGCGATGTCGTCGTCCGAGAGCATGCCGAGCGTCATGCAGGTTTCCATGCCCAAAGCCTTGACGCCTTCAACCATTGCGACCACTGATTCCATGTCGCGCGCCTTCGGGCTGCGCCAGGCGGCACCCATGCAGTAACGCGTGGCGCCAGCATCCTTGGCGTTCTTTGCTTCCGCGATGACGCGCTCGACTTCCATGAGTTTCGAGGCTTTGAGGCCCGAGGCATGATGCGCCGATTGGCTGCAATAGCCGCAATCTTCAACGCAGCCGCCGGTCTTGATCGAGAGCAGGCGGCTCCTTTGAATTTTGTTGGGATCAAACGACTGGCGATGCACCGTATGCGCGCGAAACAGCAGTTCCATCAGCGGCTGCTCATAATGCACCAGCGCCTGGTCCCTGGTCCAATCGTGGCGCACGTCGCCGCGTTTGCGGGACGAGGCATGTTTCATTGTGTCAAGCTCGGTCACGTTTGTCGTCATCGGCTGAAGCATCTCCGGAAACGGGCGGTTGGGCCCGGCAGGAGTTATGTTTGCACTGCAATGAGGTAGGCGGGCAACCGTCATTTTGCCCCTGACCGCCCTTCCCACAAGCCGTGATTAACGATGCTGCGAATTCGAGCCTCTAAACTCCGATTCTTCCGCCGCCTTTACGGGTAATAGCCACCACTGAAGGCCGGGGCGGCATTTGGGGATCGAAGTCGGGCCAGCGCGTCAGGGGGGCGTCATATCGGGCCGGCGGCGCGACAGGGTCGGTTTCGTCCGTGTCGCCGGGGTGTTGGACAGCCACGAACAGTGTTTCTAGGTCGGGCGTAAAACAGGGCCCGCACAACTCTGCCCCAACGGGAACGCGGTAAAACAGCTTTGAGAGGCTCCGAGCCCCGCCCTCAGTCTCAACCGCCCAGATGCCGTCTGTCCGGCCGGTGCTGCGCGCCGTATTTCCATCGGTTGCGACCCAGAGCCGCCCCAATGCGTCGATGGCGCAGTTGTCGGGCATGCCGAACCAGCCGTTGGCGCTGGTCAAGGGATTGAATGTTGCTCCAACTGCGGCGATGGCCGGATCGCCGCACCTGAGCAAGATGTCCCAGGTAAAGCGCTCGGCTGCATGGTCGCCGTCATCGGGGGTCATTTCGATAAGGTGGCCAAATGAATTTTCTGCTCGTGGGTTGGCGGCATCGGCTTCACTAGCTTTGCGCTTATTGTTATTGGTCAGAATTACGTAGACCTTATTGGTCTTCGGATTGACATCCACATCTTCGGGCCGGTCCATTCTCGTCGCGCCCAACAAATCGGCTGCCTGACGCGCAAAGATCACGACGTCGCCCTGATTGTTAAATCCGAGCTCCGGCTTCAACGGGCCAGTGCCGAAGACGAGCGGCAACCAGCGTCCGGTTCCATCTGCTTCGAAGCGCGCCACAGAGAGCGTCCCTGCATCGAGGATGTCCTTGTTAGCGATGGGATTTTCCGAATCGATTTTAGCTTCGGTGACAAATTTATAGACATAGTCGAAGCGCTCGTCGTCACCCTGATAGACGACAAACCGTCCGTCCTTGTTGACGATGTTGCCAGCACCCTCGTGTTTGAAACGCCCGAGCGCGGTGCGTTTTACAGGGGTGGAGTTGGGGTCAAAGGGATCGATCTCCACAACCCAGCCGAAACGGTTTGGTTCGTTTGGTTCCTTGCCAATATCGAAGCGGTCGTGGAACTTCGCCCAACCATACCACTCAACCGGAACACCATAGCGTTTCAACGCAGCGGCGTCGGGATGGGACGCAACTGCGCTCTTTGGCATGAAATAGCCGTTGAAATTCTCTTCGCAGGTCAGCCACGTGCCCCAGGGCGTGATGGCGCCCGCGCAGTTGTTCAGCATTCCGATGACTTGCTTGCCATCGGGGTTCGCGCTTGTAACCATTTTCGCGTGACCAGCAGCAGGACCTGAGATGCGCATGTGTGTCAAAGCTGTGATGCGGCGCGCGTACAGGCTGTTTCCGATCACGCGCCACTTGCCCTCAACGCGCTCTATCTCCCGAACCGAGCCGCCATGCGCCGCCATTTCGATGGCAACGAGTTCCTCGGTCATCGTGCTGAACCGCGCCTCTTTGTCCTGGCGTTCAATGCCAGGAAACATCAATTCTTCGATCGTGTACTCATGATTGACGACCAGCAAGCCGAGATCGCTTCGGCCGTCGATTGGGAAGTAGCCCAGAAAATCGTTGTTGTAACCGAACTGCTGTGACTGCGCGGCGGCGGTCTGGAGAGCGGGATCGAACGCGGGCGCGCCACTCAAAACCTTGTCGCCCCAACGGACGAGCACGTTGGCTTCGTAACCAGGGGCAACGTGGTGCGTGGCGTCGGATCCGGCGTCGAGTTCTTCGAATGAAAATGCACGATTTGGCGAGCCGGTCTCAGCGGCGTAGACGCGTGTTGCGAGCATGGTTCCGGCAGCTGCTGCGGCGGTCATGCCGCGGGCGAAATCGCGCCGGTTAAGTCGCGCGGCAATGATGTCGCCAAGCGCGGCGTTGGAACTGTTGTTCGAGCCACAGTCTTCAGAATTTTTCAGTTCCTGCGATGTCGAGTGAGCCAGCGGAGCCTCCTGCTGTGGTCGATATTAGGCGCCTGACGACCTTCGCTGTCCTGTGCGACAAGCCGATAACACTGGGCGTGTTGAACGCGCGACAAGACTGCCGCAGTACACATTTCAGCGCTAAAATTTCAATAAAACGCATCTTAGATTTACTTGAGTAGTTGCGGCAGATTTGTACACGTTGTTGGAGATATCGAAGACCTAATGCAGCGGCGCCAAGCTGCTAATTCTGATCTTCAGGCAAAGGCGGGATTAGGCCAAACGGCACACCATCTTCAATGAGCGCGCGTGCTTCTTCCCGCGACGATTTCCCATGAATCGTCCTTGCCTCAGCTTCGCCGAAGTGAATATTCCGGGCTTCCTTGGCAAACCCGGCGCCCACATTCTCCGACTTGGCCAAAATCTCGCTTCTGAGCTTGCGCAGGTCAGCCATTGATGGCACCCGCATCGGCTCTGAGGCAGCTGCTGCTTGGGATTTCGCTGATGCGCGCCTTAACACGGCCGGGGCCATGGGCCGTTTTGTAATGCTGGTTGTGCCGCACTCCGGGCAGACAACGAGCTGCCGACTGGCTTGTCGGTCAAAGGCATCGCCTGAGCGAAACCAAGCTTCAAAGCTGTGCTGGTTGTTGCACCCAAGACTGTATTTGATCATGAGTCTTGTCTCTCGGGGCCGTATTTCATGGGCCGTGTCTTATCGGCCATGTCTCGCTCGGGCCGCTTCTGATATGTGCCAACCTCACGTGCGCGTCTTACCGGCACGGACAACTTCAAACGGCCGATCATGAATGAGCGACGGCACCCGGCGCCTTGCTTCGCTCAGTTCCTCTAAATCAATATCGGCAGTAATGACGCCAGGTTCAACACCGGCCTCGGCGAGTTTTTTGCCCCAAGGCGAGATGATCAGGCTGTGACCAAACGTCTCCCGGCCGTTCTCATGCAGACCCCCCTGGGCCGCCGCAAACACGAACGACTGGGTTTCAATGGCCCGAGCCATTAACAAAGTGTGCCAGTGTGCTTTACCTGTGACGCGTGTGAACGCGGCGGGAACGGCCAGGAATTTGGCGCCACCTTGGGCGAGCGCGCGATGAAGCGCTGGGAAGCGCAGGTCGTAACAGATCGTCAGTCCCAGCGGCCCCCACGGCAAATCGGCAATCACCGCCTGGGTGCCGGGGACATAACGTGCGCTCTCGCGGTAGACTTCGCCATTGCCCAAATCGACGTCGAACATGTGGATCTTGTCGTAACGAGCGGCAACCGCGCCATCGGGCGAAAAGACGAACGAGCGGTTCGCAAAGCGCCCATCTTCTGCCTTGAGGGCCATCGAGCCGATGTGCAGCCACTTTTTGAGATCGCGCGCGAGATCACTGAATTTCTGAAGCGCCGTGTTATTACTTTCAGGCTCAAGGGCAGCGAGAAGCCGCGGCTTTTCAAGTTCCATCAATGTCGTGCATTCGGGAGTCTGTATATAACTGGCCCCGTGGGACGCGGCCAGGCGGATTAGATTTGACGCATCAGCGACGTTCTTTGCTACATCTCGCCCCGAGCACATCTGCACGAGCGCGGCCTTGAATTGGGTCGGACTTGAATTTGAAGTCATTGATGACAACTCGCGGGTTATGACGCGAGCAGGGCATCCAGTCCGCCTGCCCGGTCGAGAGCAAGCAGATCATCGCAGCCTCCGACGTGTTTGTCGCCTATCCAGATTTGCGGCACCGTGCTCCGGCCGCCGGTTTTCTGACGCAGCGTCTCACGGATGTCACTACGGCCGCTGACATCGATTTCCTCGAAGTCGGCACCCTTCTGGCGCAGCAGCTGCTTGGCCATATGGCAATAACAGCAATGTCCTGCAGTATAGACAGTGACCTTCGGCCTGATTGATGACATAGCTGGTCGCTGACCTCCGGACGCGCGGAATCAATGAATTGCAGCCTAATCGTTTCAGAGCTTCGTGCAAGATTTGAGGCACAAATTGTGGTTCTATGCCGCAACCGCGCAACGCAGCTATGCGCCAAAATCGGGGGAAACCTACGGAATGACGGCGGTATCCCCCGCGAGCGCCAAAGCCAGCACGTCGACCCTGGCGGCGCCGGCCTTTTTTAAAGCCCTGGCGGCAGACGAGGCTGTTGCGCCCGTGGTGATTACATCGTCGATCAAGAGCACGGCCTTTCCGGCTACGCTGGCCAATTGACTGGGTGCGACCGCAAACGCGCCAGCTACGTTGCGCCGCCGCTCAGTCCGGCTGAGGCCAACCTGGTTTTTCGTGGTGCGCACCCGCAGCAGTGAGAACGGCGCGACTGGCTTGCCTGTCCGTTTCGAGATTTCAGCGGCCAAGATTTGCGATTGATTGAAACGCCGGGTCAATAATCTCCAGCGTGCCAGCGGCACGGGAACGATCACGTCGCACTCGGCAATGAGCGCCGTGCCTGCTTCGCTCAACCAGCGGCCGAACAGTGCGCGGGCATCGTGGCTATCGCGAAATTTGAAGTCATGGATGAGGTCGCGCATCAAGCCGTCATAGCGCGCGACAGCTCGCGCCCGGTCGTAGTTGGGCGGATCGGCGACAGCTGCGGCCGACAGCATCGGCCCGCCCGTATCGTAGGGCATGGGAATGCCGAGGCGGTCACAGAGCGGTGGGCGGATGAAGTCGATTGTGCGCCAGCAAGCCGGGCACAGCGCATTGTGGGCGTCGAGCCGCACTTCACACCCTAAGCACACCGGCGGCAGGAACACGTCGAGGAGCGAGGTATAATACCCTTTGGTCTTTGCGAAGACACGCGACGTCCATTTCGTGCCGGAAGGCGCGTCGCTGCGCTCGTCCGGGTTGGCTTCGCCGACAATAGTTTCGCCTCGGCTCATCGAGCCAACATAGAGCAGTGTGGATCGTTGTGCGAGGTGCTGATAGTGATCCTACATGGCGTCAGAGCACACCATTTTTGACCGGCCCTTGTTGCGCCGCCGCCGCCAGCGTGTAGCGGCTCACGCCGCGCGCCATGATTTTCTGTTGCAGCGCGTGGCGGACGACTTCGCCGAGCGGCTATCGCTCGTGCGCCGTGAGTTCCCCGTGGCCGCCAACATTGGAGCCCATCACGGCGTGTTGACCGAGCGGCTACTGGCACTGCCCTCAATTGGCAGCATGATTGAGATGGATCCGGCATTTGTGTTGGGCCAAACGCAGGAAACAGACGGTGAAACAAGGCTCCCCTCCCCCTTGCGGGGTGGGGTTGGGGGTGGGGGTGGGGGTAACACAGCGCGACCAGTCGCGGAAGTGAATCACGAGAACGCGCCGCAAGTTCAGACCAGCAAAGACTCATCTCGCCAAGCTCAACACCCCACCCCTAACCCCTCCCCTGAGGGGAGGGGGACTCCGCTCATCGCTAGTGGTGGTAAAACACGGGCGCGCATCGTTGCCGACGAGGAAGCGCTGCCTTTCGCGCCAGCGTCACTCGATCTCGCCGTCTCGGGGCTCGCTCTGCATCACGTCAATGATTTGCCAGGCGCACTTGTGCAAATCCGGCGCGCCTTGAAACCTGACGGATTGTTCCTGGGCGCGCTTCTCGGCGGCGAAACTCTGAAAGAGCTGCGCGAAGCCTGGCTCATTGCCGAAGATGAGGTGTCAGGTGGCGCTTCTCCGCGTGTCGCACCCTTTGCCGACGTGCGCGATTTGGGCGGCCTTCTGCAACGCGCTGGGTTTGCATTGCCCGTCGCCGATACCGACATCGTGCATGCGACGTATGCCTCGCCGCTCAATCTGATGCACGAGATCAAGGCCATGGGCGCGAGTAATGTTCTAACCGCCCGTCGCCGTGTTCCAGTGACACGCAAACTTCTTTTTCGGGCAGCCGAAGTTTACAGCGAGCGCTTCGCTCTCCCCGATGGCCGCATTCCGGCGACGTTCGAAATCATCACGCTGACGGCTTGGGTGCCGCACGAAAGCCAGCAAAAACCCTTGCAACCGGGATCGGCAAAGGCGAGGCTTGCGGAAGCGTTGGGTGTGCGCGAGCAGAGTGCGGGGGAGAAGGTAGTGCCAGACCGTAGTAAAGAGTGAATTGGTAAGGCGACAGCAATGAGCCACGGAGCTGACGAGTATACTATCAGTACACTAAAGAAGGCTGCATCTTCGATACCCCTTTTTCTAGGGAACCTCTGAGCAACGCTTGTGTTTGACGATTGGCGGGCTGTGGCGATGTTTTTTCGTCAGCGGCAGGCGTTTTTGCTCCGGCACGCACGCTCGCAGGGAAGCTTTCGCCTCCTCCGGCCTCACGCGGGCGCGAG